>CABZMT010000001.1 GCA_902526965.1 uncultured Alphaproteobacteria bacterium
CCATGTGCAGAATAGCAGTATCAAATGTAATAATTGTTTTGTTTTTATTTTTTTTAGAAAGATATGTGGCTTTCGCTTTTGCTATTTTTAAAGCATCATATTTATCATTTTTTAAATTTTTAACAGCTTTTTCATTTATATTGGCTGACCGATATTGAAATTTCAAATTCATCATTTTAAATAATTTTCTTCTTGATTGACTTTTTGTGCCAATAATAACCTGTTTAGTTAACTGTGGATTAATAAAGTTATTCATGAATTTAGAGAGTTTTAAACAGCAAAAAAACCATTAATTTATCAATATTAAGTTATCTACATTTGTTATTAAACAATAAAAATTCAATAAAATAAGGGTTTTTTTTTACAGTAAGATGTTAATCCCCATCATTCGACATACAACAACAAGTCTACATATAAATATATATATTTTCTTTTTATTTTTTGTTATAAAACTTATTCAATATATCTAACTATCTAGGTAACTCCCAATATGCATTTAAACGAATTAAAAGACAAAAAACCTCAAGAACTTCTCGATTATGCTGAATCATTAGGTATTGAAAATGCCTCTGGCTTAAAAAAACAAGACATATATTTTTCTGTTCTTAAAAAATTTGCTGAAAAGAATGAAGAAATAATTGGAGAAGGAGTTTTAGAAACAATGCAAGATGGTTTTGGATTTCTTCGTTCCGCAGACTCTAACTATTTACCTGGGCCAGATGATATATATGTAAGCCCAAATCAAATTAAAAGATATGGATTAAGAAAAGGAGATACTCTAGAAGGTCCTATTCGCCCTCCAAAAGATGGTGAGAGATATTTTGCTTTAGTTGAAACCAATAAAGTTAATTTTATAGAAATTGCTAAAAATAATAAATTTAAAACAAATTTTGATAACCTAACCCCATTATATCCTGAGAAAAAGTTTAATTTAGAAACAGAAAAACCTGATATTGATCTCTCCTCAAGAATTATTGATATTATTGCCCCTGTTGGAGCAGGCCAAAGATCTTTAATTGTTGCACCACCAAGATCTGGTAAGACTGTAATCTTACAAAAAATTGCAAAATCAATTGCAGAAAATTTCCCTAAAGTTTATTTGATGGTTCTTTTAATAGATGAAAGACCTGAAGAAGTTACTGATATGCAAAGATCTGTTAATGGAGAGGTTATAAGTTCAACATTTGATGAACCAGCAGCAAGACACGTACAAGTAGCTGAAATGGTTATAGAAAAGGCAAAGAGATTAGCAGAAAATAAATATGATGTGGTAATTCTTCTAGACTCAATAACAAGGTTAGGCAGAGCCTACAACACTGTCGTACCTTCAAGCGGAAAAGTTTTAACAGGTGGCGTCGATGCAAACGCTTTGCAAAGACCTAAAAGATTCTTTGGTGCCGCTAGAAACATTGAGGAGGGTGGATCGTTAACTATTGTCGCGACTGCTTTGATCGAAACTGGTAGCAGAATGGACGAAGTAATTTTTGAAGAATTTAAAGGAACTGGTAATTCTGAAATTGTTCTAGATAGAAAACTTTCTGATAAAAGAACCTATCCTGCCATTGATGTCCAAAAATCCGGAACTAGAAAAGAAGATTTGTTATTAGATGCCGGTGACCTTCAAAAAGTTTTTATTTTAAGGAAAATTTTATCATCCATGGGTACGGTAGATGCCATGGAATTTTTACTAGATAAGATGAAAGACTGCAAAACTAATGAAGAGTTTTTCAATAGTATGAACCAGTAAATTTAAATCCATTTAATATTATTTCTTTCGCAAAGCTCTTTTAATTTTATAGGGTAATCAGTTATGATGCCGTCTACACCATAGTCAATCATTCTCATCATGTCGTATTCTTCGTTAACTGTCCAAACATTAACGGGCAGTCCCTCATCATGTGATATTCTGACATCTTCCTTTTTAATATCTTTGTGTTTTGGGTGCCACGCATTACCACCTAGTTTTTTAACAAGCTTTGGTAAGCCCAAGTTATCTTTATCATATACTGGCATTAAATCTAACCAAGGAGACTTATTATAGATTTTACCCCTCTTTTTAGATGTTAAATAAGCTCTTGGAATTTTTGAATCTAAAGTTTTTATTTCTCTTAATATCCTCCAATCAAAAGATGAATAAATTACATTATCCCTTAATTTAAATTTTTTAACTTCATTAATTATCAGTTTTGCCATTATATCAGGATGCGGTGTTAAGTTATTTTCAATAGGAGTTGATTTGATTTCTAAATTAACTATCAAGCCACTTAAAATATTTCTTGATGTCAACTCAAGAAGATCAGACAATTTAGGTATTTTTTGTGCAGGTAAGTTTTTTTGGTTATTAAATTTTCTTCCATATTTCGATTTCTTATTAACGGATCCAATAGTAAATTTGGATAATTGTTCATATGTTAGATCATATATTTTGATATTATCATTTGTTATCCAATTTCCCTCACTGTCTTTTGTGAGAGCTGGGTTTAGCCTAAAATCATGATAAATAACTGGAACTAGGTCTTTAGATAACACAATGTCAGCTTCATAAGCACTGATATTATTCTCAAATAAATACTTAAAACTTCTCAAAGTATTTTCAGGGAGATCTCCTCTTGCCCCTCTGTGTCCATAAATCTTAATGTGTTCAGGTTTAGATAAAATCAAATCAAGTCCATTTATTTAGATAACTTTTTCTATAATCAAATTAAAATAATTATTTAAAAATAGATATATCCAATTTATTTAATTTTAATTTACAAGACTCAAAGACCTCATCACTATGATAAATACCTGGAAATGCAATACATTGTATGCCAGCATTAATAGCAGATTTTGCACTTTCTTCAGAGTCTTCGATTGCTAGACAATCTTTTTTATCTAAATTCATAATCTCTAAAGCTTTAAAATAAATATCTGGATTTGGTTTAGGCTTAGATACTAAATTTTTATTCCCTATGAAGCTAAATTCATCTCTACTTATTTGACCATTTAGTGCTTTAAATATTGTAGAAATATTTTTCTTTGAGGTAGATGATACTAGTCCAATTTCAATATTATTTTTCTTTGCATATTTAAAAATTTTTAAAACACCTTTTCTTGCACTCATACTATTTGAGATAATTGTTTTATTAAAAATATCTGTTTTATTTTTCCATATCTTTTTTGCGTTGACGTTTTCACTATTTTGTCTTGCAAAATCTTCAATTCTTCTTATCCCCCCAGATTTTTTTAGCAATTTACTATAAGTCTTTCTACTCCAATACCAGTTTAACCCTTCCCTTTTAAATGCATGATTAAATGATTTTCGTTGGATGTCAGACGTTTCTATTAATGTCCCTATAGACCCAAATAAGACTGCTTTCATGGCTAGACTAGCATAATTATAAATTTATAATGTCAAAGCTTTGTTTAATACAGGAACAATTTATTCAAATTTTACACCTTTGGTTAAATCGCCTATTATAGGTTACAGAATATCGGGAGAGGATGTTTTACCAATTTTAAAAAAACTCACTAAAAGAAATTTCTCTAAAGATCATTCAATAATGAAATTAGTGGAACTTCATAATATAGATGGAACAATCTTAGATAAATGTAATGTTGTATATTTTAAATCACCTAACTCATTTACAGGAGAGGATGTTTGCGAGATATTTATTCATGGTTCGCCCCTTATAGCCAGTCAGCTTGAGCAATTATTTAAAGACTTCAATATACCTGGATTAAGATTGGCCCAAAAAGGGGAGTTTTCTTTCCGCTCTGTTTTAAATAACAAATATTCTCTTAAACAGGCCAAAGCAATCAATTTAATTATAAATAATGAGTCTTTTTCTTCATTAGAATATAATAAAAAAATCCTATTTAAAGGCGACACAGTTAGCGGTCTTGCCCCTCTTAGAGAAGATATTGTAAATTTGTTTTCTGAAATCACTGCATCTATTGATTTTGTTGATGATGAAGAGTTTAATTTTAAAAAAATAATGAAAAAAGCAAGGAATTTTTTTAATAATTGTAATAATTTATTACTTAAAAATAGAACAAAAATAGAACAAAAAAATATTTGCAGAGTTATGTTGATTGGACCGGTCAATGTTGGGAAATCAACTCTATTTAATAAAATTATCGATAAAGACAGAGCTATTGTTGCTGAAATTAAGGGCACTACCAGGGATATTCTATCAAACCAAATAATAGTTGATGGTAAAAAATTTGAAATATTCGATACAGCTGGTCAAAGATATAAGCAAGGAAGGATAGAAAAATTTGGTTATAAAAAAGCACAAAAATTGTCAAAAGATATTGATCATTTTTTCATTTTAAAGGATAAAAAGACCATAAATAGGGACTTAAATCAATTATTTAAAGACTTTGATATAAACAAGAATTTTACACTAATAGAGACTAAATCAGATCAATTTAGCTATAATTCTAAAAATATCAAAATTAATCATAATCTAAATAGAGAAGATCTTTTAAAAAGAATAAAACTATCTCGTATTTACAACAAGTATATAAGTCATAAAAATAATAAATTGGAATTTAACTCTAATGAGGTAGAATTTTTACAAAAAATATCAGAATACGAGAGAGATATTCTTAATGAAAAAGACATATTAATTATTGCTCAATTAGTGAGAAATATATTAGATGATTTTTCATACGAATTTGGTTATATTAATAATGAAGATGTTTATGATAGAGTCTTTAGCAATTTTTGCATAGGAAAGTAGATTGTTTCACGTGGAACATTATGATGTAATAGTAATAGGAGCTGGACACGCTGGCATAGAGGCTGCCAACATATGTGAAAAATATGGTTTAAAAACAGCTTTAATTACGAAAAATCACTCAGATTTGGGCAAACTATCATGTAATCCGAGTATTGGAGGGGTTGGAAAAACTCATATAGCCAGTGAAGTTGATATTTTAGGTGGGGTTATTTGCAAAATAGGAGATAAATCAGCAATTCATTATAGAGTATTAAATTTATCAAAAGGACCTGCTGTATGGGGCGTCAGAGCACAGATTGATAGAGATCTCTATGCTAAAAATATGCAAAAATACATCAAATCCTCTAAAATTGAACTTATTGAAGATGAAGCAATAAATGTTTTAAAAAAAAACAATAAGATTATTGGGGTTGATTGCATTAACGCAGGTAAAATCAAATCAAAGGTTGTTATTCTTACGACTGGAACCTTTCTAAATGGTAAGATTTATTTTGGAAATGAGGTGAAAGAGGCAGGAAGAATAGGAAATAGCTCTTCTAAAGAGCTTGCAAAGTTTATCAATAAAAATTTTAAGACAATGCGACTTAAAACTGGCACTCCTCCTAGAATTTATACTCAATCTATCAATTATGATATTCTTGATCCCCAGCCATCTGAAAATAATGGCATTTTTTTATCTTATTTTACAAAACAAAATACGAACAAAAATATTAATTGTTATATCACTAAGACTAATAATAAAACACATAAAATAATCAGAGATAATCTTGATAAATCTGCAATGTACTCTGGTATTATCAAGTCCCAAGGAGTTCGCTATTGTCCATCAATAGAAGATAAAGTAACAAAATTTGGCGACAGAAACGGCCACAATATTTTCTTGGAACCAGAGGGACTTAACTCTGATCTTGTCTACCCAAATGGAATATCAAATTCGCTGGATAAGAAAATTCAATTAAAATTTCTAAGATCTATTAAAGGGTTGGAAAAATGTGAAATAGATCAATTTGGATACGCCGTTGAATATGACTCAGTAGATCCTAGAGAATTAAAAAATAATTTTGAGACAAAAAAAATAGAAAACTTTTTTTTAGCAGGCCAAATTAATGGAACTACTGGGTATGAAGAAGCTGCAGGTCAAGGTATATATGCAGGAATCCATGCTGTTGTAAAAATAAAAAGGGTAAAATTCGATAATAAAGTTTTTGAAAGAGATAATAGCTATATAGGAGTTTTAGTTGATGATCTCACAAAGCTTGGAGTAACAGAACCCTACCGTATGTTCACATCAAGAGCAGAAAACAGATTGAAACTAAGAACAGATAATTCCTATGAAAGATTTGCTACAAACATTAATACAAAAATATTTAATAAAACTGACTTCAATTTTATTAATAAAAATATAGATAGTGAAAAAAAAATAATAAAAAAACTAGAGTTACTAAAATATTCTCCTAATGATTTGATGAAGAAGAAAATCAAAGTAAAAAAAGATGGTAAAATTAGGAATGGATTTGAAGTATTAAAATTTTTAGATCCCACTACAAATAATTTTAAGAAATTCTTTAATTTTACTATAGACCAAAAATTACTCACTAAAATATATTTTGACTCAAAGTATGAAGTCTTTTATAAGCGTGAGAGGAAATCTTATGATCAGCTGAACAAAAATAAAAATATGAATTTAACTAATATTGACTTTAACAAAATACCTTCTTTATCTCGAGAGATACTGGAAAAATTAAATAAATACAAACCAGTAAATTTACATGATGCAGGAAAAATATCTGGTATTACACCAAGTGCTCTTTTTCAAATAATAAAACATAAAAAAATTAAGGGTACTAAAGTTGCTTAATGCTAACTTAGAAATTTTCTGTAATGAAAATTTTAAAGATAGTAAATCAGTTTTACAAAAATTATATGAATACAAGATGATGGTTATTGATGAAAACGAAAAGATGAATTTAATAGGCAGAAGTACAATTGATGATTTTGATCAAAGACATTTACTTGACTGCATACAAATAATTAAATACTTGCCACACAACGAAAAAAACCATATGGACATTGGTTCAGGTGCTGGACTTCCAGGGATTGTTCTTTCAATCATAGGATATAAAAACCTTCATTTAGTTGAAAAATCACCAAAGAAATCAATCTTCTTAGAAAACTGCAAATCACGACTTGGACTTGAATATGTTATTCACAACAAATCTATTAATGATCTAAATGATCTTAAGGTCGATTATATTACAGCACGTGCATTTGCACCAATTGAAAAAATAATCTCCTTAACCAAAAAAATTATTTGTAAACATACAAAGTTTATTTTACTTAAAGGTAAGTCTTATTTATCTGAAATACAACTTATCAATCAAAATAAATACTTTTGGGAAGCTCATCCTAGTATTACATCTGATGAATCTAAAATTATAGTAGTAGGTACTAAATGGTAATTACAATAGCTAATCAAAAAGGAGGTGTCGGAAAAACAACAACTGTTGTTAATCTTGCAACAGCATTAGCATCAATAGATAAGAAAGTTTTAATTATTGATATGGACCCGCAATACAATTCTTCAATGTCATTTAACGCTTATGACTCTAAATTATCTATTTATAGAGTTTTTAGCAATGAGGTAAATATTAGGGATGCAATACAAAAATCTCAAATTCCTCATTTAGATGTTATCTCCGCATGTGAGGATCTTGCTGCTGCAGAATATGAGTTGGCTGACGATGACAACAGAAATACTCTTTTAAAAAACTACATATCAGAAATAAAAGATAATTATGAATATATTTTCATTGATACTCCGCCAACGCTTGGATTATTAACAGTAAGTTCTTTAACAGCAAGTGATGAGGTTTTAATTCCAGTACAATGTGAATTTTTTGCTTTAGAGGGATTATCCAAATTAATCAAAACCATTGAATTAGTAAAATCTAATTTAAATATTAATCTTAAACTTAATGGAATAATTTTAACAATGTATGATAGACGAAATTCTTTATCATCTTTGATAGAGAGAGAAGCCAGAGAATATTTTGACACTAATGTTTATAAATTTAATGTACCAAGAAATGTAACTTTATCCGAAGCACCAAGTCACGGTCTACCTGCGATTATATATGATTTAAAATGTAGTGGCTCACAAGCTTACATAGCCTTAGCCAAAGAATTTTTAGAGAGGGGTAGTTCAAATGGCAGTCAATAAAAAATTAGGAAAAGGTCTATCTTCTTTACTTGGAAATAGAGATCTTATTCAGGATAGTTCCTCTGATAATAAGGGTTTATTATTTATTCCAATCGAGAAAATTTTCAGAGACGAGACACAACCTAGAAAAGAATTTAATAAGGAAAAAATAAATGAATTAGCTCAATCAATCAAAAAAAATGGGCTAATTCAACCACTTATTCTTACCAAGAGAAGTACTGATACTTTTTCACTGGTAGCGGGTGAGAGAAGATGGAGGGCAGCACAAAATACTGATCTTAAAATACTTCCAGCTTTATTATTACCTGAGGACCTTGACAAAGACGAAATATCTTTGATTGAGAATATTCAAAGAGAAGATCTCAAGGTATCAGAGGAGGCAAAAGCATATCAGCGTTTAATTGAAAAAAATAATTATACACATGAGACATTATCTAATATCGTTGGCAAAAGTAGGTCTCATATAACAAACTTACTAAGAATATTAGACTTAGACGATTTCTTTTTTGATTTACTTAACAGTGGAAAAATATCTATGGGACATGCAAGGGCCCTAGTTGGTAAAACACCAGAAGATTTTGATGATTATTCTTTAAATCAAATTGCGTCTGGAAAAATATCTGTAAGAAATTTGGAAAAGAATAAAAGAAAACGAAGTGTGCAAGAACCAAATCTCATACATGAAGAAGAGACCTTAAGTGACACCATAGGGTTCAAAACAAAAATAACTTACAATAAAAAAGGTAAAGGAAATATAAAGATCTTTTACGAGAATTTAGAACAATATAGTTTTCTGATTAAAAAACTAAAAAATTAAGTTTCTTATATTTAACCTCATTCTTTAGCATCATAAATAGTTTTTTAATATCAATTTGAGATCTTTTCAAATTAAATATGCTTTTCCTTATATCAAGTATAAAATTATTTGTGCTATCGATACTACTATCAGCCAAATAACTAGATTCATTGATTTTATATTTTGTAGTTTCAGACATTGTAAAATAAGGATGTGATATACAATAATTTATTAATTCTTGTTCGTTAATTTTATAAATATTCTTAAAAAAATAAACCATATCTTTTTCGTAATCATAACCATTAATAGTTTGAAATTCTTTTTGAAATTTTTTAAAATTTTTGTAATCAGAGATAATAATTTTTCTATAGTTTTTTTTGGCTATTTCTTCAATATACTTACTATTTGTTAAATGATATAAATAAATCCTTTCTTCTTGAAATAAGTCACTAGTTTCATCTGGATTAATTATATCTGTGTTAAAACTAATCTTAATATCACTTTCTTTTGAGATTTCTTTTATTACTAGTTCGTAAAAACTACCAATTTCCTCATTAACTTGATTAATTAGTAAGGCGCTATTTTTTTTGACAGATAAAAATTGCTTTATTTTCTCAATATTGTTTTTATTTTCCACAAACAAAAGATCTCGCTGTTAGACTATTGATAAAACTCATAACAAAATATTCTGTATTCTCAATTTTTATTTCTTCAACAGCAGTGGTATTACTTATGAATTGGTCACTTGATGCAAGAACATAAAACTGTGAAATTGTTTCATTATATTTATAAGTCACACAATTTAATTTTTTATCAAAAATTTTAATACTTATATTACTATCTATTTGTTCCCGATCAGATGTATTATCTATATTTGTAATATATAAATTTTGTGAATGAGAAATATTTGCTTGAACTTCATATCTTGAACTTTCAATAAGCATTCCTAAGTTATTTAATTGATTCTTTAGCTGATTAGATAAAATTAACCCCTCGTATTCCCCACCAATATAAGCCACAGATAGCTTGAAATTATTTCCTTCTTTTTTATTTGTGCACGAAATAGATAAGCAACTAATTAAGAATAATATTAATAATTTTATCTTGAACATTGATAACTTTTACAACTTTCTTATCTAGCATTTTATTTCTTATTTTATCCAATTGATATACAGAATTTAAAATTTCTTGTTCTGAATAGCCTTTTTCAGTATCAATAGTTGTTATTAATTTACCTTGTATCTGAATAGGAAGTTTAATTTTATCTTCAATTAATAAATTTTTATTTATTTCTGGCCAGTCATTAAAATTATTTAAGTTAAATAATTCCTCAACAAGTTGTAATGACAATTTTGGAACTATCGGATATAGACATGCTAGTATTTTTTTGCTTAATTTATTATTATTGAGATAAATATCCTTTTTTTCTAAATAATTAAAAAGAGTATAAATATCAGCAACACATTTATTTAAAGAAAAACTTAATATATTTTTTTCAACATTATAAACAAATTTTTCAATTTGCTTTTCTACCTCTAAATTAACCTCACCTTTATTTTCTGAAAAATACCTTTGTATTCTATTAATTAAATTTTTAGAACTTTGAATTCCTTCATCTGTCCATTCAAGCTCTCGATCAGGAGGAGAGTCAGATATCATGAAAATCCTTGTTGCATCAATACCATAATTTTCCAAAATTTCGTCCGGTTCAACCACATTTTTCTTTGACTTAGACATTTTCTCACTTGGCCCTTCTTCAATAATTTCGCCAGTTTTACGTTTTAAAAGTTTTCCATCTACTGATACTACTTCTATTGGCATCACCCATTCATTTTTTGAAGTTTTATATGTTTTATGAGTAATCATCCCTTGTGTAAAAAGTTGTTTAAACGGCTCGTCAACACTAAAATCATATATATCTCTAAGTGCCTTCATAAAAAATCTTGAATATAACAGATGTAGTATGGCGTGTTCAATCCCTCCAATATATTTATCTACAGGAAGAAATTTATTTACTTGCTCTCGATCAAATGGCTTATCCAGCTTATTATTAAGAAAACGAATGTAATACCAAGAGGAGTCAACAAAGGTATCAAGTGTATCAGTCTCTCTAAAAGCAGTTTTATTGGTTTTTGGACACTTAATTTTTCTCCAATTCTCATTATTAAGCAAAGCATTCCCTTTGCCTTCTAAACTAACATCGTACGGGAGTAAAACAGGTAATTCAGACTTATCAAGGACTCTATAAGAGCCATCTTCGTAATAAACGACAGGAATAGGGCAACCCCAATACCTTTGTCTTGATATACCCCAATCTCTTATCTTATAATTAATTTTTTTATTTCCAGTTCCAGACTTACTAAAATATTCAATAATCTCATTAATAGCCTCCGCTTTATTTAGACCATCCAACAAAGGAGAATTAATTAATCTACCATCTCCTACATAGGGTAATTCTTCATCCTTACACTCAATAACTTTTATTATTGGAAGAGAATATTTCTTCGCAAATTCATAGTCACGTTCATCGTGCGCTGGGCAACCAAATATGGCACCTTCTCCATAATTATCCAAAACAAAATTAGCAACATATATTGGTATTTCTTTATCTAAGATTGGGTGCTTACAACTTAAGTTTAAATTTACTCCTAGTTTTTCTTTTTCTTCATTGACTGTTTCAAAATCTTTTCTAATCTTTTCGATAGAACCTTTGTCTAAAACTTCGCTCACTATTTGATGATTTACTGAAACTGCAATAAACGTTGCTCCATAAATGGTGTCCGGTCTAGTAGTGTAAATATTTAATAATTTATCTTTTCCAGATATTTTAAATTTAATCTCTGCACCTATTGATTTTCCTATCCAATTCTTTTGCATAGTTTTGACTTTTTCAGGCCAAAGTTCTAATTTATCCAAGTCATTTAAAAGCTCCTCAGCATAGTCGGTTATTTTAAAAAACCACTGTGATAAATTTTTCTTTTCAACTGGTGCCCCTGTCCTCCAGCCTTTTCCATCGATAACTTGTTCATTAGCTAACACCGTTTGATCAATAGGATCCCAATTTACAATGGCATCTTTTTTATAAGCTAGGCCTGCGTTATATAAATCTATAAAAAGTTCTTGTTGAAAGCGATAATAATTTTCATCGCAAGTAGCTAACTCTCTATCCCAATCTAAATCTAAATTCAGCCTTTGAAGTTGGCTTTTCATATTTTCAATGTTTGTTAGAGTCCAATCTTGAGGATGTGTTTTAAATTGAATAGCAGCATTTTCTGCAGGTAAACCAAAAGCATCCCATCCCATTGGATGAATTACTTGGTCACCCTTTAACTTATGATAACGAGCACAAATATCTCCTATAACATAATTTCTGACATGGCCCATATGTATATTCCCTGATGGATAAGGGAACATTTCCAAAATATATTTTTTAGAGGACACCTTAAAATTATGAGTTGGCTTTCTCTAGTGTGCCTGCAACTTCCAAGATCTTAAGTGTGATTTGTTTTTCTTCTTCAACGTAATCGATATTATCTGAACTCCAAGTTTCGTTTACTTTATTTTCACATAAGAAGTTACTAGAAACACCAGTGGTTATGAGTTCTTTTGATGAAATTTGAATTTTTATAAGACATCTTATTGAATTATCTTCAGTATTATTAATCCATTCAGTTTGGATATATCCACCTTGGCTGTCAGCGATCTTAAGGGGATAAATATTCGTTATTTCTATTGCGGCCCTCCATAGATATGGGTTTACAGCATACTGATAAACAACATTATCTTTTCCTCTGATCAAGTCATTCAAATTACCCTCTAAATCAAAAAGCGTCTCTCCACCTGCACGTTCTTTTGCCAAACAGGCCTTATACTTTTCTTTGCTTAAATTTTCACCAGGTTTTTTACAACCATATAATTCATCCATTTTCGCCTGATTTTTTTCATATGTTCCCGTACAAGAGATGAGAAATACAGTACATAAAACACAAATGTATTTCAACATGTTCATCAAATTAGATCAATTTATAGAAAAATAAACAAAAAAAAACCGGGGAGAAATTCCCCGGTTTAATTACTAATTTAGTTTTAAGTTAATTAGAAGCTTACGCTTGTACCAACAGCTACAACACCTTCACCAAGTGTTTGTGAAGATGCAACCGCACCAGCACCTGATAGGTTGCTGTATTCAGCAAAGATTGAAGCGCCACCGCCAATTGACTGAGATACAGTTACGTCAGTCTTTTGTGATGTGTTACTGTTAGCATCAAATCCAGTATAACCAACAGCTACAGATGCTCCACCTAAAGTAGTGGAGTATGCTACTGAGTATGCTTCACCTTCTGTTGCTGCAGTGTCACCACTAGTAGTTTCAATACCAAGTGATAATGTACCACCTCCAGCAGTCATAGTAAGAGCACCACCAGTTGAGCTATCCTCTGTTCCATTAGCATCTACTGAAGATGATGAAACGACTAAAGACATATCACCTAAAGGAATTGTTAAAGACGCACCAGCACCAGTTGTTGTACCACCATCGATGTTGTTATTGTGACCACCATCGTAGAAGTATGTACCAGCAAGTGTCATATCACCAATAGAAGTTGATGCTGAAATACCAGAACCATCATCTGTTGTAAGTGCTACGTCATTTGTATGAGTAACTTGGTTTGAGTCAGCATGACCTACTAATTCACCAACAAGACCTGTTCCTGCTGGTACAGCTACGTCGTCAGCTACTGTAATTGAACCGTTTGCAAAAGCAAAAGTTAATGCTGTCATACCTGAGGCATTACCTGCACCACCAGCAGCATCAGGGTCATTAGTAATTTGACCACCTGTGCTAATAGTTACACCACCATCAGTCGTTGTTGACATGGAGAATGATATAGTACCACCAACATGACCTTGTGAGTTGCCTTCTGCATCAACATAAACTGCGTTTGCAGAACCACTCACAGAGATATCTGCATTTGCAGCTGTTGAAAACATTGCAGCTGAAATAGCAGAAATCGCTAATAGTATTTTTTTCATAATAAAATCCTTTCTTATTATTAGATCTAATACACGGCTTATAATAATGATTTATTTTATGTTAAAACGGTTTTTTGGGAGGAAATTGCAGTTTTTCTAATTATGTTGCATTTATGCAACACTACGATTTTAATTCAATTTATAGCCAAAAAATGCATCAGATTTGTATTCAAATCCTCTTTTTTCCCAATATTTTCTTTGCATTATAAGCGCATCATAAAACTCATTTTTATGATCTAAAAACTCTTTTTTTTCAATAGATTTACTATGAACATTAGCACCAATTTGACGAATACTTGCTGTTTGAGAGAAAAATGTCTTTCTTTTTTCCTCATCAAAATCACTTTCTATACCTAAGTAGTGATAAATTTTTTTTTGATAAAAATCTGTGTTATTCACTAAGTCTTCATATCTAATATCAAGAATATGGTCACTTGTTTTCAATTGATTGTTCCAAAAAATATTTATTGCCTCGAAATTAGACATAAAAACGCCAATATTAAAAAAACTTGCACTGTATGGAATATTTGTAACATATCTTTGTTTGTAAAGTGATATTGCTACATCCCAAGGGTCTCTAAACGTCCTTATTATTTTAGAACCAGGCAATAATTTTAATAAGTAACCAATAAATAAAAAGTTTTCAGGAAGTTTATCAATAATAAACTTAAAATTACCCCTTAGGTAGGCCGTTCTATTTAAGTATTTTTTTTTAAAATCTTCAAAAAATTCATTAGGCTTTTTGTTTGTATTGTTAACATACTCATTGATTAATTTAAAACCACTTAAAAGCTCCCCGCCACTGGTGACATCATTACATGATCCTATTATAGACTCTATTAAAGTGGTTCCAGATCTGGGTGTTCCCAAAATAAAAATATTATTTAAGCCATCTTCAGATTGATTATTATTATCAGTTATAAAATTTTCATAATGAGTAATAATATCTCCTATACTTTTTTGATATTCAAAAGAATTATATCTTAAAGAGCTCATAGTTTCCTTGTTTCCTAAATGATAAAATGTTTCAGATTTAGCTTGATCTATTTTTTGATAACAAATTGCTAGTCCGAAATAAAGAGGGTGCACATACCAAAATCTATCTAATTTATTTTGAAAAGATTTATCATTAATTATTAATTGATTTTCTGCTTTTTCTAGCAATTCTTCGTCTATGAGTTTTGTATTAATAGTTGCTAATAAATAAAAAATATCAGGATGAAATTTTTCCTGTAATATCTTTTTTAAAATATCCCCACTTTCCTTGTCTCTATTTAGCGCGACATTAATCTCTGTTTTTAATTTAATTGCATTAGGAAAGTGCAAAAAATTTTTATCTGACGAGTCATTAATTTTTTCTAGAGCTAGATTTATTAATACAATAGCTTTTTCAAATTTTCTTAGCTTTAGATATATTTCTGCAGGGACGGTATAACACAGGGGTGAGTTTGGATCAATTTCTGTTGCTTTATCATACATTGACAAAGATTTTTTGAATTCTTCAATAGATTTTAATGATATGCCTTTATTTACATAATAATCAAAGTCCTTTTCTGCAGTGTTTTCTTCGTAATATTCATCTAGAACAGTAATTGCACTATCAAAATTACTCTTTTGAATATGGAGATATGCAAGAACTTTAACGATATCCTGATTTTTTTTATCTAATCTATAGATCTTCTTTGCATCTACATAAGCTTTATCTATATTTTTAATTTTAATTAAATTGTGCAGTTCTAAAATTTCTTTTTGCATAGTTTTAATATATAGATAAAGGATAAAATGTCTTTTTTAAATAAATTTCAATATCATTATCATAGTAAATACCTTGATGAATTGTCTAATAGTGAAAATTATTTAGAATTACTCTCTTATTTAGAAAAACTTTCTAATGAGAAAAAGATATTTCATGATCTTTCTTTCAGGTACGCCAACCATGCTATTCACAATTTGAGCGATGATGTATCAAACAAAAAAATAGTATGGATTAATTCTTTTTTGAGTGAAGATAAAGAGTATGTTTTATCATTTCTGGAAAGTTATTTATCAAATTTTAATTCTTTGAAACAAAAAATTAATTCTTACCAAGATGAAATTAACAAAATATTGTTAAAGTCTGAAAAGATAGATTTCAATACTTTAATTAATCATTCTTATTTCTTTCAATGGATGGTCATTAATAAACAAAAATCTCCATATAAATTTATATCAAATAATCTTCCATTTTTTTCTACTGAAAAAAATTTCAATTTCTCTAAATCTAATATCACCCAAGCTTATGTCTATATAATTAACCACCCTTATATGGTCTATAAATTTATAAAAAGAAATAATAATAACGACCAAGAAATTGCAAGAAATATTTTCCTAAACCTTGATCACAAAGCATCACTCGAAGAACACAATGGTTCTAGCTTTTATCTTTCTAAAAAAGGATGGCACACAAATATACAAAGTTGGACAGATGCAAATGTTATCAACTCTCTCAAAGGAAAGATCATTTCAAAAAAAGAATTACATAATAACAGCTATGAAGTTTTAAGCTCTATTATCCTTCATCTTATTCAATCGGGCGTTGAGATGGACTTGAACTACGATTTGATAGATGACTTTGTAAAAAAAAATCCTCTCAAACAGGACGATCTTGATGATGAAATTTCATCTAAAGAGAAGAAATTTCTCGATAAGTACGTAAACGATATAATTGAAAATTATGACCCCTTATAATAATAAAAGATGAGCATAAATTACGATCAGTTAAGTGATATTGAAAAAACACTTCAAAAATTTCCTAATGCTAAATTACAAATAGTGACTAAAAACCGTGATGAAAGAATTGTTAGAGAGTTAATCAGTAATGGATATTATTTATTTGGTGAAAATAAAGTTCAAGAAGCACAAGAAAAATTTAAGGATATAAGTAACCCAAAGGTGAAATTACACTTAATAGGGCCTCTTCAAACAAATAAAGTTAAAGTAGCCCTAAAGCTTTTCCACTGTATACAAAGTGTGGATAGGGAAAAACTTGTTAAGGAAATAGCTAAGTGCATGACTATGGAGAATTTAAAAACCAAAAAATTTTTCATACAAATAAATATTGGTAAAGAAAGCCAAAAATCTGGGGTACATCCTGAGGATCTCGGAGAACTATATAAATTATGCATAGAAAAAAATCTTCCTATAAATGGCCTAATGTGTATACCTCCTTTCGATCAACCCAGTCAGGATTATTTTAATGAAATGAGATTACTAAGAGATAATTTAAATACTAACTTAGATCTCAGTATGGGAATGAGCAATGATTACAAAGATTCTTTAAAATGTGGGTCAAATTTGATTAGAGTTGGATCGAGAATATTTTCTTGAAAAGAATATTATTACTAGTTCTATTTCCTATTAATTTTTTATTTGCCATTGAGGTAACTTGCAATTTTGAAGAAGTTTATCAAAACAGTGAAGTTCAACAGGGTGTTTTCTTAATAAAAGATAAAATGCTAAGATACCAATACTACAAACATGATCTTTTTACAATCATAGCGAAGAATAATAATTATTTTTTAATTGATAACCATAGTAAGGTCGTTCAAAATCTTAATAAAAAAACTGAGTCTTTGGAGATTTTAATTGAAATTATTTCAGATTTTCCAAATATAAATAATATTTACAATTCTAACGGCATGATTATAAAAATAGAAAAAAGTAATGATAAATTTTTAAAAAGAGTTTCTATACAATCGGATGAGCTTAACTTGAGTATAAATATAATGAATTGCAAATTTGATGAAATAAACAAAAAGTACTTTAGACAATTTAATTTTGTTGATTTTAAAGGATAGTATTTGATTAAATTAGTCTGTGATAATAAACTTATTTATAAAACAATATCTAATTATTTAATACAAAAACACCTGTTACTGACCTCATCTAATAAAAATTATCAAACAGTTATACTAATTTATGAAAATGATAAGGCAATAACCCTAAATATAAATGGTCATAAAACTGAAATTTCACTTCCAATTGATATCAACTTATTAAATTCACAAATTTTAAAAAAAATAATTGATGTTTATTTTCCAATAGGTCGTCATAAATACTTTCCTTATCAAAGATTAATAAGCAGTCAAAATAACAAATCCATGCTAAGTGATATACAAAATTTGATTATTAGTAATCTTATAATTAATCAAGAAGGAATTGATAAAGATAATTTGTATAACTTAATTTGGAAAAGAGATAAATTAATTTATATAAATAAATTAGATACCCACTTAACTAATCTGAAAAAAAAACTAAAACAAGAATTAAACCTAAAAATAAATTTTCAGTCCCATAACAAGATACTGCGTTTATTGATTGATTAAAATATCTCTCTTACCTGCATGGTTAGGTGGCGACACAACACCCCTTTGCTCCAATGCTTCCATAATTCTAGCTGCCTTATTATAACCAACTTGAAAATTTCTTTGTAAAAAACTTGTAGATGCCTTATTAGTTGTTCGTATTAGATCAATTGATTTAGTTATGAGGGCCTCATCCTCTTCACTTAAGTTATCGAAGTTTTCGTCGTTATTTTTTATGATTTCATCCAATTCATCCAGATATTGAACAGTTTGACTTCTTTTAATTTCTTTAATCAGTTTGTTGACCTCACTATCTGAAATAAAAGCAGATTGATAGCGAATAATATTCCCTCCATTTTTAGACATGAGCATATCCCCATTTCCTAATAATTGCTCAGCACCAATTTCACCCAGAACAGTTCTGCTATCATATTTACTTGCAACTTGAAAACTTATCCTTGATGGAAAATTTGCCTTAATACTCCCTGTGATGATGTCCACACTAGGGCGTTGAGTGGCCATTACAAGATGTATCCCACATGCTCTCGCCATTTGCGCTAGTCTTTGAACGTAATGCTCAACTTCCTTACCAGCAGTCATCATTAAATCTGCCATTTCATCAATAAAAACAACAATATAAGGAAGTTTTTCTATAGACTTTTCATTATATCCCTCAAGACTCCTTGTATTTTCTTCATTCATAAGTGAATACCGTCGCTCCATTTCTTTACATACCCACTTTAAGGCTATAATTGCTTTTTTTGGTTCAGTGACTACTGGGGTCAATAAGTGCGCAATGTCGTTATACACACTAAGTTCTAGCATCTTTGGGTCAATGAGAATTAAGCGCAAGTCTTTTGGTGAAAATTTATATAAAATGCTTGCTAGCAAAGTATTAATAAAAACTGATTTACCTGAACCTGTGGTTCCAGCAACTAAAAGGTGAGGTGTTTTACTTAAATCAATCACTTCGATATTTCCAGATATGTCTTTACCAATACAAATAGGAATTTTTGATGATGTATTTTTAAAATTTTCATTAATTAAAAGCTCTTTAATAGTAACCGTTTCACGTTGGTCATTAGGTACCTCTACACCTAAGTATTGGGTTCCATATATTTGTGCTATGCGTACAGCGCCAACACCCATGCTCCTAGATATATCGTCAGCTAAATTAATTATTGTATTTATCTTTATACCTGCTGCCGGGAGTATTTCAAAAAGAGTTACAACTGGGCCGTGTTTTACATTTATTACTTGTATCTCAATATTAAAATCTTGAAAAACCCTCTCAAGTAAATCTGAGTTAGCTTTAATATTTTCTTTATCTAATTTCTTTTTTGCAAGGGAATTGTTTGAGTCTAATATTTCAAGGGATGGCGATAGATATTCTGATTTGATATTCTCATTTTCTTCATTTAAATCTTTAACTTCTAGAGAAATATCTGTACTGATATTGTTAATAAACGGATCTTTTTTTATCTTTGTATTAAGGCTGTCATTTGGAACATTCCTCTCAAATATTTTTCTAAAACTAATCTTTGGGAATCTAAGTACAGTTAAAATATTTTGTGAAACTAAATAAATTGAAAGACCAAAGAAAGACAGTGCGTAGCTTATATATTCAAAGTTATAAAAATTATAAAGATAGTTGGCAAAAACTCCCCAAGTCTCTATTGATTCTATAAATATAAAATTAAAATCAAAGTATATTAATGATTGAGGTATTAACACTAAGCTTATAAAAAATAATGATAATCTTATAAAAATATATTTTGGTGACTTATTTAACAAAATTAATATTGAATAAAACAAAAAAAATAAAGTTACTAAATATCCTAAGACCCCAAATGTATAAAAAATAAAACTTGCATAATATGAACCCAAATCACCCATAAAATTTTGAGCCTCATTGCTAGTACTTGTTAAAAATGAGTTATCATTAATGTCAAATGTCAACAATGACAACAGTGAAAGAATAGATAACAATAAAAGAGAAAATGCATATATATATTTTAAAGATAAGTATATTTTTTCTTTAAAGATCTCAGGAATATAGTTATTCTTCATTGTTTTAAATAAATATATGCGTCTAAATGAAAAATAAAATACATAAATATGACTTTTTAATTATAGGCGCGGGGCTCATTGGAGCTATTGCAGCCCTAGCTTTAGTTAAAAAAAAATTCAAAGTTTTAGTGTTAGATAAAAAAGTTGAATTACCTAATGACGATAGAACGTTGGCAGTAAACGCTAATTCTATAGATTTTTTAAAACAATTGGGTATCTGGAATAAGCTTAAATCACAGCCCCAGCCAATAGATAAAATAATTATTGAAGATAACATCAATGAAAAACCCCTCATTTTTGAAAATGATGATGAGTCTATGGGTAATGTTATTTTAAATAAAGAGATGTCAAAAGTAGTTAGACAAAAATTAGTAAATTTAAAAATTTTAAAAATCGAAACTAATATAGATATAAGTAAAATTCTGCCTGATAAATTTATTCTTATCGATAATAAGAATTATATTTTTAAAAAAGTGATAATTAGCATTGGAAAGAATATTGTTTCTAATTTAAATCACAAAACCATTACTTTTGATCAAAAACATCAATCTTATGTTGGTTTTTTTAAGCATTCTAAAGATCACAATAATACAGCATATGAGTTTTTCACTCAAAAAGGCCCTTTAGCTGTCTTGCCAGCACCTTCTGGTAACAAAAAAAAATCAACTTTTATTTATTCATCTAAAGAGGATACAGATAAATACCAAATACAAAAACTTATTAATAAGAAAATTATAAACACCCATGGTAAATTAATTTTTGATCAATCAATATCAAAATTTCCCATAATCCCCCATCTCATTAAATATAATAATAATTTCTTATATATTGGTGATAGTTTAAAATCAATACATCCAGTTGCCGGTCAAGGATGGAATCTGGGTATCAAAGATATCCAAACACTATGTAAATTATTAGATCAATATTCTCTAGATGAAAAAAATATTAACTCTTTTTATTACTCAAGAAGAATTGTTGAAAGCTCAATATTTCTAGGTTTTACTTCCATATTAAACTTCTTTTATGAGGGTAAAAATCAATTAAATAAAGAAATTGTTAAAGCAGGTTTTACAATTTTAAGAAAGGTTAAATTCTTGAGAGATGTATTTATCAAGCAAGCAATGGGCAGGATTAATTTAACTGATTAGAGTTTTTGTTACTTACTACTTGGAATGTATTTAAATCCAGTATCGAATTTATTGTATTAATCCTTGTAGAAATATTTGGAGACTCAAGAATAGCTTGTTTATCAATTTTATTAAATGGTGCTAACATAGCCAAAGTAGATAAAAGTTGTAGATTAGACGTTTCAGCAAGTACATCTTTATCAATGTCTAATTTTTTCATCTTAAAAAAGTTAGTATATTTTTGTATTAACTCAACACGATCGACATTAGGTTCCATATTGTTTAAATCTGAAAAATAATCTTGGCTGTCAATTGTTGCTTGATAATACCCGTGTGGAGTAAGGTTCCTTTCATGCAGAACAAACCTACAAACACCCTCAAGGTTTAATACTAATCTATAATCTGGTGTTTCTATGTAAGAGGTTATTTTCCCAATACACCCCATTTGAAATAACTCATTGTTATTGTTTTTAGGTTGAATTATGCCAATCATTCTGTTGTTTTTAAGACTATCTAGTGTCATCTTAATATACCTCTCTTCAAAAATGTTGAGTGGTAACTTTCCAAATGGCAGCAGTAAAACGTTATCTAGAGGGAATATTGGTAGAGAGCTCGGAATTTTCTTGGAGTCAACCTCAAATAGTTTTTTAATATTATCTTCCATTATTTAAACATTATACTTGATAACTTTTTTCGAGCCTCTACAACATTTGGATCATTAAAACCTAGTAGATCAAAAAACTCTAAAAGCTTTTTCTTCGCTGCTTCTTCATTCCAATTAGGATTTTGTTCAAAAATTTTTAAAAGCTCATTAAAACCTTTTTCAGTTTCACTTAATGAAAGATAGCTATTAGCTAGTTTATAACGCAAATCCATATTTTTTGGGTCATTATTGACTTCTTGAATAAGTCTCTCATCTAATATTTCGTTATCTTTCTTATTAGTTGCATCTAAAAGCTTCTTAATTTTTATAATTTCATCATTCTCTAAAATCCTCTCATCGAATGAATCAAACATTTCATTTGCATCATCAAATCTTTTAATTTGAATTAAACATCTTAGCATTCCGGCAATTATTCTTGGATTTCCCGGATCCATCCCAGCAAGAGTCTCAAAGAGCTTTAAAGACTCTTCAAACTTATGGTCACTAAATAATTGTTCTGCTTCTTCAATAAGCTTAGGTATTTCATTTCCAGGTGTTGCTTCAATCATTTTGTCGACCATAGCCTCAACTTTACTTTCTGGTTGTGCACCTTGAAAAGCGTCTAAGGGTTTTCCATCAACAAACCCATAAACAGTTGGAATTGACTGAATATTTAATTGAGAGGCAATACCTTGATTTTCATCGACATTAATTTTTGCAAGAATAATCTTTCCATTCTTTCTATTTATTACATTTTCTAAAGTTGGTGTTAATTGTTTGCAAGGTCCACACCAAGGAGCCCAAAAATCAACAATCACTGGAGTGGTTTTAGACTTTTCTACTACTTCTTCTAAAAATTGATCTTGGCTTATATCTATTACAAAACTCATATATTTTAAATAGTAACAAAACGTGCTTTTACAATAAACATTATTGTTCTATCTGTTGATTTTATCTTGATAGCTACAAAAAGGAGGTTTATAAAATACTTTCTTTTAATACTGCGGGCGTAGCTCAGGGGTAGAGCGCAACCTTGCCAAGGTTGAAGTCGAGGGTTCGAATCCCTTCGCCCGCTCCAAAAATATTGTAATTACTTTATTTTTAAAAAACTCTTCAATAGAGTACTGACAGATTATTTGTAAATCGTTTTATTATAATTTGATTTAAAGACTAAATTTACAGCTTTTATAACACTCCTTTTTCCAAACACTATAATCCATCTCTTCAAAATCCACGTCATTATTAACAAACCAAGTTTCATAAATTTTATATCTTTTGTTTCTTGAATAGACGTCCTTAACAGCAACTTTGTAATTGTAATCTTTTAGATAATTAATACATAAATCTTCATATTTATTCCCAATGTTATACTTATCATGTTCGAAACTAATGAAATCAAAGTCTAATTTAGAACTGATTACTTTTTTTAGAATATTAAACGTATTTTCAGCAGGTTCTATGTCACACGAAAGGTAGTTGAGTCTATTTGGTAGTTCTCTCAGTTTAATCAATGATGAATAGTTAATATTAAAGGCATCATCCCATACAACGTTATTTTTTCTTAGCTTGTTATCACCCCATGACTTTTGAAAGGACTTGTCGCATTCAACTGATATACCGTTCCAATTACATTTAACCTCCAAGTTAAATGTATTGCTATTTATTACAGGATCATGTGCCCCAATTTCTAAGTAAGTCCCATTTGAACCTGAAATATTGTAAGCAAATTGGTCTTGGCCAGATTGAGAGAACTTATTATTTTTTCTTTTTAGAAAATTGAACAATTTCATTTAAATAAATCTATTAATAAAATTATTGATAATATTATAAATAAACAACCAATAATTTTCTGTATCAAGAAAGATTTATTTTTTACTAATTCCAATATATTTTTAGAAGTTACTAAATTGACCAGCAGTATATACCATAAAGCATCTACAGTACTTGCGATTAATACTAACGATAAATTAAAAAAAACATCATTATTCAATGACATAAATTGAGAGTATATTGCTAAAAACCATATAAGTATTTTTGGATTTAGAATTGAAATGCTTAGACCTTGAAAAAATGATTGAATTCCATACTTGATTCCCCCCTCATTAAATTCAACATGATTTTTTTTTACTAAAGCTTGAATACCAAGGTAGAATAGAAATATTATTGATAAGGCTTTAAGAATAATAAATAAAAAAAAATTAGCTTTGATTATTAAACCAATACCGATAACGGCAAATAAAGCATATATTCCAATGCCAAACCCATGACCTAAAGCTGTTAAAATTCCATTAAATTTATTTTTGAAAATGGAATTATTTATTACAACCATCATACTAGGCCCAGGAGACATGGCTCCCAACAAACATACAAATGTTATTTGTATAAATAATAAAAAAGTCATTATCTATTTTTGAAAGTTTTCTTTAATTTCAAATTTATCAAGTTTTGAGGAGTTGATAATCTCTCTTAAATCTTCAGAAACATTTGTAAATATAAATTTTTTAGTATATTTCCATATCGGTAAATCTTGTTTACTATTTCCTAAATAATCAAATTCTAAAATTTTAAGTTCATTTTTAATAAATTTAACTTTATTTTTACCAACCATATTAAAATTTATATTCGTGCCAAATGATTCAAAAAAAATACTTAAATGTTTATCTATTTGATCTACAAGCAATTGATGACTTCCAGAAATTAGGTAAATAACTCGATGACGATTTTTAACATCTTTTATATAGTTTAAGGCAGCGCTATTAAAATTTAATTTTTCTATAGGAACAATATAATTTTTGGAAATTTTTTCTTTTAGATACGATTTTCCTTTAAAAAAAAATACAATTAGATAAAAAATAAGCTTCAAAGGATTAGTTTTGAGACTATTAACAAATGCCAAATCCGATAAATCTTCTTTTATCAAGGTTCCATCTAGATCAACAAATAATATCCTGTTTTCATTCATTTTTTTTGAAGAATGATACTGTAATCTTAATTATATCTTTTGATACTTGTTCTTTAATAGAACCAATACAAATAGATTTTATTTTAAGAGCCTTTTGAAAAATTTCCTCATAAATTAATGCTTTTTGGTTCATTATTTCTTTTTCCTTAAATTTTTTTCTTCCTCTTTTTTCTTCGGGAAACTTCTTAAAAAAGGACTCAACAATATCAATATTATATTTCTTTATAAAAACGACATTCTGATACCTTTTTAAGGGTATATAATTGTCTATTGGTGGCTTATTTTTATATATATCAATCAATGTTTAAAGTGACGTTCACTTAACTTAAAAAAATTTAAATTATGTTTTCTTATATGTCTTTGAATATCTGGGTCGTTCTTTGACCCCATTGGAGCATATGTTTCAATTTTAATTTTTTGCTTCTTAATAATTGATAATGAGTCTGCAAAAGGAAAAAATGCATCAGAAAATAAGTATGCTTTTTTTAATTTTCTGAACTTATGTCTCAGATTAAATTTATACAAACAGTTTTGAAGGGCATCGACTCGTGATGTCTGTCCTCCAGATTGAGAAATTAAGCTATTTTCATCAAATAGAGCTATTGCATTTGATTTAATATTTTTTAATATGTTCACAAAAAAATTTATTTTTTCTCCACTCAGTTTATTTTCACCATTAATATTTTCAACAGATGTTTTTTTATTATTAGTATCTTGAATTAAAGTTCCCCCAAAAAATGATCTCTCCTCCAATTTCTGATTAATCTTTTTTATTTTTATTACTCTTAAATTTTTCTTAGTTTTGAGAATATCTAATGCCTCTTTTTCATAACTAGGTGCTGAAATTACTTCATAAAAGTTTTTTAATAAAAGTCTAGCTGTCTTTTTACTAATCTTTTTGTTAAATGAAACTATACCACCAAAAGCACTTAATGGATCTCCAGCTAAAGCCTTTACATAACACTGGGTTTGTATTTTACCTATAGCTGCACCACAAGGTGTATTATGTTTGATAATTGCGCAAATATTATTTTTTGTGTTTACTCCATATGCAATTTTTACAGCAGCGTCTAGGTCCAATAAATTATTATAACTTAGTTTTTTATCACCACTTAGCTGAGTAAATTTATCATTGTTAACAAGGGCTCTTGCATTTTGATGAGGGTTTTCGCCATACCTTAATTCATACTCATCTTTTGTATTTCCATCAAACCAATTTAATATTGCGTTGTCATAATTAGCTATTCGTTGTATTGCTTTTTTGGCAAATATTTTTCTTTGAGTTTGTTTTAATGGAAATGCTTTCATAAAATTTTTGTAATCACCTGGGTTAGTGATTGGTATTGTATTATTATAGTTTTTAACAGCGGCTCTTATTAAACTATGTCCACCGATATCTATCATTTCTATAATTTTTGATTTATCTTTGGTTCTTCTTACAGATTCCTCAAAGGGATAAAGATTTATAACTAGTATGTCAAAAATCACTATTCCATGGTTTTTCTGCTCTTTTTGGTGGTCTTTACTATTTGTTCCTAATAGCCCGCCAAATATTTTAGGATGAAGTGTTTTTACTCTACCGTCTAAAATTTCTTTTTGATTTGTATATTTTGAAATTTCTATATGAGGAATATCGATACTTTTTAAGTATTTAGAAGTTCCTCCTGTGGAGTAAATAGTAAATTTTTTCTTGATAAGAAAGTTTGCAATTAAATCTAAATTCGTTTTATCATAAACTGATATAATCGCATTTTTCCCCATTAATTAAAATTATCAGACAATTTGTTTGTTGCAGTAATTAAGTCACCTTGATTAAATAAAAATGATCCAGCAACAAGTATATTAGCGCCAGCATCAACACATATCTTACCTGTCTCATAATTAATACCACCATCTATTTCAATGTTAACATTTAAATTATTTGCTTTTACATAGTCTGAGATATGTTTTATTTTATCAATTTGGTCATTCATGAACTCTTGACCTCCAAATCCAGGCTCTACCGTCATTATAATGATTTGATCAACAAAATTAAGATAAGGTTTAATTTCTGTCCAAGGTGTTTTTGGTTTAATCGCTAAACCACACTTTATTCCGCTTCTTTTTATTTTCGTAACAATTTTTTTTAAGTCCTCATTAATTTCACAATGAAATGTAATTACATCAGAACCAGCATTTATATATTCATCTAAAAACTTTTCGACTCTATTTATCATTAAATGTACATCAAAAATTTTATCGGAAAAATTCCTTAATTCAGAGATGAATTTAGGACCGAAAGTTAAATTAGGTACAAAGTCACCATCCATAACATCAAAATGAATATATTCTGCTTTAGACTTATCAATATCAGAAATTATTTTTTCCATATTTGAAAATGTTCCACCTAAAATTGACGGAGAAATTTTTACACTCATTATATTTTCTCTAAAACTGAAACAAAAAAAATATCAGATCCCCCAATGTCTTTGAAGCTTAGGGGATTAATAAAATATCCATTTTGTCTTTTTATCATCTTATCTGTTTCAATACTGTGTATTTTAACATTTTTATGTCTTTGAATAGTTTTATCAATGACATCGATTGTCTCAAAGGGATGAAAAGAACAAACAATATACACTAAAAATCCGCCATTATTGAGCATTTTCAATGATTTCTCTAACATTTGTATCTGTGTTTTTTGATGTTTTTTTATTTGAGACGGATCAATTTTTACAGTGACATCTGGATTCCTTCTAAAGGTTCCCAGAGCGCTGCATGGTGCATCCAATAAAATAGAATTAAACTTATCAGTGAATTTTTTCTTAAGAAAATCTAATTTTTGGATATTAATTTTAATATTTAAACGATTTAGATTTTCTTTAAATTTATTTATCTGATTTTGAGACTTGTCTATTGCCAATACATTAAATCCTAGTGATTGCAGTAATATACTTTTCCCCCCAGGAGCTGCACACACATCAATTAAATTTTTGTCTTTGTAGAATTTATGTATTGAATTAATTACCTCAAAATTACCAATATCTTGTACAAAACATACCTCATTTATTTTTTTTTCCAAAATTAATACTCTTTTACCATAAAGGGCATCTCTATTATCTATTAAACTTATTTGATAATTTTTAGGTTTTATAAACAATGTTTCATAAATATAGTCTCTTATAGATTTACTTGAAAATATTTTATCAAGTACTTTTTTAAAATTAGGATAAATATTTTTTTCATATTTTATCTTGTTTGTGTCTCTTAAAATGCTTCTTAAAACAGCATTCACTAATTTTTCTTTTTTAAAAACTTTACTAATCTCTACAGTATCATTAACTACTGCGTAATGTGGCTTACTTGAGAAATATAATAATGTCAAACTAACTTTTAAAAGAGTTACAATATTTTTTGGTGTTCTATCAGTAATATATTTTATAAGTATCTTATTGTGATTTTCATAATTTCTATAATATTCTTGTAGTACTAAAAATAAGAAATTTCTTTTCATCTCTGGGTAAGTATTAACAACATGATCAATACTACTTCCTTGCTCAATTCTTTTGATTGAGTTGTATAAATTTGCGGTATCGGATAAATTAGATATCTTTAGACCCGTCTATTAAAGATTGAACAACATTTGGGTCAGCTAATGTTGATGTATCACCCAACTGATCTTGCTCATTTGATGCTATCTTTCTTAAAATTCTCCTCATAATTTTACCTGATCTTGTTTTTGGAAGTCCCGGTGAGAATTGTAATTTATCTGGTGTTGCGATTGGACCTATTTTTTTTCTAATCCACAGGACAAGTTCTTTTTTCAAATCTTCAGATACTTCAACCCCAGTATTTGTTGTTACATAAGCATAGATGCCCTGGCCCTTAATATCGTGCGGATAGCCCACTACCGCTGCTTCAGAAACTAATTCATGTTCTACAAATGCACTCTCAATTTCAGCTGTCCCAAGCAAATGTCCAGAGACATTGATACAATCATCTACTCTCCCAGTAATCCAATAAAAACCATCTTTATCTCTTCGACATCCATCTCCTGTAAAATATTTTCCTTTGAACTGACTAAAATAAGTATCAATGAAACGCTGATGATCTCCATAAACTGTTCTCATTTGGCCTGGCCAACTATCTAAAATACAAAGTTTACCCTCACACGCACCTTCCAAGACATTTCCATTATCATCGACTATTGCAGCATCAATTCCAAAGTACGGTTGAGTTGCACTTCCAGGTTTAAGTTTCGAAATACCCGGTATAGGTGAAATCAGATGCCCTCCTGTTTCCGTCTGCCACCAAGTATCAATCACAGGGCATTTATCTTTACCAACAATAGACGAATACCAATTCCAGGCTTCTGGATTAATTGGCTCCCCAACTGTACCTAAAATTCTTAAAGAACCTAAGTCGCATTTTTCAATATAAGAATTACCTTCTTTCATCAAAGATCTTAATACAGTAGGGGCAGTATAAAATATATTGACTCTGTATTTTTCGCAAATTTCCCAAAATCTTGAAAAATCTGGATAGTTAGGAACACCTTCAAAAAGTAATGTTGTGCCGCCATTTGCTAGAGGTCCGTAAACAGAATAAGAATGTCCTGTTATCCATCCCGCGTCTGCAGTGCACCAGTAAACATCTCCAGGGTGATAATCAAAAGAATATTTATGTGTAAACGAGGCATAGACTAAATACCCACCCGTAGTGTGAAGAACTCCTTTAGGTTTACCAGTTGACCCAGATGTATATAAAATGAAAAGTGGATCCTCAGCGTTCATAGAGACACACTCACATTGATCACCTACTTCTTTTATTAATTCATCGTAATAAAAATTGTTAACCTGATGTAGGTCGTCTTGAGTATTAGTGTACCGAACTACTAAAGTTTTAATAGAGTCATCACAGTCCTCTAATGCTGTGTTAATATAATTTTTTAATGGAATTATTTTACCACCACGAATTCCCTCATCTGCAGTAATGACAAACTGAGATTTGCAATCTTTAATACGTCCCGCAATTGACTCTGGAGCAAAGCCCCCAAATATAACAGAATGTATTGCCCCTATTCTTGCACAAGCCAACATAGCAAAAGCAACCTCAGGGATCATAGTTAAATAAATTGTGACAACATCTCCTTTTTTGACACCAAGTTTTTTTAAAACATTGGCGAATTTAATAATTTCTGACTTTAACTCTTTGTAAGTATAAGTTTTATTGTGACTAGCATCATCACCCTCCCAAATAATTGCTATTTCTTCGGGTTGTGTTTCAGCATATCTGTCTACGCAGTTATAACAAACATTCAATTCTCCGTCCTCAAACCACTTGATAGACACATCCTCATCGTAATTAGTATTTTTAATTTTAGTGAAATCTTTAAACCAAGAGAGTTGTGATTTCGCAATCTTAGACCAGAATTGCTCTTTATCTTTAAATGACTCAGCATACATTTCCTCGTACTGATCTTTAGATAAAAGGGGATTAGATAATTTAATTTCTCTCATTTTTTTCACTCATCTTCAATAATTTATTCCATTGTTTCAAAGTAACGGGCATTACACTTAAACGAGCTTGTTTTACAAGAGGAAAGTCTTGAAAAAAAGGATCTGCTTTTATTTCAGATAGATAAACTTCTTTTATAGCTCTTAAATAGGTTACATCAACCATTCCAAATATTCCTTTTTTATCTGTATGGTCTGGATAATATTCCTTTGTAACCTTAACAATTCCCTTAATCGCCTTTTCTGTAACGGAGTGATAAAATAAACATTCATCTCCTTTTTTCATCTTTTTCATATTATTAGCTGCTTGATAGTTTCTTACACCATCCCAGTGTTCTGTTTTTTTCTTTTTTTGTTGCTCCCAAGACCAAGAACTAGGTTCTGATTTAAGGAGCCAATAATTTTTAGAAGTGTTCATGTATCAATATGTTCGGTGTCGGTCTGACATTGTAATTATTTAATTTAGTTTTTCTAGCCTTCATAATTTCGATAGCATTCCAACCTATCATTGCAGCATTATCAGTACATAAGGATAAAGGCACCTGATGGAAATTGAGCTCTTTACTTTCAATAAATTTTCGAAGTTCTGTATTTAAATATTTATTTGCTGCCACCCCACCACAAATAGAAAAATCATTAATTGAAATATTATCTTTTTTCAATTGTGCAAGGCTATTTAAAATTTTAATTTCAAATACTTTAGATATGGTACGTTGAAATGAAGCTGAGAAATCTTTCAAAAAAATTTTTGTTTTTTTATTTTTTCTTATGACATCTAACGCTGATGTTTTTAAACCTGAAAAAGAAAAATCACAATTCGTTTTTTTGGTTAAAGGCATCGGGAGATTAAATTTTTTTTTATTACCTCTTAAGGCTAACTTTTCTATTTCTGGACCACCGGGATAACCCAATCCTAACCCTTTAGCCACTTTGTCGAAACATTCACCTGCAGAGTCATCGATAGTCGATCCTAGAGCTATAAACTTATTTGAACTTTTAACTAAGACTAATGCAGTGTTCCCTCCAGAGACAAGCAAACATAAATATGGAAACTTAATATCAGATACGAGTCGAGGGGATAATAAATGAGCTTGTAGGTGATTGATCGGAATAAGTTTAATGTTCTTAGATATTGATAAACCTTTTGCAAAAGATGATCCAACGATTAATCCCCCAATCAATCCAGGTCCAAATGTTGCAGCAATAGCTGAAATATTTGAGAAATTAATTTTTTTGATAGATTGGCCTAATAAATCTAGGATTGCTAAATGTTGTCTTGCTGCCATTTCTGGTATGACGCCACCATGATCTTTATGAAATTTTCTATGATTAATAGTTTCAAGAAACTCAATGTTTTTATCACCATTTACAATGGATATCGAAGTATCATCACAAGAACTTTCTATTGCCAAAACTTTCATTATTATAAAAAAATATAGATTCTTATTGAATGTCTGAAAATCAAAAAAATGACAGTAAAAAAAGCTTTCTTCAACGAAATCTTTTTTTAATTATTATCTTTTTGATCATAATTACTATAAGCGTAGGCTACTTGTATCGAAATAACCTTTTGTTATTGGACATACCTCAGTTTAGTAATTCAATGCAAGAAACTCAAATACTTGACATTGAAAAAAGGACACTCCCAGTTAGTGACTTAAATAATAAAGAGCTCGAAGAAAAAGTTGATCGCCTCGAGTCTTTAATACTAGAACTAGCACAAAATGTTCAAAATATACCACAGCCTACAATAGTTCAGCCTGAGCCAGAACCACAACAGATCACTCTGTCCAATGATGAAGCATATGAATTAATTTTATCTATCAATCAAATTATTATTAATATTGATCAACAAAAAATTCGAAATAAATATATCCAAAAACTTCAAAATCAATATTTATTTTTTAAAAATGAAAAATTTGAGCAACTACTTACAATCCCCGATTATACATATTCAATTCAGCAATTACAAATTAATGAAAATAAATATGTACAAAATGAGTTTATGAAAAAAAACAATTTTCAGTGGATTAAAAAAATCATTGAAAATATTTTTGAAATTCAAATCACAAAAAATTCCTCAAAACCTTTACCATCGTTTATAAATGCGATGAATAATCGACAATACGAAAAAGCAATAATCGAATATGAGAAATTAAATTCTAACCAAAAAATATTCTTTAAATCGTCTTACCAGCTTGCACAAACCTATAATGATAATCAAAATTTTTTAGAGAATATGATCTGATGATAAGGCTACTGATAATTTTAATAATTTTTGTCACTGGTTATGGTTCTCTTTTTTACTTGTTTAACAATGCTGGTAACTTGTCTCTTGTTTTAGGTATATGGCAATTGAGTATTCCTATTGTTCAATTTCTTTTTGTCTTAATCACATTTGTAATTCTTTTAATTTTATTTTCTTATGCCTTTACTAAACTTTTTATTTATCCGCGTGCTGCATATATGCGTTACAAATCTTCTAATGAACAAAAGGGATTAGAGCATTTAAGAGACGCATTAGTTGCGATCACCGAGGGCAATACAGATAAAGCAGCGCAAAGTCAGAAAAAATTTAAAAAATATTTAGGAAGAGATCCCTTGAATAAAATCCTACAAACGCAAATTAAAAAAACAAAAGAGTTAAAAATTGTTAATTTAGAAAAAGGCTCTGATTAACTTAAAAAAATAATACCTGCCCCAAAGCATGTCAAAGTAGCACCTATAACTGCTAGATGACCCGCATAATTTTTAGTAACAATCCATAATATCGGAATAATCATTATTGGCATGGTGCTTGATAATGTTGATATAACACCAGGGTTTCCATATTTTAAAGCGTATATCAACAATGTCATTCCTACTCCCATCCCCATAAAACCCAAAAATACACTTAAGAGGGTTTTCTTAATGTCCCTCATCCTTTCCCATAGTTGATTATTTTTAATAAAAAATAAACTACCGAACATAATTATTGCAGCTACAATTACTCGAAGATAGGAAACTACAATTGGATCTGTTGAGACCAACACAGGTTTCATTAAAATTATCCCAATAGATTGACAAAGAGCAAGTCCTACGCCTGCAAATAAACCTATATATTTATTGCCTTGAATGTTTTCTAGGTCGTCATCAGTAATGGTGCGATTGAACTGAATTGCAATTATAATTCCTAAAAAAATTAAGCCACAACCAATCAGCTCTATTAATGATGGCAAAGTATGAAGAAATATTTCTGCTAATATGATTGTAAATGGAATTTGCATTGAAAAAAGTAATGCCTGTCTTCTTGGCCCTAATCTTTTGAGACACACAAATAAAAAAGTATCACCAATAATTATGCCAATAATCGATGACAAAACAATCGCTGTAAATATAGACTCGTTAAAATAAATTGGTTTCCAATTAAAATAGACATAAGGAAAGAATAAAATAATAATTCCTAAAAGTCTTAATAAGTTATAATTATAACTTCCAAAGTATCTGACTATTCTGGTAGCAGAGAGAGCTACAGTTGACCATATTGCAGCTGCCCCAATTGCAAATAGATATCCAATCACGGAAGGATATTACAAGTTAAGATAAGAAATAATACTTTTTTATGTTGATTAATTATTGATTTGTTAAAAATCTAAATCATCGAATGAAATGGATTTAAATACTTCTATTGGTTTATTTGTATTTTGGTCAAGATAAATGTAATCCATAAAGTAGCTCACAAATGAAGAGTCTGCTTGACCGTCATATGAATATTTATTCGAAAGCATCGAGTCAATAAATTTATCTTTATTTTCAATATTGTTTGTCAATGAGAAATATGGAGCAAACCAAAAAGTAGACTCATAAGGCATTCTTATCTCATCACTGCCAAAATTTTTTGTATCTGTATCTGGGCTACATGTTTTTCGAGCTGCCTCTGTATATCCAAGTTTTTTATTTTGTTTAATTGCAATCCTTGGGTCATTAACTGCATCTATGATTATACTGACAATTTCATCAATCGTATGGCTTCCGTTTAGTTTAGTATTTTTAACATCTATATTTTGTAAATCTAAATTCCACAATGTGCTCATCAAGGGGCTTAATACATGCAAATTGTAATGCAAAGCACACTCCCCCCTTTTACTATCAAATTTAAATAGGCCAGTGTCAGTTTTATTTTCTCTCATTTGTTTGTAAAAAAAAGAGATTGACTTGTTATACATCTGCAAGTCATTAGTTACTATTGATACCATTAATCTTAAATTATTATTATAGTAAGCATGGTTATTATATCTTGAGACACCTGCCTTTTTTGAGAACATGTACTCATTCTTTTTTACAAGTTTCTTAAACATTTCATCAATTTGCTTAATTTCATTTTTATCAAAAGAGCCCCTCATATGAGAATAAACAAATAAAGTTGGTATAACAGAAATACTAGTGGCATAGGCATGATCAGAGTCATCTTCATCTTTATGAAAACCAAGTAAGTAATTTGTTTCAACTAATTTTGAGTAGAATTTTTTAATAGCCTTTTTTAGGGTATTCGCCTTTTCATTATTTCCATCTAATTTAGATAACAAGAAATAACAGTATTTTTTGATTATCGGATTTAATTTATTTCTAATTTCATTTCCTATAATATGCCCTTTTAAATTTTTATCTGGTTTGAGATCTATAAGATCATAATCAATATTTTTTTCATTCTGGCAAGTTTTGTTGTGATTTTTTTCCGTTTCTAAGGTAGATAAGAGATTATTTTGATTTATAAAAATTGTTCCAGGATTAGAAATTTCATAATCGTTAGCCCAAATAAAGTTTGGTAAAATTAAAAATATTAAAAATAAAGTTCTAATAAATTTACTACCTTACTTAAATTTACTTTTGAACCTCAGGTTGAAAAAGAAATAAAAAAAGGGGCTCAAAAAGATAGCCCCCTTTAAAAAATTTATTTTCAATATATGTTATCTGCGCTGACCAAATAATTGCATTAACATTATGAACAGATTTATAAAGTCTAAGTATAATGTCAGTGCACCCATAATGGCAGCTTTTCCTGCAAAAGCAGTTCCAGCAACCTGGTAATAAGTTGATTTAATTCTTTGTGTATCGTATGCAGTTAATCCTACGAACACCAATACACCCACACATGAAATTACAAATTGCATCGCCGAGCTTTGTAAAAAAATATTCACAATACTTGCAATGATAATTCCTATTAGTCCCATGATTAGAAATGAACCAAACTTAGTTAAATCACGCCTCGTTGTATATCCGTAGATACTCATTGCAGCAAAAGTACAGCTAGTAATTAAAAATACTCTAACTATGCTCACGCCTGTGAAAACAATGAATATATAAGACAGTGATATTCCCATTACTGCGGCGAAAGCCCAAAACGTCATTTGAGCGGCAGACAGGGACATTTTTTGTAATCTTGCACCTAAAAAGAAAATAAATCCAAGTGGAGCAAGCATTACAACCCATTGAAGTGCAGTGCCATAAATAGCCCCCATTAAAGTAGGAGACTGAGAAAATCCCCATGCCACTAAACCACTAATAGCTAAACCAGATGTCATATAATTATAGACTTTCATCATATAATCTCTTAGACCCTGATCTATTGCTGTAGATTGTGACTGCGAATAGGTATTTTGTTTTAATTCGACCATTATTTCTCCTTAATAAATTTAATATGGCTATTATCTTGATATTTTTCAAGTAAAACCGTATGAATATTTTATGAAATTCAAGCCCCTAGGAAACACAGACCTTCAAGTAAGCCTTATTTGTTTGGGTACAATGACGTGGGGAGAACAAAACACCGAAAATGACGCATTTGAGCAAATGGATTACTCCTTGGAACAAGGAGTAAATTTCTTTGATACAGCAGAATATTACTCAGTCAAAGGAAAAGAAAATACTTACGGTGCTACTGAAAAAATTATAGGTAATTGGTTCAAACAAAAAAATAACAGAGAAAAAATAATCTTAGCATCGAAGGTCGCTGGCCCTGATGTAAGATGGATAAGAGGTGGTGGTCTGCAATTTCACGAGAAGCATTTTACCGAAGCACTGGAGGGTAGTTTAAAAAGACTTCAAACAGATTACATTGATCTTTATCAACTACACTGGCCAGAAAGGAAAACAAATTTCTTTGGAAGGTTAGGATATAAAAATTATAAGCAAGAAAAAGAATGGACACCCTTTGAAGAAATCCTGGTGACGGCAAAAAAATTTGTTGATCAGGGGAAAATCAGATATCTTGGATTATCAAATGAAACACCCTACGGTCTCTCCAACTATATTAATTTGTCCAATTATAAAAATTTACCAAGGGTAATGTCTGTGCAAAACCCCTACAGTTTATTAAATCGTACCTACGAGGTGGGGATGTCCGAAATATCCATAAGAGATCAGGTAGGTTTGTTAGCATACTCTCCTTTAGCCTGTGGAGTGTTGACAGGGAAATATCGAAACTCTAAAAAACCTGAAGGGGCCAGACTTACAATTTGGGATGATTGGACTAGATACACCAATGAAAGATCAATTAATGCAACAGATCAATATTGTAAAATTGCAGAAAACCATGGATTAACTCCCACAGAACTATCATTGGCATTTGTTAACCAACAGGACTTCGTTACAAGCAATATTATTGGCGCAACAAAAATGGATCAGTTAAAAGAGAATATAAAATCAGCAGATATAGAGCTCTCCAAACAAATACTAGATGAGATTGATGAGGTGCATGAAGACAACCCATCTCCTGCACCTTAAAAATGACTGGATGGCCAAAAGATAATCAAGGAAGATTAACAAAAACTTTTACTTTTAAAAATTTCCAAAAAAGCTTTGCATTTACTAGTCAAGTCGCAATGCTATCTGAAAAAAAAAATCACCACCCTCAAATAATTTTAGATTACGGTAGTGTCACCATCGCTCTTATTTCTCATGACGTTCAGAAAGTCACCCAAAGAGATCTAGATTTAGTAGAGCAAATCGATAAACTTTATCAAGAATGATTTACCTTATAGGTATTCCTGGTTTAATCCCTTTTTATCTTTGCTTTTACAATATCGATTTAATCTTTCTTGATTTCGATAAAGATATGTTTGTTTACTATTCTGCAGTAATCATGTCGTTTTTAGGTGCCGTGTATTGGGGCGTTTATCTTCAATCAAAAAATAATATCGCAATCTTATTTAGTGTTTGCCCTTCAGTTTATGCATTCTTAGTGTTAGCCTTTGATTTAAAATTTGATGAAACAATTGGGTTTTTTATAATCGGCTACTTCATCGTTTTATGTTTTGATTTCTTTTTTTATTTTAAAGAAAAAATAATTCAAACCGACTATTTCATTTTAAGATTAATATTAACTGCGGGTATAGCCCCAGCGCACATTTTATATATTATCTAGATTAAAATTAATTTGCTATTAGGTTAAGCAGTTTACCAAATTTACCAGAGAATTTGATTTTACCGTGAGTGTAAGCTAAACCAATACATCCAGTTTGCGCATGACCAACGGGTGTGTGGTCGTGATCATCGCTTCTAACCTGAACAGAGCCTTGCTTATAGCTTCCGTACTCATCACTGTAAGATCCATGCAATACTAAAAAACTTTCATTTCCCTCGTGAGTGTGTTGAGGAATTTTTGCTCCGGGCATTACGTGAATAAGCTCTAACTTCTCATTATTTTCTTTTGGAAGAAGAGATGCGACTTTAACATCTTTAAAAGATTTCCATTTAACTTCATTATTTTTTAAATGGCTTCTAAGAGTAATGGGCAATTGGCTAAGCAATGGATCGTACTCATAACTGATTTTAGAAAGGGACTTGACATTTTTTGTCTGGCCTAAAACCCTGTCCCATAAATTATCAGAAAGGGGGGTTCCATCTGTTTTATTCAAAAAATAACCTCCTACTTCATTCATGGCGGAGTTGAGTAGTCTATTTTCAGGATCAATTTCAGCTAAACACTGCTTGAATAAAAGGCTCGCTGGAGAATTTACAGGTGTACTAAGTATTTCATATGTCATCAATTAACCATACTTTCGTTGTCAGATATTAGATTAGCCATACTGCCATCTTGTTCCAATTTGCCGCGGATCTTCTCTAAAGCTAGTCGTATCCTTGATTTTACTGTCCCTAAAGGGATTTTCGTGATTTCTGCAATTTCTCCATGTGATTTTTCTTCAAAAAAATTCATTTTTAATAGATCCAATTGATCTTTTGGAAGGCCATCTAAATATTTTGCAACCATTTCAAATTTTTGATCGTGTTCTATATTTTCTTCAGCTTTTGACTCGACAGGAGGCAAAATGGCGGTATCAATATCCTCTAAAATGGCTTTTCTTGTTTTTCTTAAGATATCAATTTTTTTGTTTCGAGCGATGGTATAAATCCATGTACTGGGGGACGCAACAGAGGAGTCATAATAATCAGCTTTGGTCCAAATTATGGTCATGGTTTCTTGAATTATCTCTTCTGCGATGGCTTCATCTGCACCAGATTTCATTAAAAAAGATTTTAGTCTTGGACCAAAATAATCGAAAATTTTCTTAAAACTCCCAACATCTTGTCTTTCAGCTATATTTTTTAATGCATCCACAAAGGGATTTTTCACTTTCGCCATAATCTCTCCAATCATCATCATTCCATTTATTATTTTAAAAAGCAATCTTAATTGGTATATTCTCTGACATCAAATCAGGATGTTTAAACGAAATTTATCATATTTAGCTTTAGGCTTGAGCTTATTAATAAATAATGCGTTGGCTAATCACTCCGTAGATTTTGAGCATGGCAAATGGTCTTTTAAAAAAATAAACAACAAGACTTGCTCTATTTTTCAAGTCCCAACATCTGAAAAGGGCGATTATACAAATAGAGGCGCTGTTCTTTTTTATGTTTTTAAAGAAGGAGCTGCCGAATACGTCAGAGTAGATGCGGGCTATCCCTATGACTCCCAAAAATATGTAAAGGTAACAATCGACTCAAATAACTATCAATTTTTTGGAGAAGATGATTCTGCTTGGTCGATGGCAGACGATACTGTTATTATCAAAGCCTTAAAAGCGGGAAACAAAATGACGGTTGTCGGGCATTCAAAAAGAGGAACAGAAACAACAGATACATATACGCTCATAGGTTTTACTAGCGCATATAATTCTCTTCAACAAAACTGTTAAGAAAATGAAAAATAAAATTGTTTTAGCCTACTCAGGCGGATTAGATACAAGCGTTATTTTAAAATGGTTACAAATTGAATATAACGCCGATGTCATTGCCTATGCAGCAGATCTGGGGCAAGGGGCAGAGTTAACAGAAGCCAAAGCTAAAGCAAAAAAACTTGGCGCAAAAAAAATATACATCGAAAATTTAAAAGAAGAATTTGTTCGTGATTATGTTTTTCCTATGTTTCGTTGTAATACAATCTACGAGGGGGAATATCTTTTAGGAACGTCTATTGCTCGACCACTCATTGCGAAAAGACAAATTGAAATTGCAAAAAAAGAAAAAGCCAATGCCGTCTCGCATGGCGCCACAGGAAAAGGAAACGACCAGGTTCGCTTTGAGTTTTCTTATTACGCTTTGGAGCCTAAAATAAAAGTGATTGCACCTTGGAGAGAATGGAACCTGTCATCCAGAATAAAACTTCTAGAATTTGCAGCTAAAAATAAAATTCCTATTATGAAACATAATAAAAAAGAGTCGCCTTATAGTGTGGACGCCAATATATTACACCGATCAGCGGAGGGAAAAATCCTTGAAGATCCTTGGAAAAGACCACCGGAAAATGTGTTTGGTATCTCTAAAAGCCCTCAGTCAGCCCCTAATAAAGAGTCAATAATCACCATTCAATTTAAAAACGGTGACCCCATTGCTATTAACGGTAAAAAACTCTCACCATTTAATCTATTAGAAAAACTCAATAAATTAGGCGCAGCTAATGGAATAGGAAGAGTAGACATAGTGGAGAACAGATATGTCGGAATAAAATCACGTGGTGTTTATGAAACACCAGGTGGAACAATTCTTTTAAAAGCTCACCGAGCTATGGAAAGCATTACTTTGGATAAAGAAGAGGTTTTTACGAAAGACGAACTCATGCCAAAGTACGCGAGATTAGTTTATAACGGGTATTGGTTTGCACCGGAAAGATTGATGATGCAAAAAGCAATTGATGCTACTCAGAAAAGAGTGAATGGACAAGTTAAGATAGCCCTTTATAAAGGTAACGTGATTCTTATTGGAAGACAATCACCAAACAGCTTATATGATGAAGACTTAGCAACCTTTGAGTCTTCCAATTATGATCAAAGAGATGCAGAGGGTTTTATTAAACTCAATGCCTTAAGACTAAAAAAAAATAAACTTAAATTTTAATTTTTTATTATTTTAAATAGACCGAGGGTCATCCAGATCCGCATGACGATAAGCGGAAGTGACAGTATTTCTTAACAAACATGCAATTGTCATTGGACCAACACCTCCAGGTACTGGAGTAATCATAGAAGCTTTTGTTGAGGCACTTTCAAAATCTACATCACCAACAATTTTACTTCCCTCACTCCCATCTTCTTTCGTGATAGGTATTCTATTGATTCCAACATCAATAACGACAGCACCTTCTTTTAACCAATTTGCATCAATCATCTCTGCCCTGCCAATGGCGGCCACAATAATATCTGCTTGTGCGCAAACGTGTTCTATCTCTTTAGTTTTAGAGTGGACCACCGTAACGGTACAAGACTCTTCAATTAAAAGTTGTGACATCGGTTTTCCCACGATGTTTGATCTTCCGATTACAACTGCATTCTTTCCTTTTAAGTCCTCCACTTTATCTTTCAAAAGCAACAGAGAACCAAGAGGAGTGCAGGGAATAAATGCTTTTTTCAACATAGCCCCACCAATAGATAGCCTACCGGCATTAATAGCATGAAATCCATCGACGTCTTTTTCAACGACTATGGTATCAATAACTTTTCTCTCGTCAATTTGTTCAGGGAGTGGTAATTGCACTAAAATACCATGGACTGAACTATCGATATTTAGTTCATCAATTAATTTTAGTAATGTCTCTTGATCTGTGCTGGCATCTAACTTGAAATCTTTGGTTTTGATATTGCACTCAGCGGCCATTTTGGATTTTTGGCCTACATAAACCTTACTGGCAGGATTTTCTCCAACTAAGACTACTGCTAAGCAAGGTTTTACTTGTTTTTGACTAATTAATTTATCAGCGTCATCTCTAACCTCTGCTCTAATTTTTGCTGCAAAAGCTTTTCCGTCAATTATTTCTGCCATTTTTATTCTCCCTTTATTGCCCTCTTGGCCAATATTCAATTAATAAATCTTTAAACAAATAAATAAGTAATATTAATAGCACCGGAGAGATATCTATTCCTCCAAAGTTAGGCAGATATCTTCGAATATAATTTAGAGGAGGATCAGTGAGTTTCTTTAAACTTTCAAAAACTCTCCATAAAAATACATTTTGGCTATTTAAAATATTAAAGTGAAACAACCAAGATACGACTACGTAAAAGAATACAATTAAAGTGTAAAAATCTAGCAGTCTTACCAAAAAGAGTAGTAGTGAATTCACTGTGATAAATTATAAAAAATTATTATTCGCGTCTATTAAATAAGAAATTTCTACATCGCTCTGATTGGGGATTCGAGAAAACTGTGTCAGGATGTCCTTGTTCTTCCACTAAGCCATCATGAAGAAAAATTACATTATTTGAAACTTTCCGAGCAAATTCCATTTCATGAGTTACCACTAACATCGTTTTTCCTCCCTCAGCTAATTTTCTTATTACAGATAAAACTTCATCAACTAGTTCTGGATCTAAGGAGGAAGTTGGTTCATCAAAAAGTAAAACTTCTGGCGAGATTGCTAAGGCTCGAGCTATCGCTGCTCGTTGCTGTTGTCCCCCAGATAAATGTGCTGGGTATTCATTAGCCTTTTCTTCTATTCCGACTTGTTTTAACAATTCCATTCCCATATTTTCTGACTCTTGTTTATCTTTTCCTAATACATGAATTGGAGCTTCTATAATATTTTCTAAAATCGTCATATGAGTCCATAGATTAAAGCTCTGAAAAACCATACCCAGTTTTTTTCTAATAGAGGTAATTTTTGATTGTATGTTTTTGTTAGGGCTATCAAGATCTTCTTTTTGACAATCGATAATTTCTCCTAGAACGTTTATTGTCCCAGAGTTAGGAGTTTCTAAAAAATTGATACACCTTAAAAGAGTACTTTTTCCTGAGCCTGAACTTCCGATAATGCTTATTACATCACCTTGATTGGCGAGCAAATCAACACCTTGTAATACATTATTATCACCAAAACTTTTTTCTAATCTGCTTAACTCTAATATTTTCATTTCTTACTTAATATTTCATTTTTTCTAATTCATTGATATTGTTAGAAGATAAACGTAAATAATAATAAATACATATGTTATAAGATTTACTTAAATTACTTGTTAATTAAAAAAGTCAATAAAATCAACGTTTATTACATTAAATTCAATTTTTTCAATCTTAAGATTATGCTTTTATGCAAACTAAGCATATAATTATTTGCAGTTTAAATAGAAGTTTGTCATGAGCTCTGAAGAACACGATACTTTTAATAAAGACCAAGAAACAGTTGAAGAATATGCGGGCAACGACTCTAAGACTGTTAACATTGGCGCTGGAGTGAGAATTGAGGGACGAATAGATGGAGCTGAAGTTTCAGATATCTCCGGATCCTTGAGCGGAACAATTAAATCATCAAACATAAATTTAAATAGTTCAGGAATTTTTAATGGAGACATGTCAGGAAGTGACATAACTATCTCAGGTAACGTTGAGGGAGATATTAACAGTGACCAATATTTGGTTGTTAACCAATCAGCTAACATTAAAGGGACTATAGAATATTCATCATTGCAGGTGAACTATGGTGCCAAAATACAAGGAACAATCAGGCATAGGGGCAGTGTTCATTCATATTCAACCGATTTGGATCCTATTGAAAAAGAAGATAAAATTGAAAATGTTCTAAATGAACAAAAAGAGGATATTTAATGTCAATATTTGGTAGCAGTGAAAAAAAAGTTGAGGAAAAAACAACTTTTAATTTTGATATAGATAAAGAAAATATTAATCAGTCGAAATTAGCTAAAGATATCAAAATAAATGGTTCGATTGAGGCTAAAGATTATATTGATTTTGCAGGATATCTTTCTGGTACAATAAAATCATCAACAATTTATTTAAAATCTAACTCATATGTTAAAGGCACTATCACTGGAGATACAATTACGATAGAAGGAGAGGTTGATGGTGATATACATGCAAAAGATCTGCATATTAAATCAACTGCTAAAATTAAAGGGAATATTCGTTATAATAATATTGATATTCAAAATGGTAGCATTATCAATGCAGAGCTTTTTTACTCTTCTTAAATTTTAGGAAAAATTCTATAGCGATTTCAGAAAAAGTTTATCTATTTATTACAATATAGTTTATATTTTATTTATTATTATTCTATCTCATAGGGGAAGAACAAGGAGAAAAATGATGAAAAAAATAATACTGTCAGCTCTTGCTGCCTTTTTTATGGTTAGTTCTGCTTATGCTGACACCGTAAGAATGGGTACTGAGGGAGCTTATCCTCCATATAACTTTATTAATGATAATGGCGAAGTTGATGGATTCGAAAAAGATGTTGGCGACATGCTTTGTATTCGTGCAAATCTAGATTGCGTTTGGGTTATAAATGAGTGGGATTCTATTATTCCTAATTTAGTATCTGGTAACTACGATACAATTATTGCTGGTATGTCAATTACTGCAGAGCGTGATGAAGTGATTGACTTTACACAAGATTATTTTCCACCATCTCCATCAGTTTACATGGGCATGAGTGGTGCAGACATTGATGTAGATAGTGCTGTCATTGCAGCTCAAACTGCAACTATTCAAGCTGGTTATGTAGCTGAAAGTGGAGCAACTCTGGTTGAATTTGCAACAGCAGAAGAGACAATTTCTGCAGTACAAAATGGTGAAGCGGATGCTGTTTTAGCTGATGGTGACTACCTCGCATCCATTATTGCGGAGTCAAATGGAGATTTCGCTAATATAGGAGAAGTTTCTATTGGCGGCGGTGTAGGAATGGGTATCCGTGAATCTGACGGAGAGTTAAAGGCAAAAATGAATGCAGCAATTAGCTCTATGAAGGAAGATGGATCTTTGAATGCACTAATTAAAAAGTGGTTTGGTTTCGAAGCCGCAACTTTTTAAGACTATTTTATTTAAATTACAAAATATGAGGGCGCTTATCCCGTCCTCATATTTTTTTTCATACTATTTATTCAATAAACACTCAAACATAATATAAAGTCCAATGTACAATGATCATAGTTGGTGCAGGAATCGTAGGAGCATCTTTTGCGTACCATGCCCATCAAAAGGGTGTAAATCAAATTACTGTTTTATCTTCTGATCTCCCAGGGGATAAAAACCAAGCTACCACTAATACTTGGGGTTGGGTTAATGGATATGCCAGTAATGACAAAAGCTATGCCTCTTTTCGTCAGGCCAATTTGAACTACTGGCCAAAATTAATAAATGAGATTTCAAACTTAATGTATTCCTCTAAGGGTTCATTTATTTGGGACCTTGATGAGAAGGAACTTTATAAAACCATAAAACAACATCAAAGTTGGGGCCAATCGGTAAAAATATCAACTAAATCGGAGTTACAAGGGCACTTACCAAACTTAATAAATATCCCAACATCGGCTGGCTTTGGTGCAAATGACTTGGCCATTGAGGGGGTTAGGGCAACACAAGAACTTTTCAAAGCAAGTGAATCAAAAATAATTAAAGTTAATGTTAAAGAGCTGGTTTGCGAAAATAATGAAGTTACAGGTGTGAGAACTGATGATGATGTTATTTATGATAATGAAGTAGTAATAACCGCAGGTCTTGGCGCTCCTGATTTATTATCAACCATAGATATTCATTTTGAGATGCGATCGAGTTTAGGTTTGTTAGCTTATACAAATCCTTTACCAAGTTTATTAAATCACCCAATCATAGGTTTTGACTTCCATGCTCGGCAAGATTACAAAGGCAGGTTAATAATCGGTGGAAAATTCGATGATGACGCAAGCAACGAGCAAAATCAAAAGGAAACTGCTGAAAAACTAGTTCAAGACATGGCAACTAGGCTCAACTATAATGGAAATATGGCTTTAGATTATTTTACAATTGGTAGCAGGCCATTGCCCATTGACGGAAGGCCAAAGATAGGCCGCCTTGTAAGCCGTAAAGGTAAAAAAATTAATGGAGTTTATTTAGCAGTTATGCATTCAGGTATAACCAATGCACCCTTAGCAGGGAAGCTTGGTATCGATGAAATTATTACAGGTAAAAGAGATAATTTAATTCAAGATTTTTCCCCCCAAATACTAAATATGTTAGAGAATTTATAGGATGTTTAGTTATTGCACAGACCCTAAAACCCTTGAAGGGTTAATGTGGTTATCATGTTATGTCACCACAGCAAAACACATGTCGTTTTATTTTTCATTTTTCGTTGTGATGGGTTTACTTTCTTTGGCAGCTCCATTGGCGATGGCATTTGGATTTGCTGGAGCCACAGCTGCTAGATCATCTTTAAAAATTGTTAGAGCTTTTGGAAAAGGATATCTTGCAATGATAAGAGGCATACCCGATATTGTATTCTTTTTATTCATTCCAATAGCGCTTGATCAGGCTTTCGAATATTTACGACACAAAGTTTTATGCTCTGATGTTACAGAGGCAGTTAGACAAGGTAACGATTTTGTTGTATGTGCAGCTGCAAAACTCCCTTTAAACACAGCTAGTGAATGGGTTCACGACATTTATGGATTTTCTCTTGCTTTACTTGCTTTTGGCTTTGTGTTTGGGGCTTTTGCGGGCAATGTGTTATCCGGTGCTATGGCTGCAGTCCCAAAAGCTCAAATAGAAACAGGAGAAGCCTATGGTTTTTCATCAAGTCAAATTTTTAGAAGAATTCTTATTCCACAAATGTGGATTTATGCTCTGCCAGGTCTATCAAATTTATGGATGATTTTAATCAAAGCAACTCCACTACTATTTCTTTTGGGGATTGAGGACATCGTCTATTGGGCTAAAGAACTAGGTGGAATTAAAACGGGAGTATACGAATACCCTCATCCTGATTGGCGTGCTTGGTATTTTGGTGTACTGATGATTTTTTATTTATCTCTAACTTATCTATCTCAATCCGTTCTAGATAAACTTTCTACACGGCTTTCTAAAGGGCAAGCAACTATGGCAGGTAAGGCAGTTTAATGTCGAGCTGTTTTCAAACTTTTTCTGATTACGGCCTCAGATCTATAGGGTATGGAGAGAGACTTTTACCAAAGGCCGATATAACACTTTGCGAGCAATTTGTATTAATCGGTTCGGGTATGATTTGGAATATATATTTTGCAATCCTAGCATTACTGTTTGGTTTTTTCTTTGCCACTGTTTTAGCTTTAGGGAAAAATTCAAAATTATTTTTGTTAAATGCTCCATGTAGAGCTTTTATTTTTATTTTCAGAGGCTCGCCTTTATTCATTCAATTTTTCTTTGCGTATGATTTATTTGTACTTTTACCAAGGCTAGGAGTTGATATAGATTTAGGATTTCTTGTTGTAACCGTTGAAACACGTTGGCTTACAAAGGCTTGGTTAGGTGCTTTAATTGTTTTGTTTTTTAATACATCTGCCTATGCAGGAGAAATTTTTTACGGCGCACTTCGCGCTGTTCCAAGTCAGGATTTAGAGTCTGCGGATGCATTTGGTTTTACAGGCATTAAAAAATTTAGACGTATTATCTGGCCAACTATGCTTCGATTAGCTTGGCCCTCCTATACCAATGAAGCAATTTTTATGTTTCATGCAACAACTTTGGTTTTCTTTACGGGTTTTCCTGCTTGGCAACAAAAAGGGGATGCAATTTACTATGCTAGTTATTTTGCTGATAAGACCTTTAATCCTTTTGTTCCTTATCCAATCGTTGGCTTTTATTTCATATTATTAACCTTAATTATAATTAGTTTGTTCGGCCTGATTAACCGACAGTTGAATAAACATTTACCAACCAATGAACGAAAAAGGTTGAAGATAAATAAATATAACCTGATTAGGTAGACAGATGCAATAGTATCTCTTATGTTTTTTTTAAAAATTTAATTTTGTTTCTTATGAATATAAAAATTATGAAGAGTATAATAAAAGGTGTACCCCAAAGTAGAAAATGATTTTTTTGGGGATTAAAAGATATTTCTTCACCATAGATCTTTACTAATTCCATATCAATTTCATTAACAGTCATTCCAGAATTATATTTTTTAAGTATTTGTTCTTTTAAATTTATAGCAAATTCTGTATCAGATTCTTGTATGCTCTGTCCCTCACAAACCAAACATCTAATTGTTTTGTAATAATCGCTTAATTCATTTACGCCAGCAAAGCTAATCGCAGACATATGAATTGTTATAATTATAATTATTAATTTATAAATATTGCTCGATATCTTCATAAAACAAAGGTCCTTGAATTTTTTTTTTGATAATTTTATTTTTAATAAAATATGTTTCTGGTACCCCAATCAATCCCATTTCATAAGCAATAGTCCCATCATCCCTTAAGATGTGTTCAAAAGGATTACCGTGCTCTTTAATCCATTCTTTAAAATTCTCCTCATCATCTCTAAAATTTACTCCAATTATTTTTATTCGTTTTTTTTTCATTTCCATTAAAAGCGGATGTTCTGCTAGACAAGGCTTACACCAAGATGCAAAAAAATTTACAACATAAAATTCACCCATTGCATTTTCATCAATTAATTCATTGTTATAAAAATCAGGTGTCTCAAACACTAAGTTAGATATTTCCTCCTGTTTGTTGTTTTTATCTGTTGTTTGGTTTAAATAAAAAAGTATACAAACAGCTAGTACCACTACACCCATAAAGGGTATTATTAAATTTTTTTTCATTTTCTTTTAACTATTGATAAAAATATTGAAAAAATAAGCATAATCGAACTTAACCATAATAAATTTATAAATGGTTTATAAACTAAGTTAATTCCTACCTGATTACTTTCAATGGTTGATATTGTTGCATAATACTGACTAAAAAAGACATTGGTAGTATTAACCTCATTAGTGACTTGCCCAGACGGCTGATAGATATTTTTTGAAGGAGAGAGTTGTCTATTCTGATGCCCATTAGAAATTAATAAATCTACAGATATTCTTTGATAATTTTGAAAGCTTTCATCTTTAATATTTTCAATTATCGCAATTTTATTATTTTGAAGTGCAATTTCATTAGAGCTATTTTTTTCAAATAGTAAATTTTCTTCATAATCAAATTGCTCTGTATACACAGCGGCAATTATAAAGACGCCAATACTTAAATGTGCTAACCATTGAGAATAAAAATTTAGATTTTTCTTCACATTAGTTTTTAAAACTAGAATACTCTTTATAAACAAAGGACCTGTAATAAAAATACTTAAAGCAAAGTAAAAATTTTCAAATAAGTAAAAAGATAGTAAAGAAATTACTAAAGATAAGACTAAAATATAGGGTAACTGTTTATCTTTTTTTTCATGTTTTCCCCAACTAATCTGAGGTGCAAAGGCCATAAACAAAATTAATGGCGCTAGTAACAAATTAAAAGCAAAATTATAATAGGGTGCACCGACAGAGACTGATGTTTCAAGGATCATTTCACTAAATAGAGGGTAAACTGTTCCAATAAAGACAACTAGTGCTGAGCAGATAAAAAATATATTATTTAGTAAAAGAAAACTTTCTTTACTAAATAAATCAAAAGAGTCTTCATTAAAATTTGAAATACTTTTTATATTTAATCGCACTGTCATGGCTAATAAATATCCAATTATTATTATTAAAAATAATCCCCTTAGCGGGTCTGATGCAAAACTATGAACAGATACAATTAAGTTCGAGCGAACTAAAAATGTTCCAAATACGGATGCGATAAAGCAATATAGCCCTAAATTTAAACTCCATAGCTTAAGTTGATTACTTTTTATAGAAACCTTCAGAGAATGTATCAAGGCAGTGTTCAATAACCATGGTATTAATGAGATATTTTCTACTGGATCCCAAAACCACCAGCCTCCCCACCCTAATTCTGAGTAAGCCCAATAAGATCCTAAAACAATGCCAGCTGTTAGAAAAAACCATGCTATCTTGGCCCAAATCAGCATCTCTTCAAATAATTTTTCTGAAAAATCTTGTTTTATTAACATGTGAGCAGACAATACAAAGGGAATAACCAAACCAATGTATCCCAGAAATAACGTAGGTGGGTGAATTACAAATAAAAAATGCTGTAAAATAGGATTTAGACCCAAACCTAATATTTCTTCATTCGCTTCTACATAAGTAAAAGGGTTTGAGCTAATCATTACATAAAGCAGAAATAAAGTGGAGATAAATATAATATTCTTGTGTATCTCAACTGTGCAATTTTTGTTAAGAAAAAAAATACCAAATAAGTTGATTAAAAATACCCATAACAAAATTGAACCTTCATGACTGCCCCATGCAGATGTTACTTTATAAAATAATGGATCATCAATATAAGAATTTTCAATGACGTTAAGCAGTGTAAAATCTGAAATTGAAAATGCATATATTAAAAGAATAAAGGGTAATAGATTTATAAAATAAATTATTCTTAAAGATAAAATCTCTGACGGAATTAATTTATTTAATAATTTAACGTAAAATAATACTGTCAGAATTAAAGAAATATAAACAATCCCATTACCAAAAAGTGATATCAATTAATCACCTCTCCATTTTCCTTCTTCTTTTAATTTGTCTATGGCGCTTTGGGGCATATAATTTTCGTCATGTTTTGCTAAGACAATTTCTGCAATAAAAGTATTATTAATTAATTTTCCCTCAACAATAATTCCTTTTTTTTCCTCTACCAAGTTTGGAAGTGTTTTCGAAAAAACAACACTGATGGAATTTTTGTTTTGATCAATTACTTCAAAAACCCAACTCCCATCTATAAATTTTAAACTATTTTCTTTTACAAGCCCTCCAACTCTTAAATACTTATTTTCTAATTCATTCATACCTTTTAAATCTGTTGGCTCAACAAAATAAGCAATCTGGTCTTTTAAGGAGTAACTAATTAAAAATATAGATGAGGAGAAGCAGATAAAGATGATTAATAAGAAAATAAATCGTTTTTTAATCTGTTTGTTTAATTTGATTATGTGCACTAATCTTATTAAAGACTTTTTTCTTCAACAGCATAATTATAATCGTTGTCACAGCGCAGATGATCCCAAAAAAAACGTAGCAAATTAAGACAAACTCTAAACTAGTCATTTAATAATTTAGACCTCATTATCTTCCTTTTTTCTATAATTATATAAAATATGTTAGAAAACCAATACATCGTTAACATAAAAATACCCAAAAAACTCACCAGCAAAGTAATTAAATAGTCATTGGTCATACTAGGACCACCTATTCTTAAAACGCTACTTCCTTGGTGAAGTGTTGTCCACCAATCAACGGAAAACTTAACAATTGGTAGATTTACCATACCTATTATTGCTAGTATTGATGCAGCAAAATCTGCTTTTTGGAAGTGTTCAAAAGAGTATAAAAGAAGAATATGCCCTAAGTAGATAAAAGCTAAAATTAACATTGAAGTCAGTCTTGCATCCCATACCCAATAAGCTCCCCATGTTAAATTTCCCCATATTGAACCAGTTACTAAAACAACAATGCTCATTATTAATCCTATAGGCGATAAAGATCTCGCAATTGTAAATGCAGTCGGAGATTTAAAGATGAGACCTATAATACTACTAATTCCCATTGCTAAAAATATTGCCAAAGATAGCCATGCGGCAGGTACATGGATAAACATGATTTTAAAAGAAATTCCTTGATAGTAGTCATTCTCAATAAAAATGATTAAAAAAGCCGCAATGCCAATTAATAAAAGTGATAATAAAACAATATATTTAGATATGGAGTTCATAAAAGTTGAGAGAGTATTTGGAGTTATGGCGAACATTAGACCGATAATTTTTTTAAAGCAAAACTAGTTAGTAAAGGTGAGAAAGCTAAATTTAACAAAAAATAGGCAACAAAAAATAAATACATTTTGTACGTATTAAAATCAATTACATCAGTAATTGCCATAGAAAATATTAGGATAGGGACAAAAAGAGGCAGCGTTAAAATACTTGTAAGAGAGAGTTTATTATTTTTGGATATAGTAATCGAGGCAGTCATGGAAGCAATAAAAATAATACTTAGAAGCGATAGAGATAAAAGAATATTTATTTGCACTAAATAAGACAAATCTATATTTAAAATTGTCAAAATAAGGGGAGAAAAAATTACAAAAAAAATTATTAAATTTATATAGATCATCATATTTTTAACAAAAATAATTATCTCTAGAGAAAAAGGGGAGAGTATATACTGCTGAAGTTTTGCCTCATCAAAATCTAGACTATATACCTTTTCAACTTTAAATAATGAAATGAAAAAAATCATTATATATAAAAAAGATAAAGGAGCATTCATGCCCATTGATTCATTTCTTAAAGATAAAGAGAATATAGAACACGCAATAATTAATAAACAGAACAGAACAAAACTAAAGATACTTCCTTTAAGCATCAATTTAAATTCATTTGTAATTAACTTAAAAAAATTTTTTATCATATTAATTGAATTGTTTTGTAATCATTCAAACCAATCTTTTGATGACTAGCTATGATTATTATTCCTTTATTTTCTAACTTTTTTTCAAATAAAGTGCTTATTTTATTTATAGACTCTGTATCAAGACCGCTGAAAGGATCATCAAGAATCCAAACTGGCTTATTAACTAACATTAGCAGCAAAAGTTGAAGTTTTTTTTTCTGACCAAAAGAAAGTTGATAAAATTTTTTATCAAGATTCAATTCTTGAAATAAAAAGTTAACACTTTTGTTTTTTATAGATTTGTCAAAATTCACATTATGCACAGAGAGCCAGTAATCAATATTCTGATTTAATGTTAAAGTGTCAAAAGCAAAATTATTTTCACCAATATATAAGAAACACTCTGATGCAATATGATTATCAATCGATGTGCCATGGTAAGTAACATTTCCCTCTAGTGGTTCTGTAAAATTCACAATGTTTGACAAAAGAGTCGTTTTGCCTACACCATTAGCCCCACTTACTAGCAATAATTCCCCAGGAGATATTTTAAAATTAATATCTTTGTATATAAGAATATTTCCTCGAGCAAAAGATAAGTTGTTAACTTCTATCATAAAAAAAAGCGGGTGATTATAACCCGCTTTTGATGTTTTAAATATTTAAAACTTTGAAAATTATCTTCTTTTTCTTGAAGCTTTTTTCTTTTTAGGAGCTGCTTTCTTTTTTGCAGCTTTTCTTTTCTTAGGAGCTGCTTTTTTCTTGGCAGCTTTTTTCTTTTTAGGTGCTGCTTTTTTCTTTTTTGGAGCTGCTTTCTTTTTTGCAGCTTTTCTTTTCTTAGGAGCTGCTTTCTTTTTTGCAGCCTTCTTCTTTTTAGGCGCTACCTTTTTTGCAGCTTTTCTTTTCTTAGGTGCCGCTTTTTTCTTGGCAGCTTTTTTCTTTTTTACAGCCATTATAGCCTCCTTACTTTTTACACTTACTAGTAAGTATAAAACGAATATTTAAAAATATTCATTTTCTAAAAAAAACTTTAAAAAAGTATTTAATTAAGTCAACATTTTATTTGTGGTAACTTCTTTTAATTAAATGAATCAAATTGAAATAATTTTAGGTCCAACCAACACAGGTAAAACTTTTTATGCATTTGAACAAATGTTTTCCTTTAAAAACGGTGTTTTTGGTTTCCCTTTAAGGCTTTTGGCAAGAGAAAATTATGATAAAGCATGCAAACTTTATCCTATAAATCAAATTGCATTAATAACTGGAGAAGAAAAAATAATTCCATCAGATGCTAAATATTTTTTTTGTACTGTCGAATCAATGCCAGATGATTTTTTTGAATTTGTTTGTGTTGATGAAATTCAATTAGCATCTGATTATGAAAGAGGACATATTTTTACTCAAAGACTCTTATATTCTCGCGGAGAGCAAAAAACTATTTTCTTGGGTTCTCTTACTATGGAAGAAATTATACGAGAATTAATTCCTGAGGCAAAAATAATTTTTAAAAATAGATTTTCCGAATTAAATTTTATTGGTCATAAGAAGATTCAAAACATTAAACCTCGATCAGCAATTATTGCTTTTAATTTAATTGGTCTTTATAAAATTGCTGAACAGATCAGAAGTTTAAAAGGAGGTGTTGCACTTGTCGCTGGTGCGCTAAGTCCTAAAACTAGAAACTCTCAAGTTAAATTATATGAGGATGGGGAGGTCGATTATATTGTAGCCACTGACGCTATAGGAATGGGACTGAATTTAGATATTAACCAAGTGTATTTTTCTGGTCTTGATAAATTCGATGGAAAATATGTCAGGCCATTAAATGATATGGAAATTGGCCAAATAGCTGGAAGAGCAGGCCGCTATACTAAATCAGGATATTTTGGCTCCACGCTTGGAGCTAAGTTTACAAATTTAGAGTCTATAGAAAATATTCAATCTCATAAATTTGAAGCTATTAAAAAAATATTTTGGAGAAACCATCTTTTGTCATTCAAGTCAGAATATGAATTAGTAAATTCTTTAAAACGAAAATCTGATAATCATCGATTAATTTTAAAAAAAGATGCAGAGGACCAAAAATTTCTATTAAGATTTTTAAAAGATAATAAGACAAGTTTTAAATTTGACAATCCAGAAACACTCAAACAATTATGGGATATATGTCGTATACCGGACTATCAAAATATTTCTGATGAAAAGCATGTTGAACTATTAACAAAAATTTTTAAGGAACTCATAAAAAATAAATGGACTTTAAGCGATAACTTTCTAGAGCATCAAACTTCATATTTACAAAATTACAATGGGAGTATCGATGACCTTATATATAATTTAAATGAGACTAGAACTTGGTTATACATAACTAACCAGAAACATTGGATAAGTAACTCTATTTGGGTTGAAACCGTTAAAAATATTGAAAACAAACTATCTGAAAAGATTCATTTAAGTTTAATGCAAAAATTTGTTGATAAAAACAAAAGTGAGATGATTCAAAATTTAAATATTAGTAAAAAAAATATTTCTTTAACTGATAATAGATATGTTAAGATAAAAGACGAAATAATAGGAGTTATTAGAGGTTTTAAAATCTTTTTTGATGAAAAGTTTAAAGATATTTTAAATAACAACTACCAAATAATTATTAAAGAACAAATTTTTCCATATATGTATTTTAACGTCGATACTTTTATAGCTGCCCCTAACGAAAGTTTGTCAATCAATTCAAAAGTTGACGAGAAAGGAAACTTTCAGAATTTATATCTTCAATGGGGAGATGCAAACGTTGCAATATTTAAAAAAGGCAATGATCTCACACACCCTATTTTTGAACCAATTCTAGACGATCAATTAGTGTCACCAGATCATATTAATAAAATTGAAGAGAAAATTCAAAAATGGTTTGAAGAGACTTACTTGTCTAAATTGGATTTATCCGATCAATTAAAGAAATTCAACTCTAAACCAGAGGAAAGAAGTTTCATTTTTAAGATTATTGAAAACCAATATAATTTTTATCAAATAAATATATTAGATGAATTTAAGCTTATTGATGAACCGCAAAGAAAAGAAATCCATTCTCTAAATTTTAGACTTGGAAAAAACGTTATTTTCAACTCAGAACTTATTAGACCTGAATATATGAAGTTAAAGTTCCATCTATGGAATTTATATTATAATGAAAGCTTAAATATTGATGAATACATTCCTAAAGATGGGAATGCCACTCTTAATATTCAAAATAAATTGAATGAAGACCTAATCACTTTTTTAGGCTTTGTCTCCCAAAATGATCTATTAATTAGACTCGATATTTTTAATGAATTTGAAAAACAACTCTTTAAAAGAGAAAATAGAGGCCCTTTTTCACTTCCGATGGACTTATCTAATCTTTTAGGAATTAAAAAAGATAAATTAATTAGCATTCTAAAAAGCAGGTCTTTTAATATTCAAAACATTGCAGAAAATGACTTAGTTATCTCGAAAAAAATTAAAGTTAATAAATCATCAGAGTTAAAACAAAATAACAACAAAAAAGTATTGAAAAAACCTTCAAAAAAAGTAAAAAAACCTTCACCAAAAAAGTTATTTAATAACCCTTTTGATCAGTTAAAAAATATAAATGCTAAATAAATTCTTCCAATCCTTTAATGAAAAAGAGGATAAAAATGAGGATCACTCTTTTGAGTCAGATCTATATAACCTTATTTATGAAATTATTATTGCAGATCATGAAATTACAGAACAAGAAATTAATTTGGCCTCTGAGCTAGTTGAGTATTATTTTAAAATTCCAACTCTAAACAACAAAGAGCAATTTAACAAACTTGCTGATTTACAACATTTTAACACCGACTTGTCACAGTTTTCTTACAGGCTTAAAACATCTTTAAGTTATGAACAAAGAATGGATGTGATTTTAATTTGTTGGCAAGTATTAATGGTTGATGGTAAAGAAGACCAGTTAGAGGTCTCCACCGCTAGAAAAATATCAACGTTGCTTGGTCTTGAAGATAAGGATTTTATCTTAATCCGAAATAGAGTAAAAGACAGTCTATGACTTACCTAGTTAATGATAAGTGTATTAAATGTAAATACATGGATTGTGTTGAAGTTTGTCCAGTGGATTGTTTTTATGAGGGTGAAAATATGCTCGTAATAAACCCTGATGAATGTATCGATTGCGGGGTATGTGAGCCCGAGTGCCCAGCTGAAGCCATTATCCCAGATGACTTGGATGAGGGCACAAAATGGTTAGATGTAAATGAGAAATATTCACAAGTGTGGCCTAATATAACTACAAAAAAAGATGCTCCTGCTGATGCAAAACAGTGGGAAGGGGTAGAAAATAAATTTGAAAATCATTTTAGTGAAAAAGGAGCTGATTAATGCCAGTCAAAAAAAAAGTTACAAAAAAAAAAGTAACAAAAAAAACTACAAAAAATAAAACTAAAAAAAAAGTTGAAGCCAAAAAAAAGACACCTGCTAAAAAGAAACAACCTAAAAAAAAAATACCCAAGAAAAAAGTAGTAAAAAAGGTAGTAAAGAAGGTAGTTAAAAAAATTGTTACTCCAAAAGCTCCTAAGATTAAAAAAGTAATTGTTCCGCAGGAATTCAAAGCAGGAGAGAATATTGTTTACCCTACCCACGGCGTGGGAAGAATTCTTACTATAGAAAAGTTCCAATATGATTTAGTGGAGGAGCAATTATATGTAATTCAGTTTTTTCAAGACAAATTAACAATCAGAGTCCCCTTTGCTAAAGCAAAATTAATTGGTTTAAGAAATATTACTAGTAAACCATCTATGACCAGAACTCTTTCTGTTTTAAAGCAAAAGCCTAAAATTAAAAAGGCGATGTGGAGTAGAAGGGCTCAAGAGTACGATCAAAAGATAAACTCTGGTGACATAAAACTTCTCTCAGAGGTGGTTCGTGACCTATTTCGAAAAGACGATCAAACTGAACAGTCTTATAGTGAGCGTCAGATGTTTCAAGTAGCTTTTGAGAGGTATACAAGAGAATTTGCTATATCTTCGAGCTTAAAGTTTGAGGAAGCATCAACAAAAATATTAGAAATTTTAAATAAAAGATAAAATCAATTAGTTTCTTCATCTGTTTTATCAGTTGGAATATCAATACTGATGTCCTCTGCTAAGTTTTCTGTTTCTTCAGTTTGAGTTTCAGTTTCATCTGTCTCTTCAATTAAGTCTTTTAATTCATCGTTTTCTTTAGCTGTCTTTGTGGGTGCAGCAACAGCGATTCCTGCTTTTCTTCCTCTTTTTGGTTTTGTAATATTTATAGCTTCTATTGACTTACCACATTGTGGACAATCCAGCTCTTCTTGGTAAAAGTCGTAATATTTTGCACCGCAGTGAGGACATGTTCTTTTATGACCTAAATCGATTTGCTCTTGTTGCATTGTGGGCAGATTAATACATTATTATTGTAATTTATGCAAATTTTTAATATGTTGTCGCTCTATTATGGCAGTTCCAAAAAGAAAAACCACACCTTCAAAAAGGAATATGAGGCGCTCTCATCACAGAGCGGGCACAAAGCTTTTTGCAGAAGACAAAAAATCAGGTGAATTGAGAAGACCTCATCATATTGATCTTAGTACTGGCATGTACAGAGGAAAGCAAATAATTATTAAAAAAACCAAAAAAGAAAAAGATGCTGAGGGTCAAGCACCAGTCAACACAGAAGAAACTACAAAAACTATTGAAGCACCAGCTTCTAAATAACTAATCTCTAATTACTTTATATATTGAATTTTCTGAGAAGCTTTGTTGATAAAGTTTTTTTTTTAATTCATCGGTTTCTAGTTTTGAAAGCTTTTTTCTTACTATAAACTTTTTTAAAATATCTAATTCTAAATCTGGATTTTCAGATACTTTCTTTGAGACATATTCATCAATTAAGCTTTGTTCAAATCCTTTTTGATAGAGTTTACTTTTAATTTTTTTGATAGAAAATAAGGATTGCTCATAATAATGAAATACTGTTTCAATAAAGTGCCTCTCATTTATAATCTTCAATTCATCTAGTTTTTCTATGATATTTTCAATTAGTTCTTGTTTAGAGATATTTTCTGGAAAAATAACCTTTTGATAAGTTTTTTTATTTTTGAGCTTTTTTTCAAGTATTTCTGAAATTTTTTTTTTAGTAGCTGGATATTTACCCAAATATTTTAGTGCCTCATTATATAGGTATTCTTCAGCTTTTTTTTTCATAGTTTATATTTTAAGAATTATTATTATGAAGTACATAAACAAAGGCGCTTGTAGCTCAGTAGGATAGAGCACCAGATTCCTAATCTGGGGGTCGCAGGTTCGATTCCTGCCAAGCGCGCCAAAGAAAAAATGATATTAATTTTTTTCGTGTAAGAAATCTAAAAGTCTGTCTAAATATTTCTCATCAACATTATAAGCTTTTTTGTAATGTTCTATACAATACGGCTTTGTTGGAATATTTTGACATCCACAGTAGTGAAACCCCTCTTCAAGTGGATCACCAATTGGCCATTGACAAGATTTAAAGTTACCGGTGCCAACAATACTCTTTTTAAAACTAAATTTTTCCCTTCTTCGAACAGGCTCTTTTCTTACCGTACTTTGGGAAGATGAATTACTGGTTTCCCTGTACATGGTTACAGAGGAAAATTGTTGATTTTGAGTTGATTTTTTTCTGGAGTTTTGACGCCTCTCAAGGCCCAGTCTAAAAGCCTTACCAATAACGGCATTTTTAGTAAATCCAAGCTGCACACCAATCTGGCTTGTAGCAACCCCTTCATTCCAAAGCTTTTTAAGATCTTCTACTTTCTGGTTATTCCAAGACATTTTTTATATACCTACTCTATTTAGTTCCTTATATGGGTAGTTTTATACTATATATAGTAGTAGTAATCTAGCCTAAAATGATTAAAAAAATGTGAATAAATATGAAATCTCTTAAAAATCTCAATTTCGAAAAAATCCAAAATGTTGGGATCAGAGTCGATTTTAATGTGCCTATTGATAAAAATTTTAAGATAACTGACAAAACAAGATTAGACAGGGCAAAGGACACCATCAATTATATTAAAAATAAACAATGCAACATTCTTCTTCTATCGCATTTTGGAAGACCAAAAGAATACTTCGATGACAAGTACTCTTTCTCAAAACTAATTGATCAGTTTCAGGAAATCTTAGAATTAAAATTAAATTTTATAAGTTATACAAATTTTTTAGAAAACGGTCTTAATCAATTCAATTATAATAGACCTACCGCAACTCTTTTAGAGAATATAAGATTTTTCGAAGGTGAAATAAAAAATGATTTGAGTTTTAGTAAATCAATTACTGACAATCTAGATTTGTATGTTAATGAAGCATTCTCTGCTTCCCATAGGCTTCACTCATCAGTAAACCAAATGGCTAAAAATATTTTATCTACACCTGGTTTTAATTTTGAAAAAGAAATTAATGCTATTAATGATATCAAAAAATCTCAAAAGAAAAAATTAGCTATAATTGGAGGTTCAAAAATCTCAACTAAAATAAACACACTTTTGTCTTTAACGACTTCTTTTTCGGATATTTTTATTGGAGGAGCAATGGCTAACAATTTTCTAAAATATAATAAGTTTAATGTTAGTTCTTCTTTAATCGAAGAGGGTGCTGAAAGTATGATTGAAATGATTTACAGTTCTGCAAAACAAACAGGCTGTGAAATCCATCTCCCAGTTGATGTAATGCTCGATTCAGATCAAAGTGTATTAGTCAATGAACTTGATAAAAACACTGAATTTAAAATTTTAGATATATCCGACTCTTCACATATAGTTTTAGAAAATCTTGTAAAAAAAAGTGATATTATTTTGTGGAATGGCCCCATGGGAATGATTGAGGACCGCAAATTTTCGAAGGGATCTATTAATCTATCTCACCTTCTTTCTAAAGCTCAAGCTGATGTTGTTATTGGTGGTGGAGATACAATCTTAGCCATCAATATGGCAAAAGAAAAATTTGAAGACTTTTATTTTGTCTCAACTGCCGGGGGTGCTTTTCTTGAGGCACTAGAGGACAAAGAACTAGTGGGAATTGAAGCTCTTAAGGCTGATTTATAAAATGTTTTTTTAGAAACGGAATTTGAATTATAGTAAAGAAAATTGTAATTCCCATAATACCAAAGACTTTAAAGTTAACCCAAACATCGGTTGTTTGAGTTCGCCAAACGATTTCATTTAAAACAGCTAGAAGTACAAAAAAGCTGGACCACATTTTGTTCATTAGCCCCCACCCCTCATCAGTTAATTTAAAAGAAGAATTCAATAACAATTTTAAAACAGGTTTATTAATAATTGTACTTCCAATTAAAACGATAGCAAAAAGTGCGTTTATGATTGTGGGTTTCATTTTAAAAAATATTTCATTTTTAAGAAAAATACTCAGGCCACCAAATACAACTAAGATAACTGTGCTTACTAACATCATTGTAGAAATTTTTCTTTCTTTGAAATAGATAGCTACGAGAGAAATAAATGTAGCCACTATTACAGCAGCTATACTTAAATAGAGATCTTTATCTGATTTATAGTAAACAGCAAAAAAAACAATTAAGGGAAAAAATTCAAATAGCTGCTTCATATTATATGAGTCTATCTAAATATTCTTCAAATTGAAACTTTCTTAAGTCACTCATACCTTCACCGTACCCTTCAAATACAACAGGTATGTCAAAATCATTTATTATTGTTAGAAGAGCTCCATATTTAGCATTAGAGTCGACCTTATTTAAAATAATTCCATCTAATGTTATATATTCGCGAAACCCCTCAATAATATGCTTGGATGCAAGTCCAGTATTAGCATCCAAAGTCAAAAAAGTTTGAATTAAATTAAATTGATCAGATTTCTTTGAAATTATATTTGAAATTTTTTTTAGTTCTGCCATTAAATTTTTATTGTTGTGTTGTCTTCCAGATGTATCAATTATCACAACATCATTTTCTTTCATTTTATCAATACCTTGGAAAATAACAGCTGATGGATCCTCCATATTATTACCTTTATGAATGGGTACTTCAAATTTTTTGGTAAAATGCTCGAGTTGATCTATAGCTGCTGCTCTGAATGTATCTGCTGCAATAACAGCAGGATTTAAGCCGTTTTTTTGAAATAGATTTATAAATTTACCGATGAATGTTGTTTTTCCTGATCCGTTATTACCTGCAATTATATATAAGCTTTTACTTTGAGGAGAAAAACCGCCAAATTTTTTTTCTGCAAATTTAGTTAGTAGCTCTTTTTTAATAACTTTTTTAATATCCTCTTCCTTTGATGTATTTTCTTTTATTTTTGAAATTATTAATTCAGCAAATTTTGGCTCAACACCATTTTCAAATAAAAGATCTTCAATTTCATCAAAATTTAATTTTTTTTGGAAAATTTTTTTTAAAAAAAACATTAAATTCTTACAATTTCACCAACTGGTACGCCAACTAACGGAACCTTATATTTGATATAGTTTTGATCATATCCAACAGCTAATCCTAAATTTAATTCCTCAATAAGAACCTCTCTTGGTAAGAAAAGTTTAGATTTTACTTTTTTTAAAATTAACTCACCTAGTTCTCTTAAATTTTTTGCTCTTTTCTTAATAATTAATTTGGAAACCTGAGGCATTCTTGATGCAGGGGTATTATTTTTGGGAGAGAAAGGAAATATATGAAGGTGAGATATTTCATTTTCTTTCAGTAGTCTGTATGTATTGTCAAACATTTCATCTGTTTCTGTAGGAAATCCAGCGATTATATCTGCACCAAATGTAACATCTTCTCTAATTTTTTTACAATGTTTAACAAATTCAAATACATCTTTTGAGTTATGTCTTCTTTTCATTCTTTTAAGTATCATGTCATCACCAGATTGAATACTGAGGTGAAGATGAGGCATCACTCTTTGATCCTTCAATACTTCATCAAATTGTTCATCAATCTCTACACAGTCTATTGAAGATAGACGTAGACGTTGTAATTTAGTTTTATCTAAAATATCTAAAATTAAATTGCTCATGCTATATCGGTGCTCAAAATCACTCCCATAGTCAGATATATCCACTCCTGTCAAAACTATTTCTTTGACTCCGTTCTCGACAACTCTTTCAACTTCGTCAATTAAGTAAAAAGGATCAAAGCTCCTATTATTACCCCTTCCAAAAGGAATAATACAAAACGTACACCTATGATTACAACCTTGTTGAATTACAAGGCTTTCTCTGATGCTAAGATTGTTTGTATCTAAAGATGGGCGAATGTCTTGAGGTGAATCAAAAATGTCCTCTTTGAAATCAATTTGGGACTCTTCATTAGACAAAGATATCCAGGTTTCTGATTTTAGTTTACTGATATTATCAATAACTTTATCAACTTCAGTCATTGATGAATATTTATCAGGTGATACTTGAGCAGCGCACCCTGTCATTACAATTGTTTTATCAGGATTTTCTTTTTTAATTCTTCTAATAGTTTGTCTTACTTGTCTTTCAGTTTCATTTGTAACTGCACATGAATTTATAACAATTATATTTTCATTATTATTGGATAGTAATTCCTCAATTTTCTTTCCTTCAAAATTATTTAGCCGACATCCAAAATTAACTACCCTAGACATTTATATATTAATAGTTGATTTATAAACTAATTCAGCTGGACCTTGAAGATATACCATCTTATCTTGAATTTCCGTTTTTAACTTTGATTGTTCTGTAACTATTTCAATTTTAGAGGACACAATATCGTTATAGTTTAAAACAAATGCTGTCGCACACGTCCCTGAACCACAGGCAACCGTATGCCCGCCACCCCTTTCCCAAAATAATACTTTGATTTTAGATTTATTGAGTACCTGAACAAAAGTAATGTTTGCCTGATCAGGGAAAATTTTATTTTTTACAAGCAAAGGTCCTAGATGATTTAATTTAATTGATACTAAATTTTTAACTAACACCACACAATGGGGATTGCCAATATTTGCTGTCATTATTTTTACTAATCCAGGTATTTTAATACCTTTAATATGAATACCTTGGGTGTCCATTTTTTTTGATAAGGGTATTTTCTGCCAATCTAAAGTTACTTCTCCAACATTGATTTTGTATTCTTCTTCAGTTTTTTTACCGTGATGGATAAATTTATGACTTTTGATAATTACATTATTGATTTTCTTTTCTTCAACTAAATATTTATAGACACAACGCAGCCCATTTCCACAATTTTTTCCAAGTGAGCCATCTGAATTATAAAAAGCAACTTGATGGTACGCTCCAACTTTTTTCAATAAAATCAATTGATCACAGCCTATGCCAAATCGTCTGTCACATAATTTTTTAATAATTTTTTTTGATTTTCTAATTAAATCAACGTTTTTATCTATTATTACAAAGTCATTTCCTGCCCCATGAGCTTTAATAAAAGGTATTTTCATAGACCCGCTATAGTGATATAAAAACTTCACTTAATAAAGAAAAAATTAGTCGGCCGATGAGTATCATTCGCCGATTTTTTTTATTTTTTGATGCTAGAAAATATAACAAATAAAATAACTGGAATTTTTCAAGGCCTCTCAAATAAAGGAGCTATTACTGAAAAAGATTTAGAGTTAACTTTGCGTGAGGTGAGAGTAGCTCTATTAGAAGCAGATGTTTCTCTAAGAGTCTCTAAAGATTTAATTAAAAAAATTCAAGACAAAGCGCTTGGCCAAAAGGTAATTGAAAATGTTCAGCCAGGACAACAAATTATTAAAATTGTTAGTGATGAACTTACAGAAATCCTCGGCACACAAAGCAGTGAACTAAATTTTAAAAATAAACCTTCAATCTTTTTAATGTGTGGTTTGCAGGGTGCAGGTAAAACAACATCTATTGCAAAGCTTGCCTATTACTGTCAAAATTCTCTCAATAAATCTGTAGCATTAGTATCAACAGACTTAAGAAGACCCGCAGCGATTGAACAACTAAGTATTTTATCTCAGAAAAATAATATTCAATTTATTGAACCAATTAACCAAAACATAAAAGATATTGTCAATAATGCAATTGAACAAAGTAACAAACTTTTATCAGATATTCTTATAATCGATACTTCTGGTCGTATCAGTACAGACGAGGAACTACTTTTAGAACTAAAAACTATTCACGATATAGCAAAACCACAAGAAAACTTACTTGTATTAGATTCTATGATGGGTCAGCAAGCTTTAAGTGTTGTAGAGTCTTTTAACTCCACAGCACCTCTTACGGGATTTATCTTAACAAGACTGGATGCAGACCCAAGAGGAGGAGTTGCGCTCTCAGCAAAATATCAAACAGGTTTGCCTATTCGTTTCTTTGGATCTGGTGAAAACATTGAAGATTTTGAAGTTTTCCACCCAGAAAGAATTGCTTCAAGAATACTTGGCATGGGAGACGTTGTATCACTAGTTGAAAAGGCACAGAAAGACTTTGATGAAAAAGAAATGGAAAGTCTGCAGTCCCAGATGTTGAGTGGGAAATTTAATATGAATGATCTTTTGAAGCAATTTTCACAAATGAAAAAAATGGGAGGTATGTCTGGACTGATGTCACATATGCCAGGTGTAAGCAAAATTAAAAATATGATGGAAAGTGGAGATTTTGACGAAAAAGTTATTGATCATCAAATAGCAATTATTTGTTCAATGACTAAAAATGAAAGAGTTGACCCCGACTTACTAAAAGCTTCAAGAAAAAGAAGAATAGCAACTGGGTCTGGAAGACAAGTACATGAAGTCAATAGGCTTCTCAAACAATTTGAGCAAACTAAAAAACTTATGAAACAAGCTCAAAAACCAGGTTTTGCAAATAAAATTAAAAGTTTATTAGGTGGAAACCAAATGCCAACGATTGATTAAATACAGAAGGGAGAGATCATGGCGACTAAAATAAGACTAGCAAGAGGAGGTTCGAAGAAAAGACCTTTTTATAGAATAGTGGTGGCTGATGAAAGAGCACCCAGAGATGGTAATTTCATTGAAAAAATAGGTAACTTTAATCCAATGGTGCCGAAGGATCACAAAGAAAGAGTTATGCTAAGCAAAGAAAGAGCTGAGCACTGGTTAAAAGTAGGAGCATTACCAACAGAAAGAGTTCAAAAAATTCTCTTTGAATTAGGAATGATGGAAGCCCCAAAAATAACTGAGAAGACGAAAAAACATTTACCAAAGGCAAAAGCTCAGGAAAGAATTAAGTCTAAAGAGGAAGCAGCATTAAAAGCAGCTGAGGATGCAAAAGCTGCTGAAGAAGCGGCAAAAGTAGAAGCAGAAAAACCTGCTGAAGAGACATCCACTTCAGATGAGCAACCTCCTGTTGAAGAAGCTGCAACTGAAAAACCAGTTGAACAAGAGGTAAAATCAGAAGAAACAACAGAGCCCAAGGAGAAGAAAGAAGAAGCTCCTGTAGTGGAAGAACCTAAAGCAGAGGAGGTTTCAACCGAGGTTGCCGAAGACAAAACTGACGATAATAAAGAGGAATTTAAAGAATAATTTTCTTGTGACTTCCTTTAACAAAAATTTCATACAAGTTGGCGTAATTGGCAGACCCAAAGGAACAAAGGGTCTGCTAAGATTTCACAGTTTTTTAAATGATGATCGTGATGTAAATCAGTTTAAAGAATTTTATTTAGACGACGAGAAAATTATTGAATTAAAACTCGTCTCTTTCGATAAAAAAAGCCCACTTATAACAATCAATGAGATAAACAATAGGACGGATATTGAAAAGTTTGTTAATAAAAAAATTTTTTTAAAAAAAGAACAATTATCACCTGTAAAAGGTAATGAATATTACTTTCATGATTTAGAGGGATTAGATGTAATGGACAACAAAGACCAGAAAGTAGGTGAAGTATCTTCAGTCGTGAATTTTGGAGCAGGAGACTTACTGGAAATATATTTTACGAAGAGCATGAAAAGAGAATTTTTTAGATTCACTGAACAAAATTTTCCTTTGGTAAACATTAAAGAAAAAAAAATAATAATTAAAAATTAATGACCACATTTAATATCCTCACTTTATTCCCAGAGGCTTTCCCTGGTATTTTACAACATGGTTTGCTAGGCAAGGCTCTATTAAAAAATCATTTTGAAATCAATACTATCAACATAAGAGACTATAGTGATCTGTCTGCTAACTCTGTAGATGATAAACCATTTAGCGGTGGTGCAGGGATGATTTTAAGACCAGATATTATTTCCAAAGCTATTGAGGCAAACTTTAATAAGGATGAGCTAGATACCTTTACAAAGATTTGTTTTTCTGCCAAAGGGAAAAATTTTTCTCAAAAAGACTTAATTCAAAATAAGTCAAATCAAAATTTTATTTTATTAAATGGTAGATATGAGGGAATAGATCAAAGAGTGATTGACTATTATGAATTTCAAGAGATCTCAGTAAGTGATGTCATTTTAAATGGAGGGGAAGTAGCATCTTTATTGTTTATCGAGGCATTTATGAGATTACAACCTGGTGTCTTAGGTAACGAAGATACTCACTCTAATGAGTCTTTTCAAAATGGACTAGTTGAACACGATCAATTTACAAGACCAAACCCATGGGTAACTCCTGACCATACAGACATAGAAGTCCCAGCTGTTCTTTTAAGTGGCAATCATGCTGATGTTGATTTATGGAAACACCAGAATTCTTTGGAAAATACTGAAAAAAATAGGCCAGATTTATTTAAAAAGTATTTAAAAAAAAACAAAAATGATTAGAATATGGCGCTCTAATACCACCCACAAATTAGTATTGGATGGAGCACACAATGAATGAAATAATTAAAAATTACGAACAATCACAAATACAACAAATTTTAAAAAGCTCAAAAGTTTCAGATTTCGCACCCGGTGACACAGTAAAAGTTAATGTAAAAATTAAAGAGGGAAACAAAGAAAGAGTCCAGGCATTTCAAGGCGTATGTATCGGAAAAAAAAATAACGGTCTTAACTCATCTTTCACTGTTAGAAAAATTTCTAGTGGTGAGGGCGTCGAAAGAGTTTTTCCACTTTACAGTAACGTTATTGACTCAATTGAACGTATCAAAGTTGGAGATGTCAGAAGAGCAAAATTATATTACCTCAGGGGCCTATCTGGTAAAAAAGCAAGAATAGCTGAGAGAACAGACGGTCGAGCATATGATGATAAACAATATGTATCTTCAATAGATGACGTCAAAGAAGTTACAGAGGAACAAATTGAAGAAAAAAAAGCTGAAACTCCTGTAACCGAAGAGGCACCTTTAGAAACTGCTAAAGAAACCAAAACAGAAGTAGCATCTGCTCAAGAAGTCTCTAAACCTAATGAGGCGCCAAAAGAAGAGATACCTGCTGAAAAAAAAGCAGAAGAGGCTGAAACTAAAAGCTAAGTTAAGTAGTATCTTGAGCAACCAAGGCCCAAAAACACTTTTTGATAAAATTTGGTCTGAGCATCTCGTCGGTCAAAGAGAAGATGGAACAAGTCTTTTATATATTGATCGTCATTTAGTCCATGAAGTAACCAGTCCCCAAGCCTTTGAAGGATTAAAAATCTCTAATCGTCCTGTACATCGACCAGAAGCGACCATAGCTGTTGCAGACCACAATGTTCCTACAATAAATAGACAAAATATTGAGGATCCACAAAGTAAAATACAAGTTGAAACTTTAGCAAAAAACACAAAAGAACATGGAATTCAATATTTTGATTTAATGGATCAGAGACAGGGCATTGTTCATATTATTGGACCAGAGCAAGGGATTACCCAACCTGGAATGACAATAGTCTGTGGGGATAGCCACACCTCTACCCACGGAGCATTTGGGGCACTCGCTTTTGGTATTGGCACAAGTGAAGTAGAACACGTATTAGCTACACAAACAATAGTTCAAAACCCTGCAAAAAACATGAGAATATCAGTAAATGGCGACCTTCCTTTTGGAGTCAATTCGAAGGATTTAATCCTATATATAATCGGAAAGATTGGAACAGCTGGTGGAACTGGACATGTAATCGAGTATGCCGGATCCTCTATTATGGGACTCTCTATGGAGGGAAGAATGACCATATGTAATATGAGTATTGAAGCCGGAGCACGTGCTGGTTTAATCAGCCCTGATCAAACAACTTTCAACTATATTCAAGGAAGACCTTATGCACCTGGTGCTGATCATTGGGATCAAGCAGTGGAATACTGGTCGTCTCTCCCATCAGATAATGATGCTAACTATGATCATGAAATTGTTATTGATAGCTCCGAGATTGATCCGATGGTGACGTGGGGCACTAGTCCTGAAGATGTTGTATCTGTAAAAGGATTGGTACCAAACCCAAGTAGCGCTCAAACAGAAAATAAAAAGAAAAGTATTGAGAGATCCCTTGAATACATGGGTCTTAAACCTGGAACAAAAATAACAGATATAAAATTAGATAAAATATTCATTGGTTCTTGTACCAATGGTCGAATTGAAGATCTTAGAAAAGTTGCTTCTATAGTTAAGGATAAAAAAATCGCTTCGCATGTTCAAGCTATGATAGTACCAGGATCAGGTTTGGTTAAAAAGCAAGCAGAAGAAGAGGGAATAGATATAATTTTAAAAGATGCTGGCTTTGAATGGAGAGAGGCTGGTTGCTCTATGTGCCTTGGTATGAATCCTGATCAATTAAAACCTGGCGAAAGATGCGCCTCAACTTCAAATAGAAATTTCGAAGGTCGACAAGGTCGAGGTGGAAGAACTCATTTAATGAGCCCAGAACTTGCGGCAGCTTCTGCTATTACTGGGAACATTTCAGATATAAGAGATTTCACCTAAGATGGATAAGTTTAATTCTTTAAAAGGGATCGCAGCACCTTTACCAATAGTAAATATTGATACAGATATGATCATCCCGAAGCAATTTCTTAAGACTATAAAAAGAACTGGCCTTGGGGTTAGCTTATTTTATGAGATGAGATATGATAGTGATGGAAATTTAATTAAGGATTTTGTATTAAATACATCGCCTTTTGATCAATCTAAAATATTAGTAGCAGGAGATAATTTTGGATGTGGCTCTAGTCGAGAACACGCTCCTTGGTCTCTTAAAGATTTTGGAATTAAGTGTGTAATTTCAACAAGTTTTGCTGATATTTTTTATAATAATTGCTTTCAAAATGGTATTTTACCGATTGTTGTCAGTCCTGAACAACTTGATCAATTAATGACAGCAGCTACAAATCAAATTGAGTTTAGCATCGATCTACCAGAGCAAACTGTTAAAGCGGGCAACCATTCAATTAATTTTGAAATTGAAGAATTTAGAAAAGATAGACTTTTGCAGGGATTAGATGACATAGGCATTACTCTTGGATATAAAGACAAAATTAGCGCCTATGAAGAAGAAAAAAAAAATAAAAAACCTTGGTTATTTAAGGACAATTAAATGAGCTCTAAAATTTTAGTTTTACCAGGTGACGGAATAGGTGTAGAAGTTGCAGATCAAACAATCCGAGTTATTGAAAAATTAAACGAACAAGGTCTTGATGCTATTTATGAAAAAGATTTAGTTGGAGGGGCCTCTTTTGATGTCAATGGTGAGCCATTAACAGAGGCTGTCTTAGAAAAGGCAAAAAACTCTGATGCTATCTTATTGGGAGCAGTTGGTGGATCGAAGTGGGATGATGTAGAAAGATCAAAGAGACCTGAAGCTGGACTATTAGGTTTGAGGAAAGAGTTAGAACTTTTTGCAAATTTGAGACCTGCCCTCGTTTTTGATGCACTTGTTGACGCTTCAACTTTAAAAAATGATGTAGTAAATAATTTAGATATAATGATAGTAAGAGAATTAACGGGGGGTGTATATTTCGGTCAACCACGAGGAATTGAGGATACATCAAATGGTAAAAAAGCGATCGACACACAAGTTTACCATGACTATGAAATTGATAGAATTGCCAGAGTCGCCTTTGATTTAGCTAGTAAAAGAAATAATAAAGTTACTTCTGTTGAAAAGGCTAATGTTATGGAAACAGGTGTCCTTTGGAGAGAGGTTGTTAAACAGACTCATAAAGATTTTTCTGATATTACCCTAGACAATATGTTAGCCGATAACTGTGCCATGCAGTTAGTTAGAAATCCAAAACAATTTGATGTTATAGTTACAGATAACCTTTTTGGTGATCTTCTTAGTGACTGTGCTGCCATGTTAACTGGGTCACTGGGAATGTTACCATCAGCTTCATTAGGCGCAGAAAAAAATGGAAAAAGGCATGGTCTTTTCGAACCTGTTCATGGAAGTGCTCCAGATATTGCTGGCCAAGATAAAGCAAATCCTATTGCTACTATTTTAAGTTTATCAATGATGTTGAAATATAACCTTAATAAACCTGAATTATCGAATAAAGTAGAAAATGCTGTTCAACAAATCCTCTCTGAGGGTTATAGAACAGGAGATATTTACACAGATGAAAACCAAACACTTGTTTCTTGCTCTAAAATGGGTGATTTAATTATAGAAAGAATTTAACTTGGCTTCTTCAAAAAAACCTAAAATTGCTGTTGTCGGAGCGACTGGAAATGTTGGAAGAGAGGTCTTAGATATAATCGATGAAAAAGAAATTCAATACTCTGATTTAATCGCTTTAGCTTCATCCCGCTCTAAAGGGAGTACAATTGATTATGGAGAAAACAAGTCGGTAGTAGTTGCTGACTTAGCTGAATATGATTTTTCAGATACTGACATAGCTATTTTTTCTCCTGGAGCAAAAGTATCTAGTGAGTTTGCTCCTATGGCAGCTAAACAAGGATGTATAGTCATAGATAATACCTCGCATTTTCGAACAGACCCAGATGTCCCATTAGTAGTTGCTGAAGTCAATCCAGAGGCGTTAAAAGATTTTAGAAAAAAAAATATTATTGCAAATCCAAACTGCTCAACCATGGGGATGCTAGTTGCAATTAAACCTTTACACGATCAATTTAATGTAAAAAGAATTGTTGTTTCAACTTACCAATCAGTTTCAGGAGCCGGTAAGGAAGCCGCAGATGAATTATTTAATCAAACAAAATCAATTTATGCTAATGAAGCAGTCGTTAAAGAGAAATTTACTAAACAAATTGCTTTTAATGTTATCCCACATATTGATGTTTTTTTAGATGATGGACAAACTAAAGAAGAGTGGAAAATGTTTTATGAAACAAAAAAAATACTTGATCAAGACATTGAATTAACAGCAACCTGTGTTCGTGTTCCAGTTTTTGTTTCTCATTCTTTAGCAGTAAATGTTGAATTTAATAAACCGTATGATGAGGACCAAGTTAGGGAAATTTTTAAAAAATCACCAGGTTTGAAAATGATAGATTATCGAGCTGATGAAGGATATGTCACCCCTATTGAGTCTGCAGGCTTAGATCCAGTGTACATCAGTAGAATTCGAAGAGATACTACTATTCCAAATGGTTTAAACTTCTGGTGTGTCTCTGATAATTTAAGAAAAGGGGCTGCTTTAAATACTGTACAAATTGCAGAAATACTTATTAAAGATTATTTAAGTTCTTAGCTCTAAATTTTCTTTTCTCTATTTTTGTATAAGTTTTGTTTTCAAGTAAGATACCATAGATATCATTTGTAACATTTTCTAAAATCTCTCTAGTTGTATTTTTCTTAAAGATATAGTGTGCATACAAAGCAGTAGACTGATCGCCCGCCCCATGAAATCGTTCTTTAAAATTTATATAAGGCGTTTCAATTATAAAAATATCTTTTTTGTTACATAATATATTTATTAATTTTTTATTTTTTGGCACGCTCCTAATTAATACTTGGCTATTAAATCTTTTAGTGAAAGATTTAAGATCAGCTATAATTTCTCCTAGTTTATAATTATCTACATCTTTATTATTTAAGTAAGACCACTCAAAGAAATTTGCTGAGATATATTTGACTTTTGTCATTATTTTTTTAAAAAAATTAGCAACATCTTTTTCTACATAAAACCCTATTCCTATATCTCCCATGACAGGATCTAATATAACTCTATTTTGTATTTTAATTATTTTGCTGATTAATTTTGAAACTTTTAAATTGGGTGTGTAGCCGACAATCGTCAAATCATTTAAACTTAATTCATATGTTTGCTTTATCTTATTAAAAATTATCCATGGATTTAAATTATCATCACTAATTTGAATTGTATTTTTAACACCTTTATGAGAGGTTAAAATCACAGTGGGTATTTCATAAAATTTGTAACCTTTATCGCTTAAAATTGAGCGAGCTGCATGATTTCCAACTTTGTCATTTAAGACTGTCGACTGAACACTGACTATATTCTTCATGTTTTATCTTATTATTTCTTCAATGGTTGTCATTAGATCAACAATAATATAAAAAATACGCATTAAGAATTTTAATTAAAGGAAATAAATATGACTTTTGAATTACCTAGCTTACCTTATGCAAGTGATGCTTTAGCTCCATATATGTCATCAGAAACTCTTGATTTTCATCATGGCAAACATCATCAAACATATGTAACAAATTTAAATAATCTTGTGAAAGATACTGATATGCAAAACTCTTCTCTTGAAGAAATAGTTGTAAAATCAAGTAAAGATCCATCTATGGCAGGAATTTTTAATAATGCAGGCCAACATTGGAACCACATTTTATTTTGGCAATGCATGAAACCTAATGGAGGTGGCTCAATTCCATCAGAATTAGAAAGCAGAATTACATCTGACTTAGGTGGGATTGACCAATTCAAAGAAGCATTTATCCAAGCTGGAGTCACACAATTTGGTTCTGGATGGGCTTGGCTTGCTATTGATAATGGCAAATTGGTTGTCACCAAATCACCTAATGCTTCTAACCCTTTGGTTGATGGGATGAAGCCAATTCTAGGCTGTGATGTATGGGAACACTCTTATTATATAGATTACAGAAACAAACGACCTGATTACTTAAAAGCTTTCTTAGATAGCATGGTAAACTGGGAATTTGTTGCTTCCCAATTAGATTAAATTTAAGGGCTGCTTGTAAAAAGCAGCCCAAATTTTATTTAAGCTGATAAAAGTTTAGAATTAGTATTAACTTTTATTCTTCTTGGTTTTTGGTGTTCGGGTATCTCTCTTTCGAGATTTATACTTAACAGACCATTTTTTAAATCAGCTTTTATAACTTTTACAGTATCAGCTAATTCAAATTTTCTTTCAAAATTTCTGTTGGCAATTCCTCGATAAAGGTATTCTGATTTATTATCAGTTTTATCGTCACCCATTTCTCCTTTAACAGTTAATAAATTTCCCTCTTGGGATATATCAATTTGGTCGTCACCAAATCCAGCCACTGCCATAGTTATTTGGTAAATATTTTTGTCATTTTTGACAATATTGTATGGTGGATAGGAAGAACCTTTGTTATTTGTAGAAAAAACAGTATCAAAAAGTCTATCAAACTCATCGAAACCAACTGATGATCTCCATAGAGGAGATAAGTCAAATGTAGTCATAATTAACCTCCTTAAGCGTTAATTGTTAATTGCAGTTTTTTAAAACCTGCGTTAATTAAGAAATTCCTAGTGGCAATTTCTCCTAATATTTATTTGGTATTTCAAATTAGAATTTCAAGATATTTAAATAGACTATTTATTCATTTTTTTTGATGATAAGTTCTTTCAATGTATTCAATTGTTGCTGAGAAGCCTGGTGATATAAGCGTTCTTCAAAAAAAAAGTATTGATTTCTCTGAGCCTAAGTCAAATGAAGTTTTGATCAAAAATAGAGCAATCGGGGTCAATTTTATTGACATTTACTTTAGGGCAGGATTATACCCTTGGCCAGTAGACACAGATCTTGTTCTTGGCTCTGAGGGTGCAGGGGAAGTAGAGGCCGTAGGCCCAGATGTTAATAATTTTAAAATAGGCGATCGTGTAGCATACGCACAGCCAAATAATGCTTACTCAACTCATAGAATAATATCAGAAGACCTTGTAGTTTCCATACCTGATGGCATATCTTATGATCAAGCTGCTGCTTCAACTCTTAAAGGACTAACAGCTAAATATCTTCTTTGTGACAGTTTTAATTTGCAAAGCGATCATGAGGTCTTATTTCACGCTGCAGCTGGAGGTGTGGGATTAATTGCAGGACAATGGATAAAAGAAATTGGTGCAAAATCAATAGGTACTGCAGGTAATTCTGAAAAATGTTTATTGGCAAAGCAAAGAGGATTTGACGATGTAATAAATTATTCTGAAAAAAATTTCTTAGAGGAAGTGATGCAAATTACAAACAATAAAGGCCTTGATGTGGTTTATGATAGCGTGGGTAAAGATACTATGTTTAGTTCATTTAAATGTCTAAAAAAGCATGGGATGTTAGTTAGTTTTGGCCAATCATCAGGCCCCTATAAAGATATACAAATGACTGATTTGGCTTTTGGATCTTTTTATTTGACTAGACCAACACTTTTTCATTTTTATGCAAACAGAAACTGGCTTGAAAACGCAAGTCAGAAATTATTTGAAATGATAGTTAAGGATAAAATTAAATTAGATAAAATGACAAGATATGATCTTGATAATGTAGCTGATGCTCACACGGATATGGAAAATAGAAAGACTTCGGGTTCTATTATCCTAAAGATTTAACCTCACTAAATACCTCTTTTAAAGTTTTCTCTAAAGTTTCAAAGATTATATCCATTTCTTCTTCAGTTGTAATAAAAGGGGGACATAAAACAATTGAAGGACCCAGGGGTCTACATATTAAACCGTTTTCGATACACTTATTAGCAACACGTTCACCAATAGAAATTGCACCATCAAAAGGAATTTTATTTTTTTTGTCTTGAGCCATCTCTAAAGCGCCCATTAAACCTATGCCGCGCGATTCTCCTATAAATTCTAAATTTTCAAATTTTTTTAAACCACCCATGAATATGGGTTCAAGGTGTCTTACATTTTCAATCATTTTCTCATTAATTATAATGTCTATTGCTTCTAAGGCGAGGGCACAACCAACGGGGTGTCCACCAGCAGTGAAGCCATGAAAAAATTCTTCTGCTTTATAGGAAGCCTCCATCATTTCTTTTGTCATTTTTTCTCCTAAAATGACCGCACCAAGTGGAAAGAACCCTGAAGTTATACATTTTGATGCAATGATAATATCGGGATTAATTTTATATGTTTCAGATCCCCATAGATTACCTGTTCTACCAAAACCACAAATTACCTCATCAGCGATAAATGGAATATCGTATTTTTTTAAAATCTTTTGAACTATTTCAAAATACCCTTTTGATGGAGGTATGACACCTCCTGCTCCCATGACTGGTTCAGCAAAAAAACCAGCCACTGTATCAGGCCCTTCCTTTTGAATTAAATTTTCTAAATCCTCACCCATCCTTTTTGTAAACATTTCCTCATTCTCATTTTCTAAACAATATTTCCAATAATGAGGACAGGCAGAATGAATAAATCCATCTAAAGGTAAACCAAATTCACTATTATACGGTTTTCCAGTCATTGACGCTGAGACAGCCGTTACACCATGATAAGAATTTATTCTAGTAATTATTTTTCTTCTATTAGGATAACCTTTTCTTTTATTTATAAACCACAATAATTTTACAGTGGTATCATTTGCTTCAGAGCCTGAATTTGTAAAAAAAACTTTACCATCTGTAAAAGGAGAGATTTCAATTAATTTATCTGCAAGCTCTACTGCTGGCTCAGAGATCCTTCCAAAAAAAGCGTGATAACCAGAAAATTTTTCATACTGTTTTTTTGCAGTCTCTACCATTCTTGGGTGATCAAAACCAACTACCGAGTTCCACAAACCTGAATTGGCATCTAAATATTTTTTTCCATCTTGATCATAAACATAGATACCTTTTGCTTGGTTAAGAACAATAGGGCCAAGTGAATTTAAATTCTTAAGATCTGTGAAGCCATGTAAAACTCTATCTGTATTAATCATTTTTAATCTACAACCTCATATAAACTTTCTAAATAAGGTATATTTCTAAATGGAATATCTACTAACTCTGTATCAGCTAGAAAGTATCCAATAAAAAAAAAGAGTATCATGAAAATTAACTTGAGCATTCTTAAAAAGGATAATATAGAAATCAAAAAAGGGTTAGAACAATTTGTCCTAACCCTTTTAGAAAGAAGTGGCCCACTAAGAAAAAAGCCGCTTCTATAAGGCTGTAAAAAGAAATTAATCTTTAAATATCATTATAAATAGGACTAAAAATAACATCAAGAAAATTGAAATAACCACAATATATAGAATAAATTAGATCTATATGCTACTAAACTTAGTTAAATCAAAAAAATGAACCTCTTTAGATTCCCAGAAAGTATACCCACTATTTTTTACAGCATCATTTGGGTATGCTTGTTAGCAACAATTAGTTTAGGCACACCTTACTATTTTACTGATGATTTAAATTTATTAATTTCGTTAAAAAATAATAATTTAGTTTCAAATTTTTTAGATTTTATAAATCCGCATTTAATATTATTAAATATTGCTATCATGGTATCTAATGTATTTGCCATAGATAATTACATTTTATTAAGACTCCTAAATTTTATTTACTTGGGATTAATAATTTTATTCACCTATAAAATTATTAAATTAAAATTTTATGACCTTCATTATTTAATGCCACTTACTGCAGTATTATTTAGTGGCACAATTTTGATTTCAATAACAACCATTAATGGCTCTCTTCTTTCTGGATTAATTACTTTATTAATAATTTATTATTTAATAAGAATTTTTGATGAAGAAAAGATTTTAAATGTACTTTTTTTTATTTTTTTTAGTTTAATTGCATTAATTTTAAATAATTTCTTTTTTATTATTTTAATCTCATTTTTAACTATATTAAAATTATTTAATTTAAAGTTAGAAAAGAAAAAACGATTGAGCTTAATTTCTTATCTTTGCTCAATATATATAATAGCTTTAATATTTTTAATTATTCAGGGTATTGATGAAACAGATAACCTTTCTCCCATAAACTATGATTCATCTATTTTGATGCAAAGAATCATAGAGAGTATTATTTTTTTACTTCCTTTAATAAGTCTGTTGATTATCGCTATATTTTATAATGTTTTCAAAAGAGTTAATTGGAACAAGGATTTAATAACATTTTTTTCATTAATAATTATTTCTTGGTTTTTATTTATTTTCTCAAATAAATTAAACTTATCAATATTGGTGTTTATGTTACCAATAATGTCCATTTACATTTTTAGAACATTAGAATTTGTAGATTTAAAATGGTCAAAAATTTTTTTAATTAGTCTTATTTTCATACCAGCTATCATTATTTATTTTGATACATCTCTTTATCAAAATATGTCAGACATACCCCATATTAATTACCTCTTCTATAGTTCGATAATTTTAGCCTCATTAATTAATCCTATTTTTTCATCGCAGAAAAAATCTATAACTGCCGTATATAAAACTATCTCATTTTCCCTAATTTTAAGTTTATTTTTTTCACTGATATTTTTTTATTCTCAATATATGTCAAAAACATTAAGTTTTGTCATACCTGATACTTTAGTTAATGAGCTTAATTGTGATATACAAAAAACTGAATTTATATTAGAAAAGGATCATCCATTGGATTTAGTGTTATTTTTTAGTGATAAAATCGATCCAGATTATTTTTCTGATTGTCAAATAGCACTAACATTTAGCTCGATCGATAACACACCAATAGACGATAGGGAGGCTGTAAATAAAACTATATTAGATTTGACATCAAAATCTTATATTAATCTTAATTTTAAAAAATTATGACGTTTTTAAATCAATTAAATGCTAAAGAAAAAAAAGTAAGTATTTATTTATTAATTGGTGCTCTTTTTTTCTTATTATTCGATTACTCTATAGCTTCATTCTTTCATAGCTTAAACTATCAAACTAAGTCACTTTTCGGAGCTCTTACTCATTTTGGAGACTCTTTATATTTTTTCGTACCTACTATTTTAACATGGGCACTAGTTAAAGTAATTAAAAGTAAAAATCACATCCTTAATACTATAAGTGAGATTAGTTTATTTATTTTTTTTAATATTTTATTAAGTGGAATAGTCACACAAATATTAAAACACATAATTGGGAGACCTAGACCAGTTTTGTTTAATGGTTTTGATCAAAAATCTCTAAGTATTATAAGCTTTGACTCGAAGTGGCATTCATTCCCATCTGGTCATACGGCAACTATCTTTGCATTTATCTTTTGTATGGTACTCTTGTTTCCTAAAATTAAAAACATTCTGATAACAGTAGCTATTATAATTGCTTCAACTAGAGTTATAGTCGGCGCTCATTTTATAAGTGATATTTTTGGAGGGGCATTAGTTGCATACCTGTCCTCAATACTTATCTCAAAAAATTTAGCTAGCAAAAAAATATTGTTTACTATAGGAGATGAAAAACTTATTCCTAATTCAAATGTAAACATAATTTCAAGTTATATTGCCAAAGTTTATAAAAATATTTTCTCTCTTTATTTGAATTTTAATTTTTACTTTAAAACCCTCACAATAACTCTATTGCTTTCTATTGTGTTCTTCTTATTTCCTTCCTTGGACATTACGGTTAGTGGTTTATTCTTCGGACAGGATGGTAAATTTATCGCCACTGAGTCAGATTGGTTTATTTTCTTTATTCGCAAAATGTTGCTCCCACTTTTGGCATTACTAGTTTTCTTTGTTCCTATAGCTGCAGTTATAAAACAAATTTATTTTAAAGAAAAAATTTTAAATATTCCTGTAAGGGAATGGGCTTACTTATTTTCTTGTCTTATTGTTGGAACGGGTATTGTTGTTAATTCTATTTTTAAAAATCTATGGGGGCGAGCACGACCGAATGATACAATCCAGTTTGGTGGTCAAGAGCCCTTTACTATACCATGGCTAAATGTTGATTATTGTAGCACTAATTGTAGTTTTGTTTCAGGAGACGTATCTTTCTTCACGCTATCATTGGCTTTATTAATTATTTTTAATAAGACCTCATGGAATTCTTTTGCTTATGCCTTTATTCTTTTAATTTCATTATTAAGAATTATGGAGGGAGATCATTTTTTGAGCGATACTGTTATGAGTTTCATTATTACATACGTAATTATCATAGGTTTAAAAGACATTTTTAAAAATTTTCCAGAGGATTTGAATTTAAATCAATTAAAAAAATTTACTTGGCGGTCCCGCAAGGATTCGAACCCTGACTAAATGATCCGAAGTCATTTGTGCTATCCGTTACACTACGGAACCAATTATTGATTTTATTAATTTTTAATTCCTTTAAAATAAAATAATGTCTACTTTATCTAGTTCTATTTTCTACATTCTAACAGGATGGACCTGTGTAATAAATATATATAAATTCTTCTATCAAAAAAAATTAAAGAATTTTCCCAATAATAAAGATCAGCAAAACGATGGTCAATTGAATGAAATGAAGTCACATTTCAAAAAAGCAGATAAATTGGGTAAAATTTTTCTCACAATGTGGTGTTTCTCTGCAGTTTGGTTTTTCTATAATTTAAATGCATAAGAGCAAAAAGAAATGATTAACCCAGTATTTGATAAAAAAAAACATTTAAAGTGGGAGTACAGAATTTACACTCAATACTTAGATGATGAAGAATTAGAGTCAGAAAATGACTGGCTCAATAAAGGTGGAAAAGAGGGTTGGGAGTTAGTGAACGTTATCAAAGACAAATCAGACGTCTCGTCAAAACACAAAATGATTTACTATTTTAAAAGAGAGAAGATATCCTAATAATTTCCTACAGAGTAAATTAAATGAACGATTATAGATATTTAATCTTTGGCATAGTTATAATTATAATTACTTATATATTGTATTTAGGCCTAACATCTTAATGTTCCAATACACTTTGAAAATATATTACGAAGACACAGACTCCGGTGGAGTAGTGTATTATGCAAATTATTTGAAATTTATTGAAAGAGCACGTACTGAAATGATTAATGAATTAGGTTTCACCCTCACCACATTACTCAAAGATTATGATCGACTTTTTTTAGTTAAAAAAATTGAATGTGACTATATTAAATCTTGTAAACTTGAGGACAGATTAAATGTTCAAAGTAGAGTTTTGGTTCTTAAAAATGCTTCATTTGAACTTGAACAAAATCTCTTAAAAGAAAATAAAATTATTTTTAGATCCAAAATTTTGATAGTTTGTGTTAACTCCCAAGGAGCTCCTTGTAAGATACCTAAAGTGCTTCATAGCTTAATGAAAAATAAAGATGGATAAATTATTTGAACCAACTAATAAATTTATAAAATCAACAAATCTTTTTAAATTTCAATTATATTTAGAGAAAAAATTTCTTAAAAAATTTTCAAGTTATAATAAACTTTGGAGGTGGAGCAATGATAATCCACAAAACTTCTGGGAGTCTATAGTTGAATATTTTAATATTAATTTGGAGAAAAAAAAATCATTCAAAGCTTATAATAAAAAAAATTATTTTTGGAATTCTACTTTTTTTAATGACTGTAATCTTAATTACTATGATTTAATTTATAAAAATAATTCTTTAGATACAGCAATTGAATTTATTGGAGAAAATAAATACAAAGAAATAATTACCTACGGTGATTTAAACAAAAGAGTCAATGCTTTAAGCAACTTCCTTCAAGGCTTAGGTATTAAAAAAGGTGATGTAGTAGTTGGATATCTTCCCAATATACCCGACACAATAATTAGTTTTTTATCAGCCTCTAAAATAGGTGCGGTTTGGTCTTCTTGTTCCGCTGATTTTGGAACACAAGCTGTAATCGATAGGTTTTCGCAATTAAAACCTAAACTGCTAATTATCGCTGATCATTATTTTTACAATGGCAAAAAATTTGTTTATTCAAAAAACTTAAGATTACTTAAACAAAACTTAAATAATCCAAGAATTTTAAAAACTAGTTACCCTTCCAATAAGAATACATCTCAATTTAAAAAAATCCTCTCTCAAAAAAAATATAATAGAATTAATAAAAATGTCTTATTAGATTTTAACCACCCTCTTTATGTTTTATTTTCAAGTGGAACTACGGGGCTTCCCAAATGTATTACACATGGTCACGGTGGCTCACTTCTACAGCACTTAAAAGAACTAGCATTACATACAAATGTTAAATCAAAAGATAAGATGCTTTTTTTAACAACTTGTGGTTGGATGATGTGGAACTGGACTGTTTCAAACTTATTATTAGGATCTACAATTGTTCTTTATGATGGATCTCCATTTTACCCAAATACTAATCGAGTTATTAGTATGACAAAAGATACTAAATCAACAATGTTAGGTGCTGGTGCAAAGATTTATGAAACTATCCAGAACAATTACAAATCTAATAAAAAAAACGTTTTAAAAAAAATTAGCTGTTTTATATCTACTGGCTCTCCTCTAAGTCCAGACACTTTTAAATTTATAAATAAAAATTTAAATTCTCAATCATTCATACACTCAGTGAGCGGAGGTACTGATATTGTCTCATGTTTCATGTTAGGTATACCAACCCTACCTGTGTATTCCGGTGAAATTCAAGGACCAGGTCTTGGTATGAACATTGATGTTTACAATGAAAATGGCAAACCGACAAAAAAAACGGGTGAGTTAGTATGTAAGACCCCCTTTCCATCTAAGCCCATTTACTTTTGGAATGATAAACTTAATAAAAAATATAAATCTGCTTATTTTGAAAAATTTCCAAATATATGGGCTCACGGAGATTATGTAAAAAAAACAAATAATGGAGGTTATATAATATTTGGAAGGTCAGATGCTACATTAAACCCAGGAGGTGTAAGAATAGGGACGGGAGAAATCTATAATAGTTTGCAAAAATTTCATTGGATTGAGGATTGTTTGGCGACAGGATATATGACTGAAAATGATGAAAAAATTGTTCTTTTTTTGAAATTATCTAACTCAAAAATCAACATTGATTTTAGATCGGTATTAAAAAAACACCTCAAAACATCTCTTAGTCCAAGACATGTTCCCTGGAAGGTATTAGTGGTGAATGACATTCCAAGAACAAAAAGTGGAAAAAATTCTGAAATACTTGTCAAAAAAATCATCAATAATGATAAAGTGCAAAATCTAGGATCATTGGCAAATCCTGAGTCAGTAAGTGAATATAGGGCGATTAATATAAATGAATGATGTTTTTATAATTGATGCAGTTAGAACACCCATAGGAGCCTATCTTGGAAACTACAAAAAAACAGAGTCAGTGGATTTAGGAGTTTCTTGCCTTAAGGATTTATTTGAAAGAAATAAAAAAATCAATACTAAAGAAATAGAAGGGCTTGTTTTAGGACAGGTCTTAACAAGTGGTCTTGGTATGAATACAGCCAGGCAAGTTGCTTTAAATTCAGCAATGCAACAGTCTTCATTCGCTTATGTTGTAAATCAAGTTTGTGGCAGTGGCATGAGAGCTATCATTGACGGTTCATCTAAAATTTATTCAGGCGAGTCTGAACTATTAATTGTAGGTGGGCAGGAGAGTATGTCTAGAGCACGTCATACTTATTTAAGTAGGACAGGTGAAAAAAAATTAGGGAACAATGTTTTTATTGACACTCTTGTAAACGATGGATTGACGGATGCCTTTTCAAAAGAGCATATGGGCATAACTGCAGAAAATGTCTCAAGAAGATACACTGTCACTAGACAAGACCAAGATCAATTTGCCTATCAGTCATATCTAAAAACTTATAAGGCTATAAAAAATAATTATTATAAAAATGAATTGATAAAATCACCTAACAAAGATGAGGTTCGCAAAGACACTACTCTTGTTAAACTTGGAAACCTTAAAGCTGTCTTTAAAAAGTCTGGGACAGTTACAGCTGGTAATGCCTCTTCTTTAAATGATGGAGCTAGTTTTTTAGCCTTAGCTTCTGAGAATTACATAAATTCTAATAAAATTAAACCTATAGCAAAAATTTTATCTTGGGCATCATCTGCCGGCAACCCCGATTATATGGGAGTCACTCCTATAACGGCTGTACAGAAATTAATGAAGAAAATGGGTGTTAATATTGGTTATTTTGATCTCGTTGAGATTAATGAGGCATTTGCTGCAACCTCGGTTGCAGTTCAAAGATCATTAAAAATAGATCCAAATAAATTAAATATTGCTGGGGGAGCTATCGCATTAGGTCACCCAATTGGTTGTTCTGGTGCGAGAATTGTCACAACCTTGGCTCATCAATTAAGACGAACAAAACAAAAAATTGGTGTCGCGAGTATGTGTATTGGCGGTGGACAAGGTCTAGCAATTGCTATTGAAAAAATTTAAAACTTATTTCTTGTGAGTACATCTTTAAAAGCAGCAATATTTTTGTGCTTTGCATCACTCTTTTGGTCTGGAAACTTTGTAATAGGGAGGTTCTCTTCACTTGAAAATATTGTGTCACCTTTATCTCTAGCATTTTATCGTTGGGTTATTGCTTTTATAATCCTTACTCCATTTTGTCTTCAAAAAGCCGTTAAAGAATTACCTCTCCTAAAAAAACAACCTATGATGATTTTTTTAATTATTTTAACAGGCCCTACTCTTTTTAATACACTAGTATACCTAGGATTAACAGCGACCACTGTAATAAATTCTCTTCTTATTATTTCTACAACTCCAATGCTTATAATTTTATTAAATAAATTACTTTATAAAGCTCAAACAAATATTTTTCAGATGATAGGTATTTTCATTTCTTTAATTGGAGTTTGCTATGTTATTGCAAAAGGTAGCTTTCATAATATTTTTGAATCCGAATTTTATTTTGGAGATTTATTTATATTATTAGCTGTAACATCTTGGGCGCTCTATTCGATATTTTTAAAAAAAAATGAGACAGGAGTATCTGGCTTTAGTTTTTTGTATTTATCGTTTGTTTTTACAGTGATACTTTTGTTTCCCGTCTACATATACGATATATTTATTCAAGATAACTTTATAAATATTGATCAAAAAACATTATTAGTGATTGGGTACACGGGTATTTTTCCAAGCATTATTTCATATATGTGTTGGAATACTGGTGTTGCTCTGATTGGTCCAAATAAATCAGGTCCCTTTTTACATTTAATGCCAATATTTGGCGGTATTCTTGCATTTTTAGTCTTTCGCGAAACTTTGGAAATCTATCATTACGCTGGTATTTTATCGGTCATTATTGGTATAATAATTACAAACAAAAAATAATTATTATTTTTATCTAGGAGGAATAATTAGAATGGCAAAAAAAATAACAAAAAATAAGTCCATTAAGAGAAGAAATTTCCTTAAAGGCGCCGGTGCTGTTGCACTTGGTGCTGCCGCAGTTTCTTCTTTGCCAGCACCTGCGATATCAGGAGGGCATAAAGAATGGATTGTTTGCTGTGCATTTGGTAAGGCTGGTCTTTTAGGGCAAGCCATTGCTGCATACGCAGATAATATAAATAAATACTCTGATAAACTAAAAATGAAAGTTTACTACCCTGGTGAACTTGTTCCTGGTCTGCAGTCTTTCGATGCTGTAAGAGAAGGTACTGCACAAATGGCTTATGGTGCACCTTATTATTGGACCAATGTATCAGATGCAATTGAATTTGTTGCTACTGGACCTTTTGGTATGAATGCGATGGAACAAAATGCTTGGTGTTATTATGGTGGTGGAATTGAGGCTGCTGATAAAATTTATAATGAGCTCGGTGTAAAATTTTTACCAATGGGTAATACTGGTAACCAAATGGGGGGCTGGTTCAATAAAGAGATGAACACAGCTGATGATTATAAAGGTTTAAAAATGCGTATGCCTGGTCTTGGTGGAAGAACAATTGGAAAATTAGGAGCAACAGCTGTTTTGATGGGAGGTCCTGATATCCTTACTTCACTAGCCTCTGGTGCGATTGATGCAGCAGAATGGATTTGTCCTGTTGCAGACTTAGGTCTTGGTATGCATCAAGCAGCTAAGTTCTACTATGGACCTGGTTGGCACGAGCCTTCAACTCTTCTAGATCTTTCTATTGATTTAAAGGAGTGGGAGGGACTTGATGCAGATACTCAAGCACTCATGATGGAAATGGCCAAAGCTTTCAACGTTGATGTATTTAGTCGTTTTCAAGCTTTAAATGGTCCAGCTTTAGGTAAGTTACTTAATGAACATGGAGTTCAACTTAAGACTTTCCCAGATGAATTACTTATCGCTCTTGGGAACGCAGCTGGTGAGGTAATGGAAGAGAGAGGATCAATTGACTCTCAAACTAAAGCTATCTGTAATCATATTTTATCATTTAGAAAAAATATTATGGATTGGTCTACAAAAGGTGAATCTGAATTCGCTAGAATTAGAAATTTACCTTTCAAATTTCCAGATTCTGTATAAGCAATTCAATTTGGAGGGGCGACAAAGCCCCTCCGTCAATTATTAAAATAATTTATCTGGTAACCAGGTAGCTATTTCTGGAAAAAAACCAACTATAAATAAAGCAACTATTTGAACTGCTATAAAAGGCATAACACCCTTATACATATTTTGGGTTTCTATTTCTTTTGGAGCCACTCCCCTTAGAAAGAAAAGTGAAAAACCAAATGGTGGAGTCATAAAACTAGTTTGTAAATTTAAGGATATTAAAATTCCTAGCCATAAAGGATCAGCACCATTGGCAATTAAAACAGGACCAACTAAGGGCACTATTACAAAAATAATCTCAATATAATCTAAAAAAAAACCCAGGATAAAGATTGCTGCCATAACAATAAATAATGCACCATATAACCCTCCTGGAAGCGTTCCTAAGAAATGCTCTATCATTTCATCACCATTGAAGCCTCTAAAGACGAGAGAGAACATTGAGGCACCAATTAATATCACAAATACAAAAGAACTTAATTTAACAGTGCTCAGAGATACATCTCTAACATTTTTGTAATTTAATTGACCTTTTAAAGCTGCTATTACAGCTGCACCCACTGCGCCCACTGATGCGGACTCAGTTGGAGTCGCTATACCCATTAATATAGAACCTAAAACAAGAAGTATTAATATTAATGGAGGGAGAATTGAAGTAATAGCATTGGTATAAATTTCAACTCTAGTTCTTTCCGTCTTAACAGGTGGACAACTATTAGGGTTAATTCTTGCATAAAAATATATCAATAAAATAAACATACCTACCAACATTAAGCCAGGCATCAGTGCGCCAGCAAATAAATCAATTGCTGTGACTGGTTCGGGAACTAAGCTACCGGTCATCATAGCTGCCTCTTCATTTGCACCTTGTAGTATGGAGGCAAGCAAAATTAAAACTATTGAAGGTGGAATTATTTGGCCCAAGGTTCCAGCAGCACAGATAGTGCCTGTAGCTATTTTTTGATCGTACCCAGCTTTAATCATTGCAGGTAATGAAAGCGTACCCATAGTGACTACAGTTGCTCCAACAATACCGGTAGATGCTGCAAGCATCATACCAACTAGCACTACCCCAACACCTAAACCACCCTTAATAGATCCAAATAACTCACCGATTGATTGTAATAATTCTCCTGCTATTTTTGTTTTCTCCAACATTATTCCCATAAAAATAAACAATGGAACTGCAACTAAAGCCTCATTTGTCATTGTTCCAAAAATTCTTTGAGGGAAAAAACCAAGCATTCTGAAATTAAATATTTCTAGAGCATCTCCAATAAATGCGAATATTAGTGCGGAGCCAGCTAGAGTGAAGGCAACAGGAAAGCCAAAGAGAAGCAACACCAAGGTGCTTAGAAACATTATAATAGCTAAAACCTCAGGTGTCATTACGCTCTGAAAAATTATTTATTGACTTGATAATATTTGAAATGGATTGAATAAATAAAAATATACAGAAAAATAAAATTGTACTTTTAAGTATGTATAATGCAGGCAACCCTCCCACTTCTCTTGATATCTCGTTTATTTGAATAGATCTTGTTACAAAAGTGAAACTGTATTTCCAAATTATATATAAAAATGGGAAAACAAGAATTATGTTTCCCAAAATGTCTACAATACTTTTATACTTCTTTGAGGCATCCCTGTAAAAGACATCTATTCTTACATGTTCGTTTGAGAGGTAAGTAAAACCAGCCCCCAACATAAATATAAATGCATGTAACCACACATAGCTCTCTTGCATCCATATAAAGCTTATACCAAAGCCGTATCTAAGAACTACTACCGTAAAAACAACCAAAACCATAAGGACTGCAAATAATCCACATAGATACCCCACAGCTTTATTAACGGTATCCATGATCTTTGCTAATTTGATCAAAAGGGGCATAGCCGAGAATTATATATAGAGAAATAACTTATTAAAGTAACTTAATTATAGGTCGAGGTGCCAACTTTATATAAAAATAAAGCTTTTTCTCATGCGGGGTGAGGTTCGGCACCTACAAAACATGATGTTTTCTCGATCGACCAAACCTAATAATACTCAATTTATTTAGTTTTGCAGGCTTGAAATTTATCAAACCAAGAAATTGATCAACATTTTTTCCACAATTTGATTAATTTATATAATGCATGAATTAATAAAATAATAGCTTTTTACTATAAGATTTTTTTGAATATATTGCCTTTCTATGGCTCCGTTATCACCACATTTACAAATTTATAGGCCTTTTCTAACTATGATATTTTCTATTTCTAGCAGAATAGGTGTCATAGCATTTGCATTTTCAATTCCTTTTTTTGCAATTTGGTTAGGAAGCGCAAATACACTTCCTCAGCTCAATGTTCTATTAACAATATTCTTCAACTTTTTACCAGTAAAGTTAATATTCGTTTTTTGGTTTTTTATTTTTAATCATCATTTATTAAATGGTTTTAAGTATTTTTTATGGTCGTTTGCAATTGGAATGGAAATTAAAAATGTTTATTTAACTACATACATTATATTAGTAATGAATATTGTGATGACATTAACTTTCACTTGGATGTTATTCTGATGAAAGCCTCGCAAAAATGGAAAATTGAAAGAATTTTATATCTTGTATTAATTCCAATTAGTTATTGGTTCATATTATTTTTTATAAATTCTCAATCTGATACAAATTCTTTAAATATATTATTATCAAATACTTCCAATAAGATTTTGTTGTCAATTTTTTTTATTATATCAATGTTCCATATCAGAATTCAATTGGGTAAAGTTTATGAGGATTATTTTAAGTTTAAACAAATGAAATTTTATTCTCTTTTGACAGACTGTGCTATAGGTTTTTCATTTTTAATTTTTTTACCGGTATTATTTTTTTAACATGAATTTCACTGATCATAAATTAGATGTAGTTGTTTTAGGTGCCGGAGGTGCGGGCTTAAGAGCAGCTTTGGGATGTTCCGAGCAAGGTCTTAAGACTGCATGTGTTTCAAAAGTTTATCCTACAAGAAGCCACACTGTGGCAGCTCAAGGAGGTATAGGTGCCGCGCTAGCTAACATGGGTGAAGATAGTTGGCAATGGCATATGTTTGACACTGTAAAAGGCTCCGACTGGCTTGGTGACCAAGACAGTATTGAATATCTATGCGCAAATGCAGTTGACTCTATCGTTGAGTTAGAGCACTACGGCATGCCATTTTCTAGAACTGAGGATGGTAAGATATATCAAAGACCTTTTGGCGGGCATATGACAAAAAATGGTGAAGGCGAACCTGCAAGCCGAGCTTGCGCTGCAGCTGATAGAACAGGACATGCATTACTTCATACGTTATATCAGCAAAGCCTTAAAAATAACGTTGATTTTTATAATGAATACTTTGCCATAGATTTATTAAAAGATGATAATGATGCAATTTGTGGTCTCTTAGCAATAAATATTGAAGATGGGTCATTGCACCGTTTTATTGCAAAAATGACAATTTTAGCTACTGGCGGTTACGGAAGAATATTTCAATCCTCTACAAGTGCTCATATTTGTACTGGTGATGGTGCAGGAATTGCCCTAAGGGCAGGACTTCCTCTGTCTGATATGGAGTTTATCCAGTTTCACCCTACCGGAATTTACGGCGTTGGTGTTTTAATATCAGAGGCAGCTAGAGGTGAGGGGGGAATTTTAAAAAATAATGAGGGCACTAGGTTTATGCTTGAGTACGCTCCAAATGCCAAAGACCTTGCAGCTAGAGATGTTATTTCAAGGTTTATAAGCAAAGAGATTAGTGCTGGTAGAGGATGTGGACCTAATAAAGACTATATAAATCTTCATTTAGAGCACCTTGATGCTGATATGCTTGCTAAAAGATTACCTGGTATCTCTGAGTCAGTTAAAGCATTTTGTGGAAGAGATATTTCCAAAGAACCAATTCCAGTTATTCCAACTGTTCATTATTGCATGGGAGGAATCCCAACAAATTTCAAAGCAGAAGTTTTGAAACCAAACGACACGAATACAGAAGAAGTATGTGAGGGATTAATGGCAATAGGTGAAGCAGCATGTGCATCAGTTCATGGAGCAAATAGACTTGGAACTAATGCTCTTGCAGAACTTGTTGTTTTTGGAAGAGGTGCAGCCATCCAAGCAGGACAAGTAATTGATAGTAACGAGTCATTAAGGATGCCATCCCATTCACAAACAAATTTAATAATAGAAAGACTTGAGTCAATCAAAAATAATAAAGGCGATGTATCTGTTGGAGAGTTAAGAGAAAAGATGCAAAAAACTGTCCAGAAAAGATTTGGTGTTTACAGAGAGAGTGAAACTTTAAAACTGGGCAACGACGAATTGTATTCAATGTCCCAAGATCTTAAACATATAAAAGTTAAAGATCAGTCAGATGTTTTTAATACAGACTTGGTTGAAGCTTTAGAGCTTCATAACTTAATGCAGGTTGCTGGCAGTGTTGGTGTTTCAGCTGAACAAAGAACTGAAAGTAGAGGTGCACACGCCAGAGAGGATTTTCCAGAGAGAGATGATGAAAATTGGCTTAAACACACACTTTTTTGGGGAGATGTTACAGATTATAAGGTCACTCACAGGCCTGTAAGATTGACGACATTAAGTAATCAAATTTCTGTCATACCCCCACAAGTAAGGGTTTACTAAATGGTACAACTCACTCTTCCTAAAAACTCAATTCCAGTCAAAGGAAAATCATATTCCAATGTAGATCTCATTGATGAACGGTCCCAACAAAACCATGACATCAGGATTGTAAATGTTTACCGATGGTCAGGTATAGAAGATACGCCCCCTCAAATAGATCGATTTGAAATTGATGTAGCTAAAGCAGGAACAATGGTTTTGGACATATTAAATAAAATTAAAGCTGAGGTTGATCCAAGTCTAACTTTTAGAAAATCATGTAGAGAAGGTGTTTGTGGATCATGTGCAATGAATATAGATGGTGTCAATACACTTGCATGTCAGAAACATATAGAGGAATGTTCTGATGAAATTAATATATACCCTCTTCCTCATATGAGAGTTTTAAAAGATTTAGTTGTAGATTTGAAAAAAGCTTTCGAACAATTTAAATCTATAAAGCCATGGTTAAATAAAAAATCTCCAAATAATGAAAGAGAAAATATACAGTCAGTCGAAGATAGAGATAAGCTAGATGGCAAATGGGAATGTGTAATGTGCTTTTCTTGTAGTACCTCTTGCCCAAGTTATTGGTGGAATGAAGATGAATATTTAGGACCTGCTGTTTTACTTCAAGCGAACCGCTGGATAAAAGATAGTAGAGATGAAGAGAAAAAAGAAAGGTTGAATGAGTTAGACGATAGTCTTAAACTATACAGATGTCACTCAATCATGAATTGTACCAACTCCTGTCCGAAAGGATTAAATCCAGCTAAAGCTATAGCTGAAATAAAGCATGAAATATCCAAAATGGATAAATAGTGAATAAAATTTCACTAATTGGCGCTGGAAACATTGGCGGTACCCTCGCACATTTAGCCGCTTTAAAAAAACTCGGAAATGTAACACTAATAGATGTTGTAAAAGGAATACCCCAAGGAAAAGCTTTAGATCTCAGCCAATCCTCTGCTGTTGAAGATTTTACAGGATCGATAGAGGGCACAAATGATTTTTCCAAAATGAAGGGATCTGACGTCATTATCATAACTGCTGGTTTACCTCGTCAACCTGGAATGAGCAGGGATGATCTTTTAGAGATTAATGGGAAAATAATTAAAAAAATAGCTCTAGATATAAAAAAATATGCCCCAAAAGCATTTGTTATTTGTATCACAAACCCCTTAGACGCAATGGTATACGTACTTCAAAAATATTCAAAACTTCCAAAAAATATGTGTGTCGGAATGGCAGGAGTATTAGACTCTTCTCGAATGAAATACTTCTTATCAGATGCTTTGAACGTCTCTGTGAATGATGTTGAAACATTTGTATTAGGAGGACATGGAGATGACATGGTTCCTCTTATCAACTATACAACAATTGGAGGAGTGCATTTAATGGACTTCTTAAAGCTTAAAAAATTTCCTTACTCAAAAATTGAGAAAATAGTCAATCGAACAAGAATGGGTGGAGGAGAGATAGTGAAATTACTTAAAAGAGGATCTGCTTTTTATGCACCCGCAAGTTCAGCCATTCTGATGGCAGAGGCATTTTTATTTGATCAAAAAAAACTATTACCTTGCGCAGCTTTTATTAATGGTCAATATGGTCTTAGCAATATGTATATGGGTGTTCCGACAATTATTGGAAAAAAAGGAATTGAAAAAATTATTGAGGTAAAACTCACCTCTAAAGAAAAGTTAATGCTAAAAAAATCTATTAAATCTGTTCAGGGATTAGTATCAGCAGTCGATAAGCTTTTATAATTAAAAATAAAATGACTTTCTTATGAGATAAGCGTATACATTATCTTATTAATGAGATCTTATAATTCATTTCTCACAACTAATAATGCTTCCCAAGTTATTTCTATTTATAAGGACTATATAAAAGACCCAAGTCTAGTTGATAAAAGTTGGCATGATTTTTTTAATACTCTTGCACCAGAAGAGATTTCCATCTTAGCTGATTATCAAAAAATTGATTGGTCACAAACTTCAAGAGGTAAAGACTTCAATCAGACTTCGCTTGACCAAGCAATTACTGACTCTTTAAGACTAGTGATGATGATTAGAGCTTACAGAGAAATAGGCCACCTAATTGCTGACTTAGACCCTCTAGGTTTAATGATAAAAAATAGTCCATCAGGTTTAGATCCTGAGTATTATGGTTTTCAAGAAAAAGATTACGGCCGTAAGATTTTCTTATTTGGTTATTTAGGTTTCGAAAAGGCAACTGTTAAAGAAGTTTTTGAAAAGTTACAATCTATATACTCTGGAACACTAGCAGTTGAATACAAGCACATACAATCAGCTGAAGAATATAAATGGCTTAAAGATAGAATTGAAGAGAAAAAAGATATGCAACTTACCCCAAGGGGTAAAAGAACTATATTAGAAAGATTGGTTTCAGCAGAATATTTCGAAAAATTTTTAGATACCAAATACAGAGGAACAAAAAGATTTGGTCTTGAAGGTGCTGAGTCCACGATACCTGCCTTAGAACAAATTTTAAAAAGATCATCGGAGTACGGCGTCGAAGATTTTTCATTTGCTTGCGCTCATCGTGGCAGACTGAACATTTTAGCAAATATAGTTAAAAAACCTCATGTACAAATATTTGGTGAATTTATCCACGGTGGGGAAAATGCTTTAAGTGACCAAGGGTCTGGTGATGTAAAATATCATTTAGGTGCAAGTTCAGACAGAAGTTTTGGGGGTAATTTAATTCATGTTAGTATGGCAGCAAATCCCTCACATTTGGAAGCAGTAAACCCAGTAGTTGCTGGTAAAATAAGAGCAAAACAAAGACTTATTAGAGATAATAATAATACAAGAGTTTCTGGTCTCTTAATTCACGGAGATGCTGCTATTGCTGGTCAAGGAGTTGTAGCTGAAACTTTTACAATGTCACAACTTAATGGTTATAGAATTGGTGGATTAATACATTTCATAATTAACAACCAAATTGGTTTTACCACAAGTCCTCAATATAGTCGTTCGGCACCCTACTCCTCAGAAATTGGAAAAATTGTTCAGTCACCAATCTTTCATGTAAATGGTGATGACCCTGAGGCTGTAGTATTGGCCTCAAGAGCTGCAACAGAATTTAGAAATACTTTTAAAAAAGACACAATGGTTGACATGTTTTGTTATAGGAAACACGGTCATAACGAAGGAGATGAGCCTTCATTTACGCAACCTTTGATGTATGAGATTATTAAAAAGAAAAAATCAGTTGCAAGTATTTATGCAAATAAACTTTTAGAGCAGGAGGTTGTAAATCAAAAACAAATTGACTATTTAAAAGATCAGATTTGGTCTGATCTTGAAAAAAAATTTGAGAAGGCAAAAAATTATAAATTGAAAACAAAATTATGGATGGGCGGTCAATGGAGTGGTTTAAGTCGTGCTCCGAAAGACCCCTTAAGAAGAGGAAAAACCTCTGAGTCTGAAAAGTCTTTAAAAGATATAGGCATAAAAATTACAGATATTCCAGATAAATTTAACTTGCACCCAAAATTGCAAAAATTTAATAATGCTCGAATCAAAGCTATAAAAACTGGAAAAGGAATTGATTGGTCCTTCGCAGAAGCTTTAGCCATAGGAAGTTTACTTAAAGAGGGATATCAAGTTAGACTCGCAGGTCAAGACTCTGGGAGAGGTACTTTTAGCCAAAGACACTCTGTTTTTTATGATCAAAGAACTGAAGAAAGGTATGTTCCTTTAAACAATATTTCAAAAAAACAAAAAGAATTTGAAATAGTAGATAGTTTTTTGTCTGAATTAGGAGTACTTGGTTTTGAATATGGATATTCATTGGCTGATCCCAACACACTTGTTATGTGGGAGGCTCAGTTTGGAGATTTTGCTAACGGTGCACAAATTATTATCGATCAATTTATAACTTCAAGTGAGAGAAAATGGATGCAGATGAGTGGTTTGGTCATGCTTTTACCCCATGGTCACGAAGGCATGGGCCCTGAACATTCAAGTGCAAGAGTAGAAAGGTTTCTGCAAATGGCTGCTGAAGACAACATTCAAATCGTTAATTGTACTACTCCAGCTAGCTATTTCCATGCTCTAAGAAGACAGATACATAGAAATTTTAGAAAACCATTAATAATATTTACACCAAAATCTACATTACGCCATCCAAATAATATTTCTCATATTGAGGAATTTACAGGTAAAACATCTTTTCATAGAGTAATTGATGATGATATTAAAAACCCAAAAAGAGTTGTTTTCTGCTCTGGAAAAATATTCTATGAGTTAGACGATTATAGATCTGAGCATAAAATCAAAGATGTTAAAATTATAAGAATTGAACAGATATACCCTTTCCCTTTTGACAGATTATCAGAAATACTTATGAAATATAAAAACTGTGAAATGATTTGGGCCCAAGAGGAACCAAAAAATATGGGCACTTGGGGATTTGTAAAAAGTAGAATAAGACATGTATTTGTTCAAAATAATTACGAGAAAAAAATACATTATGTTGGTAGGCGTCCCGCAGCAGCTCCAGCAACTGGTATTTCAAAAAGACATATTACTAACCAAATGCTAATTAAAGAATTAGCTCTTAAATCATCATTAAAACGTGTTATAAAGGAAAGAAGTGGTGTGAGCTTTATGAAATTTAAAAACCTTCCAAAAGAATAATGAAAAATATAACTGTACCTGAGCTTGGTGAGTCTATAATTGAGGGGACAATTACATCATGGTTAGTTAAAGAGGGTGAAAATTTTAAATCTGGAGATAATTTAGCTGAAATAGAGACTGAAAAAATTACTATTGAAATACCTGCTCAATCCTCAGGAAAGTTAACTAAGATCATTGCCCCAGTTGGTGCTACGGTAAATGTTGGTCAATCTATTGCTGAGATTACTGATGAGGTATTAATTGATGAAAGCTCTGAAAGCAAAATTAATCAGATTAAAGAGAAGAAAGAAACTGCAAAGGAAGTAAAACTACCTAATATGCCTGATATTATTGAGAAAATTGAGAACTCTCCGAGCTCTGAAAATAATCTTCAAAATTTCGATATTGAAACAGAAAATCAAAATGAAAAAACCATTCCAATGTCAAAGCTTAGACAAACCATTGCTAGAAGATTAAAAGATGCTCAAAATACTGCTGCAATTCTTACAACATTTAATGAAGTTGACATGTCGGCTATTATGTCTCTAAGAAAAAAAGAGCAAACATCTTTCAAAAAAAAATATGGTGTCAAACTAGGCATTATGTCTTTTTTTGTAAAAGCCTGTACAAACGTCTTAAAAGAAATACCAGAGATAAATTCAGAAATTTATGAAAATAAAATAATTTACAAAAATTATTTTGATATAGGAATTGCAATTGGATCAGAAAAGGGATTGGTTGTTCCAATAATTAGAGATGTTGGAAATCTATCAAATGGTGATATTGAAAAAGGTATCATCGATTTAGCTCAAAAGGCAAATTCAAATAAACTTACAATGAAAGACTTATCAGGTGGAACTTTTTCAATTACAAATGGAGGAATATATGGCTCAATGATGAGCACACCTATTATTAACCCTCCTCAAAGTGCTATATTAGGTATGCATTCCATTATAGATAGACCTATTGTAGTAAAAAAGAAAATTGTCATAAAGCCAATGATGTACATAGCTTTAAGTTATGATCACAGGCTTATTGACGGAAAGCAAGCAGTTACTTTTTTAGTAAGACTTAAAGAGCTTTTAGAAAATCCAGTTATAATTTAATTTTTTAAAATATTTTTCAAAACAAAATTCAATATACCATCAGCTTTGTAGTATTGAAGTTCATTGATGGTATCAATCCTTAAAGTGCATTTTAAGACTTTAACATCCTCGTCACTTTTAATGAACACTTCCAAATCTTGTAGAGGTTTAATTTCATTATCTAGTCTTATATCTACAAGGTCAGAAGATTTTATATTTAGATCACCGAGTTTGTGGCTATTAATTTGTATTGGAAGCACCCCCATTCCAACTAAATTTGATCGATGTATTCTTTCAAAGCTTTCTGCTATAACGGCCTTGATGCCTAACAGTTTTGTTCCTTTTGCTGCCCAATCCCTAGAGGAGCCAGTTCCATATTCTTGTCCTGCAAAAACAACAACGTTTTCAGATCTTTTTGCGTACTCCATGGCAACTTCATAGACAGTCATTTTCTTTTTTTCAGGTTCTAGAATTGAGTACCCACCCTCTACATTTGACAATAACTGATTTTTAATTCTAATATTAGCAAATGTGCCTCTAACCATTACCTCATGATTACCCCTTCTGGCGCCATAAGAATTAAAATCATTTTGTCGTATTTGTCTCTCCATAAAATAGCTTCCCGCAGGACTTTCTGCTTTAATAGCACCTGCAGGCGAGATGTGGTCTGTAGTAACACTATTCCCCAAAAGTAATAAGGGTCTCGCATTTTCAATTGGTATAATTTTTTTATCATCAGATTGACCAGTAAAAAAAGGGGGTTGCTGCACATAGGTTGAAGAAGAGTCCCATTTAAACAAGTCTCCTGTAGATGTATCAATCCCTTGCCATTCTTTTGTTCCATCTAAAGCGTTAGAGTATTGTTTTTTGAACATTTCAGGTGAGACGTTTTTTTCAACTGCATCTCGAATTTCATTATTACTTGGCCATATATCTTTCAAGAAAACTTCATTACCCTTTGTATCAATACCTAAGGGGTCCTTTGTTAAATTTGAATAAACAGATCCAGCTAATGCGTATGCGACAACTAGAGGGGGTGAAGCAAGATAGTTTGCTTTAACATGTGGATTAACTCTTCCCTCAAAATTTCTATTCCCTGAAAGTACAGAAGCTACTGTTAAATCATTTTTTGCAATACACTCCGCAATATCTTCATCAAGAGGTCCTGAATTTCCAATACATGTAGTGCATCCATAACCTACTAAATGAAAACCCAATTGATCTAAATATTTATTTAAGCCAGATTTATCCAAGTAATCAGTAACAACTTTTGAACCAGGTGCCAATGAGGTTTTAACCCAAGGCTTTACTTGTAATCCTAGTTCACAAGCTTTTTTTGCAACCAGTCCTGCTGCAACCAAAACATCTGGGTTTGAGGTATTTGTGCATGAAGTAATAGCAGCAATAACTACATTTCCATCTTGCATTTTGTAATTATGATTTTTTACTCCATTTTCAACAGGTTTGTTTTTTGAAAATTCTTTAAAATTTAAATTTACACTCTCTAAATTAATTCTATCTTGAGGTCTTTTAGGTCCAGCTAGAGAAGCTTGAACTTTTTCAAGACTCAAACGAATTGTGTCGTTGTAATCACAAGTATCATCAGCCCATAAACCTTGAATTTTATGATATTTTTCTACAATGTCTATCAGATCTGAGCTTCTAGAGGTTAACTTTAAATATTTAATGGTCTCATCATCAACTGAAAAAAACCCGCAGGTTGCACCGTACTCAGGAGCCATGTTGGCAATAGTAGCTCTATCAGCAAGTGATAAATTTCTTAATCCATCACCGTAAAATTCAACAAATTTTCCAACCACACCCTTTTCTCGAAGGATTTGAACAATTGTAAGAACCAGATCTGTTGCTGTAACACCTTCATTCATCTGTCCAGTTATCTCAAATCCAACCACTTCTGGTAAAAGCATAGATACAGATTGACCAAGCATAGCGGCTTCAGCTTCAATTCCACCCACTCCCCAACCAAGTACTCCTAGTGCGTTTACCATAGTCGTATGACTATCAGTTCCAACTAATGTATCAGGATACAAATAATTTTTTTCATTTTGCTTTGAACTCCATACAACTTCTGCTAAATACTCTAAATTAACTTGATGACATATTCCTGTACCAGGAGGGATAACCCGAAAGTTTTTAAAAGCTTGCTGTCCCCATTTTAAAAATTCATATCTCTCTATATTCCTTCCAAATTCCATATCAACATTTTTTTGAAACGCCTTTGGACTAGCAAAATAGTCAACCATTACTGAATGATCTATTACTAAATCTACCTGTGACGTGGGATTTACTTTGGAGGGATCCTTTCCTCTTTCTGAAACAGCATCTCGCATTGCTGCTAAGTCAGCAACTGCGGGTACCCCAGTGAAATCTTGCATTAAAACTCTAGATGGAAGAAAAAAAACCTCATGTTTTCTTTCAGGGTTTTCTAAAACGTTTCTAATTAGATTTACATTAACATCTTTGCCATCCTCTAATCTTAATAAATTTTCAATAAGTATTTTTTTTGATTTAGGGAGAGTTTTTAGTTTTGGAAATTCATTTTCTAACAAGGATAAATTATAGAAGTTATATTCCTTCCCATTTAAAGAGAACTTATCCAAAGTCTGAAAACTATTAACTGACAACATGATTATTTGATATCATTAATTAGTATATTTTTTTATGCATAATACTGATTAATTATCTTTTAAATTTATCTTTTAGTAAGTCATATAATTTTTGTGAGTCATAACTAAGGTCTCTTCCTGATCTTTTTATTAAACCAACTGTTCTTGTTACGGATGGATCTATCAGTGGTCTGAAAGATAAAGATGTATAGTCCTTAGAAATTGCTAATTTAGGGGCCAATGTTATGCCCAATCCCTGTTCAACCATATTTAAAGCAGTAGGAATATGTCTCACTTCGTAGGCCCAATCCATATCTTCTTTCTGAAGTGCAAGAGCATTTTCAATATAAATTCTACTCCCTGAACCTTTCCATATAGATATAAAATTTCTATCTTTAATTTCAGATAATTTTACCTTTCTTTTTCTTTCTAATTTATCTCCCTTTGGGAATGCCACTACATAATCCTCTACGAATAATTTTTCAAAATTAATTCCCGGTTCTTGAATACCTGTAAAATTTATACCAAAATCACACTCACCTCCCAAAACACTATCTACAACATTATTTGATGATCTCTCTATGATTTGAACCTTACATCTTGGTTCAATTTCTTTGAAAGATTTTAAGGCAGAAAATAAAATATTTCTTAGAGCAGAATGGACTACCCCAATTTTTATTATTGATGGAAAACTATATTTTTCATTAAGAGTTTTTGTAGCTGTTTTGACTGCCTCTATTATTCCTCTAGCTCGATCGTAAAAATTCCTACCAGAGTAAGAGAGTTGAACTTTTCTTGTGGTCCTATCAAACAATGTCGTACCCAATTCATGTTCAAGTTTTTGAATTCTCCTTGAAAGTGCAGGCTGAGACAAATTTAAATTATTTGCTGCTTTTGCAAATGAATTAGTTTCTGTTAATTCAATAAATGCTTCAATATCACCAATTTCAATATTTATGCGCATATAACATAAATATCAAAATTTATTTTATTTTCTATTCTTTTTTACAATTATTTTACTAACTGCTTTTAACCACCCTTGATATAGATATTTAACCTCTTTTTTATGAAGTTTTGGTCTAAATAATTTTTGACTTTGCCATTTTTTTGAAATTTCTTTTGTATTTTTAAGCATCCCTACAGATAGTCCAGCTAAATATGCTGCACCTAATGATGTAGTCTCTGTTATTTTGGGACGATCACACTCTGATAATAATATATTTGAAAGGAACTGAAGGAACTGCTCGTTCTTTACCATTCCCCCATCAACTTTAATTTTATTAATTTTAATACCACTATCCTTTTCCATGGAAATGATTAAATCTTTAGTCTGATAAGCAACACTATCTATTGCTGATTTAACTAGTTCCGAAACACCTGTATTTCTTGTCATTCCAAAGATTGCTCCTCTAGCCTCTCCGTCCCAGTAAGGAGCACCAAGACCAACGAAAGCGGGCACTAGATATACTTGTTGGGATTTGTCATTTTTTTTATATAAATCTTCAGTTTCTTCGGCGCTATTAATTATTTTTAACGAGTCTCTCAACCACTGAACTGCTGCCCCAGCTATAAAAATTGATCCCTCGAGTGCATAAGTGGTTTCCCCATTTATTCGGTAAGCTATAGTCGTCAACAAATTATTTTTAGATATTCTTATATCCTTCCCTATATTCATAATCATAAAACAGCCGGTGCCATATGTTGATTTTATAGAACCTGGTTCAAAGCATGCTTGTCCTATAGTTGCAGCTTGTTGATCGCCTGCAATTCCTCCAATTTTTATATTTGAACCAAAAAGTGTCGTGTACCCAAATTCATCTACGCTATCTTTAACTTTAGGTAAAATTGTCAAAGGTATATTAAATATTTTTAAAAGACTTTTAGACCAAGAATTTTTATTTATATCATACAACATAGTTCTGGACGCATTGGTTGCTTCAGTAAAATGAGATCTTCCCTCAGTTAATTTCCAAAGTATCCAAGTATCTATCGTTCCAAATAAAAGTTTATTTTCTTTTAAAAGTTTTTTAGAGGACTCTATGTTATCAATAATCCATTTTATCTTGGTCGCAGAAAAATATGAATCAATGACTAAGCCAGTAATTTTTTGAATCTTATTTGTAAAACCTTTTTCTTGTAAATCTTTACAATAATTTCCTGTCCTGCGATCTTGCCAAACTATGGCTCTGTAAACAGGCTCACCTGTATCTTTGCTCCAAAGAACGGTTGTTTCTCTCTGATTAGTAATACCAATCCCAGATATATCATCCGGGCTGATGTTAGCTTTTTTTATAGCATTTTTTGCAGTGCTTATGACCGACTCGAAGATTTCATTAGGATCATGTTCAACACATCCATCTTTGGGAAAGTATTGTTGTAACTCCAATTGATCATAGGTAACTATTTCAAATTTATTATTAAATATTATGGACCTTGTCGAAGTAGTGCCCTGATCTATTGAAAGAATATATTTAGTCATTTAATTCAAATATTACATAAAAATTGAGCTATAAATATTTTTTTAAAATATTTTCTAAATTTTGCAATTTTTCCTTTGGAAAATTTATACCCAACTTAGTTCTTCTTAAGAGAATGTCCTCTGAGCTCTTAACCATCTCTTCGAGAACTAGATATTTAATCTCAAACTCATAAAGATCATTGAAAATATGTTCTCCACCATCGTTAAAACCTTGATAATATTGGTTTAATTTTGTTATTTTATGACCATAAGTTTTTATTAGTCTTGGTAATATTCCCTCAGGTATTAATAAATTTAAATCCGTTGTTTTTTCGCCACCTGGTAAAATTTCATTTCCAGTCCATGATTCATTGGAAATTTTAATATATTTTGAAATTTTATCTAATGCGTGCTCTGATAATTTTCGGAATGTTGTGAGCTTTCCACCAAAAACTGTCAATATTGGTGCATCTTTATCATCTATCTCAAAAGTGTAGTCTCTTGTAATCTTTGAGACATTTTCACTTAAATCCTCTACTAATGGCCGTACACCGGAATAAGTCCAAATAATATTATCTTCAGTAATTTTATTTTTCACAAATTTATTAACTGATGAAATAAGATATTTTTTTTCAATATCAGTTATTTTGGGATTTTCATATGATTTAACTTCATGATCTGTTGTTCCGATGAGGGTATATTTATCTAAATAGGGTATTAAAAATATTATTCGTTTATCATCTAGTTGAAGAATATAGGCTTGCTCACCTTTATAAAGTTTTTCTGTAATTATATGACTACCTTGAACATGTCGAATTTTTTTTCTAGACTGAATACCAATAAGATTATTTAAAACATCTATGACATATGGACCTGATGCATTTATGATGACTTTTGAATATAAAATTTCACCATTATTTAAAAAAACTTTCCAGTAATCTTTTTTCCTAATTACTTTTTGTATATTCGCATTTGTATAAATTTTAGCTCCTTTGCTTATAGCATCTTGCGCATTTAAGAGAACCAACCTAGCATCATCAACGAATAAATCTGAATATTCATATCCTTTAGTGTAAATTGACTTTATAGGATTATCATCATAATCTTTTTCTAAATTTATTACCTTAGATTTTGGGAAGGTAATTACACCACCCATCCAATCATAAAGAATTAAACCCAAACGTATTAACCATGTAGGACGCAAACTCGGGACATGGGGTAAAACAAATCTTATTGGCTTTGTAATATGAGGTGCTATTTTTCTAATCACCTCTCGCTCTCTTAAAGATTCTCTTACTAATCTAAATTCGTAATTTTCTAAGTACCTTATTCCACCATGTATTAATTTTGTTGACCAAGATGAAGTTTTTGATGCCAGATCACCTTTTTCAATTAATGTAACTTTTAAACCTCTCCCGGATGCATCTCTTGCGATTCCTACCCCATTAATCCCACCACCAATAATTAATAAATCTTGCAAATCGTTTTAATTTTAAAGAAAAAAAAATAATTTTTTCAAATTATCTATTTTTTTTGGTCAATTTTAATCAAAATAGACCATAAACTTATTGACAAATCGATCAATATTTCAACGTTTATTAAGTAGTCATTTAAGGTCCTTGTATAATCAGCAACATGTGAATAGGATCTGTTAAATGACGAAAAATGAAATAAAAATTAGAAAACAGATAATAGAAGCTTGCCTTTTAATGGAAAAAAAAGGCTTGAATCAAGGTAAAGCGGGCAATATTAGCGTTCGATGGAAAGATGGGATGCTTATAACCCCATCTGGTATCTCCTATCAAGGCATGAAAGCAAAAGATATTGTTTTTGTTGATTCTAAAACTAAACCTCATGGAATATGGAAGCCTTCAAGTGAGTGGAGATTTCATTTTGACATATTAAAAGTAAGAAAAGAATTTGATGCTGTAGTGCACAATCACCCTGCTTATGGTACAGGCATGTCGGTACTAAGAAAGGATATAAAAGCCCATCACTATATGATTGCCTTTTTAGGAGGTGACACAATTAAATGTTCTACTTTTGCAGTTCCAGGATCACAGGAATTATCAGACGCAGCAATAAAGGCTCTCAAAGGAAGGAAAGCATGTTTATTAGCAAATCATGGTACAATTACGTGTGGTAAAAATTTAGACGAAGCAATGTTTTTGACTGAAGAATTTGAAATTTTATGTAAGCAAATTACTATTGCAAAAATAAACGGTAAGCCCCAATTGGTCGAAAAAAAATATATGAAAAAAATAATTGAGGCTATAAAAATGTATGGTAAATACTAATCCTTCATTTTCTCAGGAAGAATTAAAATCTTTTAAAGATATTTCTTTTAAACTTGGCTCAAATAGTCATTTAGTACAAGCCGCAGGAGGAAATACTTCAATTAAGTCTGATGAAAGAATGCTCATTAAAGCATCTGGAACTTGGTTAATTAATTCTTTAGATAAAGATATTTTTGTTGAAGTTGATTTAAATTCCATTACTGAAAAAATAAATAATGGAAAAGAAGATAATTTTATAGATGATATAATATCTAAAAATAATTTACATCCTTCGTCTGAAACTTCATTTCATGCATTAATAAAGCATAAATATGTTTTACATGTTCATTCTACTGCAACAATTGCAAACGCAATTTCACAAAGTAGTGAGTCTGATTTGAAAAAATACCTCGATGAAGATTTCATCTTTATTCCATACTGTCGACCTGGTTTTACTTTAACAATGGAAATAAAAAAATTAATTTTACCCTCAACTAACATATTAATTCTCGAAAATCATGGATTGATAGTTGCGGGGGATGATATTGAGGATACCTATAAATTGCTTTTAAAAATTCATAAAAAATTAGATTTAATCAGAAATGAAAAATTAGCCTTCGACTATTTAGAGGAGATTACAAATATCGATGGTTATAATCATAAAAATACTGATAAATATAAATTATTTTCAACACATAATGAAAAATTATTCTCACTTTTCCCTAAATCATTTTATCCAGATCACGTAATTTTCTTAGGTCCTGGCATACCTACATTTTTAGAGGAGAAAGAAGCAAATGAATTTATTCAAAATTTAAAAAGAAAGAATATTAATCTTCCTCCCTATTTAATTTTAAAATATAAAGGTCTTTTTGAAAACACTCTGGCTATTCCAGCTGCAAAAGAAATGATCGACTGTTTTTTGGAAGTGCTACTAAGAGTTGATTTATCAAAGTCTTTAAAATTTTTGTCAAGTTTCCAAGAGAGTGAATTATTGAATTGGGATATTGAGATATATCGCCAATCATTAAACTAATGTCACTTTTTCTGGGAATTGACTTTGGAACGACTGGTGTCAGAACTTCTATTATTGATAAAAATAAAAAAGAATTAATTAATTTTTCAGTTTCTATTGACAGCCCGATAAGTAAGGGGCCATTGGTTTATCAAAATCCAAGTTTATGGTGGAGTGCATTAATTAAAAATCTTACATTTTTAAAAACTAAAATAGAATTAAATAAAATTGATAGATTATCAATCGATGGAACATCCGGTACAGTACTTATAACCGATTATTTTGGTAACCCTTTAGATAATGCATTAATGTACAATGATGCTTCGGCTGTAAAAGAGTCTAAGTTAGTTGAGAGATTATCTGATAACCATGCAATTGTATCCACTTCTACTAATGCATTAGTAAGAGCATTATCATTAATCAATAAACTAAAAGAAGAAAAATATAGGATTCTTCATCAAGCAGATTGGATAGCTTGTAAAATAATTAATGATTATCTGTATTCAGATGAAAATAATGCTCTTAAACTTGGTTATGATTGTGTCGAAAGATCTTGGCCAAAATGGTTTGATCAGCTACCTCTTGAAATGAATAGCTTACCAAATATAAAAATACCAGGACAGTCTATAGGCGAATTAAGAAACCCTGAACTTCTAGATTTAGGTTTTAATAACAAAACCAAGGTTACAGCAGGCACTACTGATAGCATTGCAGCATTTTTAGCTACTGGAGCCAAAAATATAGGAGAGGCAGTTTCATCAATTGGCACAACTCTGGTAGTAAAAGCTATCTCAAATAAGCCAATTTATAATAAGGAATTTGGGATTTACAGTCATCGTTTGGGGAAAAATTGGTTAGCTGGGGGAGCTTCCAACGTTGGAGGAAAAATTCTAAAAGAACTATTTTCAGATAGAATAGAGGAATTATCAAAAGACATAGATGCAAATAATTTATTGAATTTAAATTACTATCCTCTGGCACAAAAAGGTGAAAGATTTCCTTTTAACGACCCCAACAAATTACCAATTTTAGAACCTCGTCCTAATTCTGAGATAAAATTTTTTCAGGCTGTACTTGAGGGTATAACTAATGTTGAAAAATTGAGCTACGAAAAGATATCAGAGATAGGTGGTAAATATCCTAAAACTATTTTCACAATAGGGGGCGGAGGAAAAAATTTGAAGTGGAATGAAATTAGAAAAAAAATTCTAGGTGTGAAATTAAATAAGCCTTTATCAAATGAAGCTTCTTTTGGATCAGCTCTTTTAGCATTGGGTAATATTTTTTAAATGGTAAAAAAATTATTATCTCTTAAAGAAATTTCAGAATATTATGATACCTATTATTTTGATCAATGGGGAGTTGTTCATGATGGAATAAACATTTTTAATGAAGCAGAACAAGTTTTTTCATATTTACAGCTACAAAATAAAAAAATTTATATAATTAGTAACTCAGGAAAAAAATCTTCAGATAATACTGACCGTTTGATAAAAATGGGTGCAAATAATATTTTAAAATCTCATTTAATTACATCAGGAGATGTATGCTTAGAATATTTAAAATCTAATAAGAGCCCCTTTGAAAATATTGGAAATAAATATTTTGTGGTTGCAACAGATTACCCCTTATTGCAAAATACAACATTTGAAAAGACGAGTTCTTTAGAAAATGCTAATTTCCTTCTACTAACCTCTACTACTGGTCTAAAAAAAACTGATTTAATTGACGAAATTTATATGAAAGCTTTAGAAATGAAGTTACCCTTAGTTTGCTCAAATCCTGATATTCTTGGTATCTCTGGAAAAAATATTCAACCCTCAACAGGAGACCTTGCAGTTAAGTACAAAAAAATGGGAGGACAAGCTTTTATTATTGGTAAACCAAATATTGAAATTTTTCATTACGTTCAAGAGTTATCTAATAGTAATAAATCGAAAACTTTGATGATAGGAGACTCTTTATTTAATGATATTGCAGGCGCCAATAGTTTTGGTATAGACTCATTATTGATTACCTCTGGAATTCATAAAGAAGAATTCATGCAAAATATACCGACGAACGATATAATTGATAATATAAAATCGGAATTCCAAATCACTGGAAAGCCAGATTATATTATGGATAGACTTCAATGACATTTAATTTAGGTGAATTCAAAAACAAAAAGATTATTGTTACTGGTTCAAGCACAGGTATCGGTTTTGAGACAGGTGTAGAATTTTTAAACTTAGGAGCTAATGTAATTTTTCATGGCAACGAATCAACTAATGATCTTGAAGCTAGGATAAAAACTAAATCTCAAAGTCAAAATTTTAAATTATTCAAATCTGATTTTACAGATTTATCTCAAGTAGATAACTTTATGAACGATGCTATAAATTATTTAGATGGTCTAGATATATTAGTCAATAATGCTGGAACAATGGTAGGAAGATATAAATTAGATATAATCAGTGAAAAAGATTTTATAAAAATTTTTGATCTCAATGCCAAATCAGCATATTTTGCTACAAAAAGTGCGTGCACAATTTTCAAAAAACAGAATTACGGAAATATTATTAATGTATCAACTATCAGTGCTAGAACAGGAGGCAGTGCGGGGTCGAGTGTATACGCTGCGTCTAAAGCTTTTGTTTCAGCAATTACTAGATCGCTTGTTTCAGAATTATCACCCTACAATATAAGAATAAACGCTATCTCACCTGGGACAATTACTACAAAGTTTCATGAACAATACTCCTCCCCAGAAAAATTAGAAGCTACAAGATTAAAAATACCAATGAAAAGACTTGGCACGGCAGAGGATTGTGTAGGGCCTATAATTTTTTTATCCTCAGAGAAAATGAGCGGTTATATTACAGGACAAATTTTAGAGGTAAATGGAGGCCAATTTATTTCTTAATGTCAAAGATATTATCTATAGGTGCGGGCGTTATGGGTACAGCTATCACTATTCCAGCAATTTCAAATGGTCACGAAGCAAAACTCGTTGGCACTAGTCTTGATGAGGACACAATTAACTCAATTAATAAAAATTCTTCTCACCCGAAACTAGCTATTAAATTAACTAATACTTCAGCAATACGATTTAATGAAATGTCTCAAGAGGACATTAATACATCTGATGTTATTATCATTGGAATTAGTTCATCAGGTGTCGACTGGTTTATTGACTTCATTAAAAATTTTAATGTTACGAATAAACACTTCCTTATCGTTACCAAAGGTCTGTATATTAATGAAAAAGATGAGCTAGATATATTTCCAAATAAAATTAAAAAACAAATTAATCAAGATTTTACTTTAACTGCTGTGACTGGCCCCTGTAAAGCAGTTGAGTTAGCAAAAAAAAATTTAACAAACATATGTTTTGTAAATCCTGATCTAGAAATTGCTAAGAATTTATCCAATATATTCAAAAATGAATACTATGTAGTAAATTTACAGACTGACTTATTGGGCTCAGAACTTTGTGCAGCTCTTAAGAACATATATGCAATAGCTGTTGGCTATTCACAAACGTATTTCTCCAATGAAGAAAAAATTTTTAATCCTGAGTCAGCATTATTTTCACACTGCGTTAATGAGATGAGCCACTTTGTAAAATCAATAGGCGGTCTTCAAGAAACAGTATTTGGGCTATCTGGCATTGGAGACTTACATGTTACCTCCGGGACTGGAAGAAACGGTCTATTAGGTAATTTATTAGCAAAGAACAGAACATATGAAGATATCATCTCTAAAGAATTAAAAGACGAAACTGTCGAAGGAGCACAAACCATTAGTGAATTAGGTAATTTATTAAACAAACTGGTAAAACAAAACAATCTTCCAATTTTGGGTAGTTTAGTGAGATGTATCTGTCAAAACGAAAAACTGCATATACCTTGGAATGAATTAAATATATAATTATTTATGCTCAAAAAAATTGTTATTGGTGCAGACCATTTAGGGAAAAATCTTAAAGATAAAATTAAAGAGCATCTAGAGTCTAAGGGTATTGAAGTCTTGGATGTGGGAGTCAATGATGACTCACAAGTAGATTATCCAGATGTTGGTAAAATATTAGCTAAAAAGGTACAAGATAGTGAATTTGAGAGGGGAATTCTAGTTTGCGGAACTGGTGCTGGAATGGCTATTGTCGCTAATAAGATTTCAGGTGTGAGGGCGGTTTGTGTGAACGATGCTTACACCGCAGAGAGATCTATTGCGAGTAACAATGCTCAAATTATTACATTTGGCGCTTTAATTACAGGTACCCCCAATGCAATTATGTATACAGATATTTGGTTGAAAAATAATTTTCAGTCTGAGAGATCTGGAAAAAAAGTTGATAAAATTAATCAGTTAGATAGCTAGTTTTTAGATTTATAATAGTAAAAGTTTTTTTTAATAAAATTTTTAAATCTTTTCAAGTTAAGGATAAAGAATAAAACTTTTTCATTTCTTTGAAATTCATAAAGAAGTATGAGTCTGCTCTTTAACAGTTCCTAAAGTCAGCCCCCTTACAAAATGTTTTTTAACCATTAAAATCAATATAAATACTGGAATTATTGAAATAGTTGTGAAAGCAGCCATCATATCCCAACTAGGAATAGTTTTTAGTATAGATGCCTGTACGGGAATGGTTTTTACGTTCATTTGTCCAATCATTAATGCACATATAAATTCTGTCCAACTAAATATTAGAGATAAAATAAATGTAACTGCTATTCCACTTTTTGCACAAGGTACGACTAACTTATGCAAGATTTTCATTTTACTAGCTCCATCTATAAACGCATTTTCATCAATTTGTTTTGGTACCTCATCAAAAAAACTTTTTAATAAAAGAACAGCTAAAGGTAAATTTATAAAAGTATGAACAAATATAATTCCAATGTAAGTATCAAGTAGATTGATTTTTTCATAAACAAAATATACGGGAATAGCTATAGATACCAATGGCATCATTCGAGCACTTAATATCGAAATTATTAAATATCTTTTAAATTTAAAATTAACTCTTGATATATGATATCCAGCATAAACACCAATTATTAAAGTCAAAGATGATGATCCTAGACCTATTATTAAACTATCAATTATCCTAGATGTTAAAAATAACTCACTATAAGATGAATCAAATTTTAAGAATTTTGAAAATCCAAAAACTCTTTCGTAAGCTGAAAAATCTAAATCAAAGAAAAATAATTTAGGGGGCAGTGAAAAAAGATCTATATTATTTTTGAATGAAGATGTAATTAAAAAAAATATTGGGAAAATAAAAATTAAAACAATAATAGAAGCTAGAACTTTTCTCAACAAATTATCTTATTGTTTTACTGAACCTAATGTCAGTCCTCTGACCAAGTGTCTTTGAACTAATAGTATGAAAATAAAAGCAGGAATAATTGCAGCAGTACCTAACGCAGCCATATTATCCCAAGCTGTTCCAGTCGAGGTGACAAAGGATGTCGAAACAACAGGAATTGTTTTAAGTCCTGTTTGTGTAAGCATTAAGACAAAGATAAATTCTGTCCAACTAAAAATAAAACAAAGAACTGCAGTTGCAGCTATGCCTCCTATAGCAAGAGGAACTATTAATCGCCAAAATACAAAAAATCTTGTTGCTCCATCTAATAAAGCAGCCTCATCAATATCTTTTGGAATATCATCAAAAAAACTTTTCATAAGTAGAACAGCTAGGGGCAAATTCATTAATGCATGAATAATAATGATACCCAAGTGCGTATCCATTAAACCGATATTTTTGTAAATAAAAAACATTGGAATTGCTACAGCAACAGGGGGCATCATTCTTGTGGATAAAATCCAGCCCATAAAATGTTGCTGACCCCTAATTGGTATTCTTGAAAGGGAATACGCTGCTAAAATTGAAATTAACATTGCCAAACCTGTTGAGCCTAGTGCAATAATTATACTGTCTACAAGGTTAGGCATCATATAAAAATCACCACCACCTGGTCTAACTGCTCCCATATCCTCCACATAAAGAAAACGGGATATCCCAAATACTTCCTCATAAGCAGAAAAGGAAACTTCAAAGTCAAATAATTTTGGAGGTAAGGCAAAAATATCTTTGTCTTTTTTTATTGAAACAGTAATCCAGAAGTAAATTGGGAAAAAGAAAATCGCTGCAATTAACCAGCCTAAAACCTGTTTAAAAACTTTATTCAATTCCTTACCATTTAACCTTTGCAAAATGAATAAATGCATTTCCAACTATTAAAATTATTATTAGAGAAAATAAACTAATAGTTGCACCGTAACCCCATTGTACAAAGGTAAATCTTTGCCATGAGTATAAGCTTAGTGTGTAAGTGGCAGTACCAGGACCTCCAGACGTTAGCACAAATACATAATCTACCATTCTCCATAAATCTATTCCTCTTATTAAAACTGCTACAGCAATTACTTTGTGAAGCATTGGTAATGTTAATCTTCTAAAAACTTGAAAAGGCCTTGCTCCGTCTATAACTGCTGACTCAAATGGTTCACTCGGTAACGACCTTAAACCAGCGACCAGTATTAAAACCATAAAAGGTGTCCATTGCCAAATATCAACTATCATCACACCCCAAAGTGCGAGAGTTGGATCAGCAAGAATTGTATCTTCTGGACCTATAAGTCCAATTGATTTCAAAAGCCAAGGTATTAAACCATAGTTGGCATCTTCCATAATTAAAAATATCATTCCAGCAATGGCAGGAGGTATGACTAGAGTAAGAGTTAATATGGATCTTATAATTCCAAATCCTGGATCGTCTGAGTCAATCAGTAGAGCAATTCCCATTCCTAAAACAAGTTGAATTAATAAACACATAAAAGTGTAATATAAGGATACCTTTAATGAGCCCCAAAAAACTCCATCAGTAAATAACCTAATCCAATTATCCCAACCAACAAAAAGTAGTGCTCTTTTGGCAGGAACGAACTCATGAAAGCTGAGATATATATTGTAAAAAAAGGGTATAATGGCAAAGACGATTAACATTGTGATCAATGGCAAAAGCCAAGGTAGAGAACTGTCAGAATTCATAAAACTTGGCAAAGAATAAGACTTTTGAGGAGTCATTATGAGACTATACACTTAAATTTATAAGATTTTATTTAAAATGTATTTATATTAGCTAAAAAAAATTCAGTCAGTCCTTATATAAATAGAAGATGTCAACATAATAAATTAATAATTTGTTAGTAACTTTTGAATGCACCTTGATATGGCAGTCGTATTATGAAAAAATTTTTACACGGAGGGATATTCATATGCGCGATATGTATAGAAAAATGCACCTTGCAAACATTGTAGGCAAGTATGTTAACGGTAATATGAAGAGAAGAGATTTTCTTAAAAATGCCGGTATGCTTGGTCTAGGAGCTGGTTGCTTGGGCACAATGGGAACTATGAGTAGGAAATTTATTCCTCAAGCTCATGCGGGTTCTCATGGAATTGAATGGAGAGGGGACATGATGGATTGGTTAAAAGATGTATCATCTCCTTTCAGAGGCCAAACAGTATCTTTGGCAACTGAGTCAACTCCTCCATCTAATGCGATTAACACAACTTTAAAACCTTTTTTTGAAGAAGTAACAGGTATTAAAGTAAACATTGAGGTTTTACCTTTAGAGCAAGTTTTACAAAAACTAACTTTAGATGTTGCTTCAGGATTAGGAACTTACGACACCTACTACCTAGACCAGAGTTGGATGGCAGCTTTTAGAGGTGATGCAGAAGATCCTCGTGAACTTTATGCAGCAAATCCTACTTTAGCTATGCCTAATTATAACTTTGACGATTTCTTAGGCCCACTCGTAGATGGTATTTCCATGTACGATGGTACTATGGTCGGTGTGCCGTATGACATTCCTGTCTTTATCATGATGTACAGAGACGATGTTTACAAAGAGCTTGGTTTAAGCGTCCCAAAAACATTTGATCAGTACATGAGCAATGCTCAAAAAATCCAAGTAGCAAAACTTGGACACTTAAATCCGGATGGAAGGCCTATATATGGAACAAACGGTCAAATGAAATCTGGTCACTACAGTTTAGAATGTGACTGGACCATGTTTGCTTGGGCTTTCGGTGGTTCAATAACCAACCCTGATGGAAGTTTTGCAGGTAATGATGCAAACGGTCTTGCAGGTATGGATTATTGGACAAAGCTCAAAGAGTATATGCCTTCAGGTGTAACAAGTTGGACTTGGGACGGACAAGGCCAAGACATTCTCCAAGGAGGATCTGCTCAAACCATATCTTGGGGTGAGTTTTTCCCTTGGTGGGACTCAGATGAGTCTAATGTTCAAGGAAAAATGATGGCAGCTGCGTGTCCAGCACCAGCTAGTCCTTTAAGGGCAACTGGAGACTGCGGATATGGTGAAATACCTGGTGTTGCACACCAAGGTGGATCATCACTGGCTGTTTCAAAATACTCTAAGAACAAAGATGCTGCATGGTTATTTGCTCAGTGGGCAACAAGCTATGAGACACAAGTCTACATCACCGCACTTGGTGGTGGAACAGGACCAACAAGATCTGCTGTCTACGATGATGAGAGAGTTAAAGCTAATAATAGAAGCGGTAACGGTACAACTCGTCACCTAGATGTTGTTAGAGATGCAATCTTTAATGATATGGGTTCAGAGCCAGATCTTCCAGAATGGGCTGACATGTCAAGTAACATGATTCCTATAGAGCTCGGAAGATATTTTGCTGGTGAATACGGATCTGCAAAAGATTGTCTCGACACTATTGCAAAGAACTTCAACAAAACTGTAGGAGTCTAGTAAATAACTAAATTTCTAGGGCGATATAAATCGCCCTAGTAAAAAATAAACTAATAGATTTATAAATGACAAAACCTCTTGCTGTAATTACTGGTGCTAGTTCTGGAATAGGTGAAGCTACTGCAAAAGCATTTTCTAATGCTGGTTACCCAACTTTATTATTAGCTAGACGCATAGAATTAATGGAGTCTTTTAATTTAAAAAATTCTATTTGCAAAAAGATTGATGTTCGTGACAGAGATGCTTTAGTTTCTGCAATCAGAGAAGCAGAAAAACAATATGGTCCGACAGATATGATGTTTAATAATGCTGGTGTAGCAAGACTTGCTGATATCAGTACCCAAGACCCGTCAGAGTGGGACGAGATGATTGATGTTAACACCAAAGGCGTGATGAATGGAATATATGCGGTCATGAAAGATATGAAGGCCCGTAAATCTGGCACCATAGTTAATATGAGTTCGATTGCAGGACGTAAAGTTTATGAAGACCACACAGTTTATTGTGGAACTAAATATTTTGTTCATGCTGTTTCCGAGAGTATTCGAGGATATCTATCTCCTCACAATGTAAGGGTAATTGTCTTATCTCCTGGAAACATTGAGGCGGAGGTTTTAAACGGCATTACAGACCCAAATACACTAGCCGCATATAAAGAAAATATTGAGAGAATAGGTGGAAGAATTAGCCCTGATTATGTTGCAAAAATGATACTCTTTGCATATGAAATGCCACAAAAAGTGATTATGCAAGAGATAGTAGTAACTCCAACAAAACAAGACTATTAAGTATGGGCAACCTTGTCATAGGTGTAGATAGCTCTACACAATCAACTAAAGCTATAGCCTGGGATAAAGATGGATCAAACATTGCAGAAGGAAGATGTGATATTCCACTTAATAATCCTAGCTTAGAAAAATTTGAACAAAATGTTGAAGATTGGTGGAACGCATTTTGTGTTTCGTGCAATGAGTTAAGTAAAAAAATCAATATGAATGAGGTTGACGCTTTAGCAATTTCAAATCAAAGAGAAACTCTTGCAAAATTAGATAGTAAAGGTAAAGAAGTTTACCCGGCAACAGTTTGGATGGATAAAAGATCAGTTGATGAGGTAGAGGAATTAAATGAAATTATGGGAGGTAATCGAATTCATGAGATTACAGGAAGGCCAAAAGATCCATGCCCTTGTTTATATAGAATATTTTGGCTAAAAAAAAATGAGAGAAAAATATTTGACCAAGTAAATTATTTTGCAGATGTTCAATCTTTTTTGGTTCATCGTTTATCAGGTGAATTTAATACAAGTTGGATAAGCTCAGATCCTCATGGAATGTTTGATGTTGTGAAAAAATGTTGGTCAGATGAAATTCTAAAAAATTTAGAAATTGATGAAACAAAGTTACCTAAATCCTATAAACCTGGATCTTTGATTGGCAAAGTTTCATTAAAAGCATCAAAAGAAACAGGACTAAAGGAGGGTTTGCCTATATACGCTGCTGGAGGTGATGGTCAATTAGCTGGTTTAGGAACAAATTGTACAAAATCTGATCGTGCATATATTAATCTTGGCACAGCTGTTGTATCAGGGGTGTGGTCTGAGAATTATAAGATCTCTAAGTATTGGAGAACAGAAATAGCTGCACACGCAGAGGGATATATTTTTGAAAATGTTCTACTTTCAGGTGCTATCCTTGTAAACTGGTTTGTAGATCAGTTCATACAGGGGGACAGGAAAGATAAAAACTTTTTTAATAACCTCGAAAAAGAACTTAACAAAATACCTATAGGAAGCGAGGGTCTAATATTACAACCCTATACTGGAGGAGTAATGGATCCATATTGGGACTCATATGCAAGAGGGATTATAGCTGGATTAAGTATAAGTCACACACCCTTTCACATGTATAGAGCTATTTTAGAGGGATTAACATTAGACTCTGTTTTTAGAACTCAAAATATTGAAAAAGAGACAGGTATACATGTAAAAGAATATTTAGCGATTGGTGGTGGCGCTAATAGCCCTGCATGGGTTCAAATGCTTGCTGATGCGTCAGGAAAAAATGTATTAATAGCAGATACTGTTGAAGCCTCTTCTTTAGGTGCAGCTATGATCGCTGCTTATGGGGCTGGGTGGTATGGAAGTATAAAAGAGTCTGCAAATAATATGAGCGGAAAAACAAGATTAATTCAACCAAACCTTGATAATAGGTCAAGATATGAAGACCTAATAAGTATTTATCAAAATGTATATGAGTCTAATAAATCAATTAACAAAGCTCTTGTTGAATTTACAGAGAAGTATAAATCATGAGTAATTATAATGGCGTAATCAACGAGCTTATTAAAGGGGAGTGGACTAATCCCGAAGACCAAAAAAAATATGGTATACCCATAAAAAAAATTGAGATTGGAAAAACTTTAGATGGCCTTGAAAAAGATTTAATTAAATCACTCCATTTAGATCAGAAGCTTTTAATTGTAAGTGATCCTTTTACTCACAATGCTATGGGTTCAAGAATATTTAAAAATATCAAAGGAAAAGTAAATGTTGATGAATATATATGGGAAAACCCTTCCTCTAGTATTGAAGGCGTAGAGCACCTAAGAGAAAAAATAAATGATTATGATGCAATGATTGCGGTAGGCTCTGGTACTGTAAGTGATAGTATCAAGTACGCAACTTTTTTAGAAAAAAAAACATACTCTGTTTTTGCAACAACTCCAATGAATGCTTATACAACTGGTACAGCTTCAATCTCATTTAATGGAGTTAAGAAATCTTTAGTGGCCCATTATGCACAAGGAGTTTTTTTTGATTTGGAAGTATTAAGTAATTGTCCAAAAAGATTAACTGCAGCTGCTTTTGCAGATGTCATTTGTAGAACTACGGCACAAGTGGACTGGTTGATGTCTCATAAACTTTTAGAAACAAATTACCAATCAACACCATATTCTTTACTATCCTTGTATGAGGGTGATATGATCCAAAGCGCTTCTTCAATTGCTGAGGGCGATATTAACTCTTTAGCTTTACTTACAAGAATATCTGCGATCATGGGTTTGGGAACTTCATTTACCCAAACAACACATGTTGGAAGTATGGGAGAGCACGGCATTTCTCACTATATTGACATGTTTGCTAAAGATTTACACCCTGGCACTTCTCATGGTGAACAAGTCGGAATTGCTACAATTAGTATTTCTAAATTTCAAAATGCTATTTTAAATAAAGATACACCACCGATAATAGCTCCTACAAAAATTCCCAAGGATGAAATAGCTCGTAAACTTGGTGAACAAATGCTGGAAAATATAATACAAAATATGAAACCAAAATTATTTGATCAAAAGAAATCAGATCTCGTGAATAATTTCTTTAAAAAGAATTGGATTGAGTTTGTTCAACCACTAAGAGAAAAAATGCTAGACTACGACACAATATGGAATGCAATGGGTAAATGTGGTGCCTTGCGAACTCCAGAAGACGCTAAACTTGATGGTATTTTTTATAAAGATGCACTAAAATATGCAAGATTCATTAGAGATCGCTACACCATTCTTGACTTAGCCGGGGATAGTAATCAATTAGATGAGCTAATAAATGTCTGAAGTAGAATATAAAAATATTAAAAAAAATTTTGGATCTGTAGAGGTTCTTAAAGATATAAACCTAAATATAGGAAATCAAAAATTTGTAGTTCTCTTAGGCCCTTCTGGATGTGGTAAAACTACTCTTTTGAGAATGACAGCCGGACTTGAGTCTATATCTAGTGGAGAAATTTTAATAGAGGGAGGTGTTATTAATAACATACACCCAAGAGACCGTGATATTGCTATGGTTTTTCAAAACTACGCTCTTTACCCTCAAATGAATGTATTTGATAATATAGCATTTAGTCTTCAAATAAGAAAAATGGAAATCCAAGAAATAAAAGATAAAGTGGAATGGGCTGCATCAGTTTTAAATTTAACCGAATACTTGAAAAGAACTCCAAAGGAGCTGTCTGGAGGTCAACGGCAAAGAGTTGCGATGGGAAGAGCTTTAGTTAGAGATCCTAAAGTGTTTTTATTCGACGAGCCTTTGTCAAATCTCGACGCTAAATTACGTGCGCATATGAGATTAGAAATTAGAAAATTACACAATCAGCAAAATGCTACCACAATTTATGTTACCCATGATCAAATTGAGGCTATGACAATGGCAGATGAAATTGTCATTATGAATAACGGAATTATTGAACAAATAGCTACACCAAATGAAATATATGAGAAACCAAATAATTTATTTGTTGCTGATTTTATAGGTTCCCCAGCTATTAATTTATTAAAAGGAACAGCAACAGAGCAAAAAACAATTAAACTTAAAGACCAAGAACTCTCACACTCTAAGCAAAATATTACAAACAATCAGAATGTAGTTTATGGAATTCGACCAACAGACATTACTATTGATCCTAGCTCAAATTTAAAAGCAGAAGTAGTATTAGTAGAAACAACAGGTTCCGAGACCCATATAATTGCAATGCTTGATGATAATGAATTTAGAGTTGTTCAATCAGGAGGGCGTTCTTCAATTAAAAATGGTGATACCATCCCACTTTCTATAGATATAGAAAAAGCTCATATCTTTGATCAATCATCATCAAAAAGAATAGATTAAAACTAAGAGATTTCGGATGAAAAGCAAATACAGTGATAGAGATGCAAAAATTTATATAAATCAATTTGCGAAAAAGGGGGTACCCCAAGACCTTGCATTAAGGATATACACGACTCAACTTTTGGGTAATGACCCAACTGTAGTCCTTCATGGTGGAGGAAATACTTCTGTGAAATCTTCTATCAAAACACTTTTAGGAAAAGTAGAAAAAGTAATCTATGTCAAAGGAAGTGGAAAAGATATGGGTGATATTGAGGAAGACGGATTTCCTGCTCTAGAAATGGAAAATCTTTTAAAGATGAGAACATTAAAAAACTTAGATGACTTTCAAATGGTAAATTATCAACGTAAATATATGCTTGATACCTCTTTTCCTAATGCCTCAGTAGAAACTCTATTACATGCTTTTTTACCTCATAAATTCGTCGACCACTCTCATTCAAATGCAATCCTTTCCTTGATTGATCAACCAAATCCAGAAAAGTTTTGTAAAAAAGTTTTTGGAGACGAGATGGGTATTGTGCCTTACATAATGCCAGGTTTTGAATTAGCAAAAAAAGCCTCTGAAGTTTTTGAACAAAACACAAGTGTTAAGGGATTGATATTACTAAATCACGGTATTTTTACTTTCGCTGATGACGCGAAAGAAAGTTACCTTAGAATGATACGATATATAACAAAAGCAGAAAAGGAAATTTCAAAAAATTCAAAAACATTATTCGTTAAAAAATATTCTGAAAAAAAAATTAGTATAAGCAGCGCAGCTAATATAATAAGGCAACAGATTTCAAATCAAGTCAACGATGATTTTGAAAGGAAGATTGTGCACTTCTATAAACCTCAATTCTTTGAAGAAATTTTCTCTCAAAAAAACTATAAAATATTTACTCAACAAGGCCCTGTAACACCTGACCATGTCATTAGAATAAAATCAAAACCACTAGTTATAGATTTAACTAAAGAAAAAATAATAAATATTGAAAAAATAATTATTAAAGCAATTCAAAAATATAAAGCAGATTACAAAAAATACTTTAATAGAAATTCCAAATATAACCCTTCGGCTACTATGTTAGATCCTTATCCAAGATTAATTCTCATTAAGGGTTTGGGAATTTTTTCAACAGGTCCTTCATTTAAAGATGCGAAAATAGCTATGGATGTGGGTTTAAATTCTCTCTCAGTAATACTTGATGCTTCTAAATATGGAACATTTAAATCAATAACTGAAAAAGAAATTTTTAGAATGGAATACTGGCCACTAGAGCTAGCTAAAATTAAGATATCCTCTCAAAAACTTAAAGGACAAGTTGCTGTTATTACAGGAGGTTTGGGCGGCATCGGTTATGTGACAGCAAAAAAATTTCAAAAAGAAGGCGCTGAAATCGTCCTTATAGATATCATAGACCCAATAAAAATTAAATTAGATCTTAAAGGTATGAAATATATAAAGTGCGATATCACAAAAGAAAACAATGTAAGACAAGTCTTTGATGAAATATCAACGATATATGGCGGTGTTGATATATTAATATCAAATGCAGGATTTGCTACAGTGGAGTCTCTAGAAAAATTATCCAAGCAACAATTTGATAAAAGTTTTGATTTAAATCTCTTTGCTCACCATTACTTTGTAAAACACGGCGTAGAGATTATGAAAAAACAAAAAACACGAGGCGTCGCCCTATTTAATATTTCGAAACAGGCAGTTAACCCAGGAAAAAATTATGCTGCTTATGGGTTAACGAAAGCAGCCCTGATGTTTCTCATGAAACAATATGTAATAGAATATAGTCAATACGGAATTCGATTTAATGGTGTCAACGCAGATAGAATCCGAAGTGGTTTAATGACCCCAGAAATGATAACAAAAAGATCAAAAGCAAGAGGTCTTACTACCGAACAGTATATGTCAGGTAACTTATTAAAACAGGAGGTAAAGGCAATTGATGTCGCTGATGCCTTTTATCATTTAGTACTATCTCAAAAATCGACTGCGGCAATAATTACAGTTGATGGTGGGAATATAGAGTCATCTTTTAGATAAAATAATTTATCTATAAATTCTCTTTAAGTTTAAACCAAGTTTTTTAAATTTTTTTCTAAAACTATAGAATTGTTTATTATGTTTAGCTGAATTTTGTTTAAGGACTAATTTTTGGTAATAATGTACCATTTCGTGCCCTAATATTTCTACAAATTCTTGGAAATTTTTAAACTTATTATGAATAGTTATTCTGTAACAATACTTTGTAGCATAAGGATTAAATTCAAAAAGGCCTAACGCTCCATGTATCCTCCTAATAGTTATTTTAGGATTTTTTAATCGATTATTAAATATCTCTCTATTAAGTATTTTATATACTGATGGAATTTTAATAGCTCTAGGCTTAAAAACCCTTTCATCACCATAATGTTCAATGAGTGTTGCTAAACTTTTTGTTCTAGGCATAAATCTAGATTACAAATAAAGTTTATGTATAAAAATTCAAGTTATTTTAATTAGGATTTTTGTATAAATATTCTAAAAATAAAATAACTTCCTCATACTTTTCATCTGGTATATCTTTGTAGCTACAACCATATTTTTCTTTAATGCTCAAAGCAAGATGAGCATATGCATTCCTGCCTTTTGGATGAAAATAAGATGGTTTTAAAAGAGGTTGAAGTTTGTCTCCTGTTGATTGAATCTTATGCCATATTTTTTTTCTATTATCTTCATTCAAAGAGATATTCCACCGGGAAAAAATATATCTATCAAGATTCTAACTATGGCAAAGCCTATTCCACAAAAAATGATAATAGTAATTAATTGTTTATTCATCATGATATATATAAATACTTATTATGAAGAAGTTTATCATTATTTTCTCTTTAATAATGCCAAATATGAGTTTTGCAGAAATTTTAGATAAATTTTCACTTGCTTGTATTTGTGATAAGAACATTAATGCACTTAAGTATTTTGACTGTAAACAAAAAGTATCTGGAACACGATTAGACTTATTAGAAGACGAAAGCAATAAAGATAAAATTTTAATATACAGTAGTTTTGATCAAAAAAAATATAAGCTAACTAAAAAGGATCCTGAATACATTTTTAATTATGAAACAGAAAATTATATTTCTCTTCTATCAATTAATAATAAATTAGATTTGGTTTTTTCGATTTCTTACAAAGAGTTTGATAAAAATTGGTCTTATGATTTAAAGTGTGTTTCTTTAAAAAAAGAATAATATCACAAATCCCATAGATGATTGCCAAAAATTTTATAATTCCATTTTTTGTATCTTTAATTGGATTTGTTTTACTTGTTTCAATGGACTCAGTGATCAAAATACTAGGAGATAGTTATTCTGTTTTACAATTGTTATTTTTAAATGCACTCTTTTCTTTAATACCTTTATCTTATTTTGTTATCAAAAATCATGGTTTTAAATTTTATAAAAATCAAAACTACACCTTTCAAATTACTAGAGGAATAGCCCATACAGTTGGTTTCCTTTTTGTTTTAAAAGGAGTTTTGCTTCTTCCTCTTTCAATCGTATATCCTGTTTTGTTTACATCGCCTTTAATGCTTTTAGTTATGTCGCATTTTTTCTTGAGCGATAACATAAATTTAGTAAGAGTGATGGCAATATTAATTGGTTTCTTAGGCGTAGTAATATCAGCAGAGCCTTTTGGTTCGAGTGGTTTATCGTTTCAAGGAGTTTTATTTGTATTTATTGGTGCATTTTGCATTGCAATTACCCACTTAATAACTCGAAAATATAACCATTTAACATCTTCGTATTCTGCAGCCTTCTTTAGTATGGCTGTAAGTGTAATCATTTTCTATTTTTCAACAAAATTTCATTTTGAAATAATGACTCTTCAAGATTTATTATTATCATTTTTAGGAGGAGTTTTTGCAGGTCTAGGTGTCAGCGCAATTATTTATGGATCAAGAACACTGCCATCGTCTGTATTTGGCCTTACAAGTTATTTTCAAATAATTTATGGAGTGTTTTTAGGCTGGATTATTTTTAGTCAGTTACCTTCAATATATAATTATATTGGAATAATAATTGTTATTTTTGCAGGTCTGCTACTTTTTTATTTTGATAAAAGTAAAAATGAAAGTTAGAGAGTTGATATCAATAATTATTTTATATTTTATATCGTATCTTATTTTTATATTTCCATTTGATGTCTTATCTTCTTGGTTGGGCAAGCCTACTTCGATATTTGAAGCTATAATAAGCACCACAATAGTTTTCTCCCTTTGTCTTTATTACTTTAGATCTAAAAGTACTAATAAAATTATCAAATTTTTTGTTTATGAGGGTTTTGGTATTGGGACAGTATCATTTTTCCTAATATTACCTTTCATAGCGGTAGAATATTTAAATATTATAAATAATTATAAATTGGCATTTATTTTTTTTGCTATACAGATACCATGTATCATCTATGGATATATAAATTCAAGAAAAATTAAAATAAAAAATATTTCTATAAAGTCAGATTTAATTAATAAAAGCATTAAATTTGTTTTCATTAGTGATGTACATATAGGCTCAAATCATTCATCCTACTTAATAAAAATTGTATCTGAAATAATTAAGCTCGATCCAAAATTTTTAATTATAGGGGGTGACTTAATTGATAGTAGCTCATTTAAAATCGACGATCTGAAAGAGTTAAAGAAATTAAATAAACCTATCTATTTTGTTACAGGAAACCATGAATACTATATTCAAAATTCACAAAAACATCTTGATGACTTACACACTGTAGGAATACATACTTTAAATAATGAATCTTTACAGATACACGGACTAAATTTAATTGGTATTTCTGACAACATAACTAACAATTTAAAAATTAACTATTTTGATAAACTATTTCAAAAAGAATTATTTAATATTTTAGTGGTTCACAAACCTTCCATCTGGAAAAAAGTTTCAACAAAAGCTAATTTAATGCTCTCAGGCCACACACATAATGGGCAAATTTTTCCTTTTAACTTTGTTGTAAAATTACAATTTCCCGAAAATTATGGAATTTATAATAGAAATAATAAATATTTATATGTAAGTTCTGGATCAGCAACTTGGGGTCCAAAAATAAGGATAGGATCTAACAATGAGATTATTAGAATAGAATTAAAAAATTAATAATTTCTCTGTTGGATATCGTTTAACATTATGTATTCTTTTTTGATGAGAGTTATCCTCTTTTCTTTTTTGTTTATTAGCACACTCTTCGCTGATAATCATATTTTAGAGCAAGAAAACTTCGAAGCTTGGCAATTTACATGTGTTTCTGAACAAAACCAAAAAATTTGTGATTTGAGGGAACTTGTATTTGACTCTAATACAAATGAAGTTGTCAGTTACCTTTCTATAACTATTAATCCTGAAAATTTAACACAAATGCAAATAGCATTTCCTCATGCAGTAAATTTGAAAAGTCCTGTTAAATTACAAATAGATGATAATGATCCACTTGATCTCAATTACGCCTATTGCAATCAAAGCGCATGTTTTGTAGCAGAAATAGTTGGAGAAAATTTTGTAAACTTTTTCAAAGCAGGAAATCAAATATCACTAAAAGTCTTATTTCTTGATAACCGAGAGGCCACAATAACTTATTCTTTGAGCGGCTTTACAGCAGGTTATAGCAAACTATCTTCTTCGAGAGTTAATTAAAATTTTAATTTTTATTAAAGTTAATTTTATTTCTAATTATTAGTAAACATATGAGAGATGGTATTACCATAATTGCGGTTATCATAAAGAACAAACCCCAATCTCCTCCTAGCCCATCAACCATTGCACCAGATGAGGAGGCTAACAATGTCCTCCCCGCAGTTCCAACAGAAGCTAGTAAAGCGTATTGCGTAGCAGTAAAACTGCGATCAACAAGAAGTGATATGAATGTAACAAAAGCTACAGTTGCAAAAGCGGCAGCAAGATCATCAATGATAACTGCAAATGCAAAAAGAACTTTAGAGGGACCCACCCATGCTAATATTGAAAATAGAATATTGGTAGCCGACATTGCAATTCCTGCAATAATGAGAGTTTTAATTATCCCAGATCTCATAGCAATAGCTCCTCCAATAAGTGTAAAAACAATAGTGGTTATCCATCCAAGAGCCTTTGAATAGATGGCTATATCTCCCTTTGAAAAACCAATTTCTTTATAAAAAACTAAGCTCATTCTCCCCAAAAAAGCCTCACCGATCTTAAATAGAAAAACAAACACTAAAATAGCAATTCCAATTCTTACTCCATTGTTATTAAAAAAGCTACTAAGTGGGTTTGCTACAACATTGTTTAGGTAATAAAATGTTTGTGATATTGGATTTTGATCACCCAAGTTTTTGATAAAAAGTGAAAAAATATAAAATATCGCACCAATTACAATAAAAGTAAGACCACCATTGATAAACCATATTTTTTCAAAGAATTGACCAACTAAAAAACATAAGGCCCCAATTGCTAAAAATAGATAACTAGCTTTGATGATACTTATAACATTTGTATTAGAAGCATCTGTATTCAAAATATTTTGAAATCTTTCTTTATTAGACTCTGGAATAAAAGACAGTCCAACATTGCATAGAACTATTATTGCCATCAAAAAAATAAAAGTTACTTGCCAATATTGATCAACTCCAGAATTCTCTAATTTCTCAGCAATCTCTAAACATATAAACCCACCTAATTTAAATCCAGTCCACCATCCAACGACTGCCATAGCAGCTCCAGCTGCCATACTCGCTGACTCTTCCTTTTTTATTTGTTCAATTCTTAATGCATCTATTGTTATATCTTGTGTAGCAGACGAAATAGCTATAGCTAAACCTACACCAATTATTAGTGCTAAATTTTGTGTTGGCTCAAGGACACTCCATATTATTAAGCAAATTAATATTATGGTTTGCATTAAAATGATTATTGATTTTCGATGGCCTATTTTATTTGTTAAAAAAGGCAATCTCATTCGATCAATAATTGGTGCCCATAAAAAATTAAATGCGTAAACACCAAATATTAGTCCTGCCCACCCTATAGTACTTCTACTTAGACCCTCTTCTTTTAACCAAAGAGATAAAGCGCTAGCAATAAGAACCCAAGGAAATCCACTTATGATTCCTAACAACAGAATACGTATCATCCTTCTGTCGTAATAAGCGCCAATCAAGGCTTTTAATTTATTCGAATCTAATGAAATTGAACTCATTAATTGGGATACTATTCAAAAAAAATATAAATTAAACTTTAATCGCTCAGAGAACTAAGCCACTTAATTAAATCAGCCCTATCTTGATCTTTTTTGATACCGTTATAATTCATTTTAGTACCGGCGATGTATTTTTTTGGCTTTAATAAAAATTTGTTAAGTTCTTCAACGTTCCAATCACCACCGAACGCAACAAGGGCACCTGAATATGCAAATCCTTCCATTGACCCTTTAGATCTGTTTACTATTCCCCACATAGCAGGACCTACTTTATTTTCTCCACCCTTAACTTGCGTATGACACGAAGCACACTTTTTAAAAATCTTTTCACCGTTATCTAAGTTTGCTGAAGCAAGCATAGGTGTTATATTGGGTAGAACTTCAAAAATATCTACCTCTTCTTTTGTCTCCAAAGAGATACCACCTTCAGGAACTTCAATTTTATATGCTAATTCATCCGGAAACTCTGGATGAATGGCCATATCAGCAACTTTTGAGAATACAGCGGCAAGTAAGAGGGCAAGAATTATTGCCCCTAGAATTTTATTGGTTTCCATATTAAAAAGAGAAGTCTATGTTTAAAAATATACCACTTAAAACGGATATTTGTCGCATTAATGAATGATATTTTAGTTATTATACCTATAAGACTAAAGGCATCTAGATTCCCAAATAAGCCTTTTGCTAAAATTGGAGACGTGCCAATGCTTCATTATGTATATAATCGTGTATCAACTTTCACTGAAAATTTATATTTAGCTATATGTGACCAAGAGGTAAAAAATTACTGCGAAAAAATGGACCTTCAATATGTTATGACCGATCCTGATCATCAATCTGGGAGTGACCGCATTGGAGAGGCTGCAAAAAAAATAGAGGAAGACATCAAATTTAACTATGTCATTAATGTCCAAGGAGATATGCCATTTATTACAGAAAATCATGTAAACTTATTAAAAGAAAGACTGTTACAATTTCAAATAAGCACTTTAGCTTGTCCATTCATAAACCTTGATGAAGCTAATAACGGGTCAAAAGTAAAAGTCTTAATTGATGAAAAAAATTGTGCTTTAGATTTTTATAGAATTTTAAATAACGAATTAAAAGTTAATGAAAATATCTTTCATCATATTGGGGTCTATGGATATCATAAGCAATTTTTATATGATTTTATCTCTTTACATCCAACTAAAAGAGAGCTTGATGAGAAACTTGAACAACTTCGAATTATTGAAACCAATAAAATTGGAATTTCTATTGTAAAAGAGGAAATTTTGGGAGTTGATACAAAAGAAGATTTAGATAGAGTAAATCGTCTAATTTTAAAAAATGAATAAAAAAATATCTTTTCAAGGTGTTGAAGGAGCTTACAGTCACTTAGCTGTTCAAGAGTTTTTTCCTGGAGCAGATCCATTACCCTGTAAAACATTTGAAATTGCTTTAAATGAAGCTGAGTCTGGAAATGTCGATTACGCTATGATTCCTATAGAGAATTCAGCAGCAGGTAGAGTTGCTGATATCCACCGACTAATACCTAAATCTAATTTGCACATTAATTTTGAACATTTTCAAAAGGTTGAACATAAGCTTTTAATTTATCCAGATAGTAAAATAGAAAATATTAAAAATATAATTAGCCATGAACAAGCCTTGGCACAATGTAGTGATAAAATTCAAAAATTGGACTTAGATATTTTAATAGGCGCTGATACGGCTGGTTCAGCAAAAAAAATTTTTGATGAAAAAATATATGATACAGCTGCGATTGCTTCAAGTTTGGCAGGTAATATCTATGGTTTAAAGGTAATTGATGAAAATTTTGCAAACTCCGTAAATAATATTACAAGATTTTATGTAATGTCTAAAAATGAAAACCTAAAGTTTGATGAGAACAAGACTTATATATCCTCTTTTTTATTTTCTGTTAAAAATACGCCAGGTTCTTTATTTAAAGTGATGGGAGGATTTGCAACTAATAATGTCAATATGATAAAACTAGAAAGTTATAACTATGGAGCTGATTTTGTAATTACACAATTTTATTGTGAAATTGAAGGACATCCTGATCAAGAAAATACTAAGTTTGCGCTTGATGATATGGATCATTACTGTTCAAAAGTTAGAAAATTAGGAGTTTTTGAGAAATCTCCTTATCGAGTAAGACAATAACTTCATATTTCTATCTAATACTGTTATAAGATAATTTGAGAATTACATGGGCAGCTTTTTATGCCAATCCGGTCAGGTTCGAAAGAAAGCAGCCGTAACATAAGGGGTTGGGTCGTGTAATTCTCTTTAAACCTGTAATGAAACATCAATCAAATATCCTTGCATTAAAATATAGACCTTCAAATTTCCAAGACCTTATTGGCCAAGAGTATTTGGTTGAGACCATACAAAAGTCTATAGAACAAAATAAGATACCAAACGCTTACATTTTTACTGGTATCCGAGGTGTGGGCAAAACCACAACTGCAAGAATAGTGGCAAAAATGTTAAACTGTACTGTATTTGATAAAAATAATTATCCTGATTTAACTAATTGTGAACAAGCTAAAGCCATTACTGAAGATAGACATCCAGATGTAATAGAAATTGATGCTGCTTCAAACACAAGCGTTGAAAATGCCAGAGAGATTATTGAAAACGTAAAATATAATCCTGTATTAGGAAAATACAAAGTTTACATAGTTGATGAAGTGCACATGCTATCTAAAAGTGCATTTAATGCCCTCCTCAAAACACTTGAAGAACCTCCCCCTCATTCAAAATTTATATTTGCAACTACTGAGATATCTAAAGTACCAATTACAATTTTATCGAGGTGTCAAAGATTTGATTTACGACGTGTTAATAAGAAGACATTATACAATTTTCTTATAAATATTTCTAAAAAGGAAGACATTTCGATCTCCAATGATGCATTGAATATGATTGTTAAAGCTAGCGATGGTTCCGTAAGAGACTCATTAAGCATATTAGATCAAGCCAATATTTTTAAATCAAAAAAAGAGATTCAAGTCGAAGAAATTGTTAAAATGCTAGGTTTTGCAAAGCAAAGTGATTTATATGAGTTAACAAAATTTGTTCTTGATAATAATCTTTCTAAATTAATATTAATGCTCGATGAAATGTATCAAAGAGGCTCGGAGACAACTAAAGTTATCGAAGACTTGATGAATATAATAAACTGGTCATGTAAATTAAAAATTAATAACGAACTCTTAAAAGATGAGTTTTTAACAGAAGAAGACAAGAATTTTGCTTCGTATGTTCTTCAATTTGATCAAGGTAAATTAAATATTTTTTGGCAAAGTTTAATGAAAGGTTACGATGAAATTAAAATTTCTCCTCAACCTCACTCTACATTAGAAATGATACTTCTCAGGTGCGCATTTTTGTTAAATGATAACCAACAATCAGACTCAGAAGAAAAAAAAAAGTCTGAAATAGATCAAAATACAAATCAAACCTCACCTAATCTTGACCGGGTAATTAAAAATAAAGTTAATCAAGTATCCAATTTATCCCTAAAAGATAAAATAGATCTTCACCAACATTTTTTTGAATTTTATGGGAAAAACTTCTCTCCATTAATGGCTGGAATTATAATAGAAAATTGTGAAATAATTGAATTTTCTGAAGAAAATAAAATATTAAGAATAAATGTTATAGATGAAAACTTTAATGGAAGTGAAGAGTTATATAGAAATTTGAAAAATGAATACAAATTTGAAGTGATTGTAAAAAAAGAAATTGTAACCTTAGAAGAAATTAAGTCTTTATACAAAAAAGAGCTAATTGATCAAGAAATGGAAACAGAGCAATTTAAAAAAGTTCTTGCTAAATTTCCTAATGCAAAGATTATAGATATAGAAGAAATAGAAAGAGGTGATGACAATGATGGGTAATATGGGCGGTATGATGAAAAAAGTTCAGGAAATGCAATCGAAAATGCAAGAAATGCAAAAAGAATTAGAAACAAAGACTGTTGAAGCAGAGTCTGGTGGTGGAATGGTTAAAGTTACGATGAATGGAAAACAAATTGTTCAATCTATTGACATAGATCCATCTTTATTATCTTCTGATGAAAAAGAGGTATTGGAAGATTTAATCAAAGCAGCATTAAATCAAGCAAAAGAAAAAGTTGAAGAAATGTCAGCTGAAGAAATGAAGAAGATTACCGGAGGAATACCCCTTCCCCCAGGAATGAAGATGCCATTTTAAATTGTCTCAAGACGAACTTCAAAAATTAATTAATCTAATTTCAAGGTTACCGGGGATTGGACAGCGCTCCGCACAAAGAATTGCATTGTATTTAATTAAAAATAAGCAAGAACTGATGCTGCCCTTAGCTGAAAGTGTAAAAGACACTGCATCAGCAGTAAAAAAATGTACCAACTGTGGAATTTTAGATGTAATCACCCCTTGTAAAATTTGCTTATCGGAAAATAGATTAAAAACAACTATCTGTATTGTTGAAGATATGGCAGATGTGTGGGCATTTGAGAGATCTGGATATCATAAAGGCCTTTATCATGTTATTGGAGGACTATTATCAGCTTCAAAGAATTTTACAGAACAGGATTTGAATTTAAATAAACTCAAAGAAAGAATTATAAATAATCAAGTACAAGAAATCATTTTGGCACTGAGTGCAACTATTGAGGGACAAACTACTGCCTTAGTAATAAAAGACAAACTAGAAAGTCAAAATATTAAAATTACACAACTAGCATATGGCGTTCCAGTAGGGAGTGAAATCCATTATCTAGATGATAATACTTTAGGAGCAGCTTTAGAGTCTCGCAAAAACTTAGGCTAAATTATCTAGAACTGAAACTAATAAACTTTGATTTATTGTCTCTAATAACTTTATAAATTAAACTATATTGAATGCTATGTTAAAGCTAATTTATGCACCTGACCCAATATTAAAAAAAGAGAGCGTATCTATACCTCAAGTAGACGATCACCACAGAGAATTGATAAAACAAATGTATGAAGTTATGTATTCTGCAAATGGTGTAGGTTTAGCTGCTCCACAGATAGGTTTAAATATTAGAATATTTATCCTCGATGCTGGTTCCAGAGATGAAGAAAAAAAACCTATTACAATTATTAATCCCAAAATTATATCATTAGAAAAAAATACAGTGCCGTATGAGGAAGGATGTTTATCTTTCCCAGAACATTTTGCAGAAATTGATCGTCCTGAAAATATTAAGATAGAATATCTTGATGAAAATAACTCTAAAAAATCATCTACGTTTAAAGGTTTTGAATCAAGAATAATACAACATGAATTAGATCACTTAAATGGTATTTTATTTGTTGACCATTTAAGTCGTTTAAAGAGAGATGTCATTATAAGGAAGATGAGAAAGTATAAAAAAGAAAAAGAATTAATCTAAATGAAAAAACAACGCATTGTTTATTTTGGCTCACCAGAATTTTCCCTTCCTCCTCTAAAGACACTTTACCTTGGTGGTTATGAAATAGTTGGAATTTATACTCAAGAACCAAAAAAAAAATTTAGAGGACAAAAAAAATATATTACTCCAGTACAACAATGGGCAGAGAGTCAACTTCTTCCCGTTTTTACTCCCGAAACACTAGATGATATATCTTTAAAAGAATTTCAATCGTTAAAGCCGGACGCAGCAATACTTTTTGCTTATGGAAAAATAGTTCCATTAAGTTGGCTAAATACACCGTTACATGGCTTTATTAATATACACGCCTCGCTCCTTCCAAAGTGGAGAGGGGCAGCGCCTGTTCAAAGGGCTATCGAAAACAATGATAAAAAGACAGGTATTAGTATTATGAAAATGAATGATCAAATAGATGAAGGCCCAATATTAGCCCAGCAGGACATTGAAATAAAGAATACTACTGATGGAAAACAATTAATTGATCAAATTAGTTATGAATCTTGCTCATTATTATTTAACACACTAAAAAAATACTTCCTCGGTCAAGTGTCATTAAAAGAGCAAGATCATTCACTATCTACATACGCAAAAAAAATAAATAAAACTGAAACACAAGTAGATTGGGGATTATCAGCAAATATAATTGAAAAAAAAATAAGAGCTTTTTACCCATCACCAGCAATGTGGTTTAAACATAAAGGTCAGAGATACAAAATTTTGAAAGCTAAAATTTCAAATAAACAGGATGTAAAGGGAAAAATAATTAATTTACCTCTTACCGTAGCATGTAGTGAGCAAAGTTTAGATATTTTAGAAATTCAAGCAGAAGGAAAGAAGCCATTAAATATTAAAGAATTTGCTTTAGGCAATAATCAATTTCAATTAAATGAAAAAATCAATAATGGCTAATATAAAACTTACAATTGAATACCACGGCTTACCATATTGTGGTTGGCAATTTCAGAAAAATGAAAAAACTATTCAAGGTGAAATAGAAAAGGCAATATTCAAATTTTCTGGTGAGAAAAAAACAATACAAGGTGCTGGGCGGACAGATGCCGGAGTTCATGCTATTGGACAATGTGCTAGTTTTGAGTTAAAAAAAAAATTTGACACCTACAAAATTTTAAATGGAATTAATTTTCATCTCGGCACTGAAAAGATCAGGGTTACCAAAGTTGAAAATGTAGATGATGAATTTAATGCACGTTTTACAGCTAAAAGTAAAATTTATAATTATCAAGTATTTAATAGTTTAGCTCCATCGGTAATAGAGAATGATTTTAGCATTCATGTTCGACAACCTTTAGATTTAGACTCAATGAGAAATGCAATTAGGTTATTTTTAGGAAAACATGATTTTTCCTCTTTTAGGGCACAAGGTTGTCAAGCCAACAAACCAATAAGAACAATTGATGAAGCTTCAATTGATGTCTTAGATAAAAAAATAATTTTCATATTTAAAGCTAAGTCTTTTCTTTATCAACAGATTAGAATAATGGTCGGATCTTTATTAGAAGTAGGGTCAAAAAATAAAGATATAAATTGGATAACTAAATTAATTGATGCTAAAGATAGAAGACTTGCTGGACCAACTGTCCCCTCAAAAGGATTGATTTTAAAGGAGATTTGTTATTAATATTCTCATATATACTCAATGTTTTGCTCCAAAAGTAGGCGGTATAGAGTCTGTAATGACAAACATAGCTCAGTATGCATCTACTGCACAAAATAAAGTAACAGTTTTATCTGACGGATCTAAACTTACCTCGTCAGATTTTGATAATAAATGTAAATTCAAAATCTTTCGATTTGATCAAATCAAATTTCTTAGAAAAAGAATTAAATCAAGTTTTGCTCACAATTTCTTAAAGGAAAATAAAGTTGATTTAATTTTTTTTGATAGTTGGAAATCTATAGAGTTACTAAATTTTAATACACATGCAAAAAAAATTTGCTTGGTTCATGGTAATGAAATTTTGAATCAAAGAAAAAAAGATAGAATTTTAAATTCATTAAATAAAGCAGACCTAATAATTTTTAATTCCGTTTATACTAAAAACAAAACAATCAAAAATTTTAAAATAGTAAAAAAAATGGATCATAAAATAATCTACCCAGCATTCGTTGAAAAATTTTTTAAAAGTAAAATTATAAAAAATAAATACGATTTATGCACTGTCGCGAGATTAGAGTATAGAAAGGGTCATCATTTGGTATTTGAAGCTATGTCTATTTTAAGAAAAAAATACAATACTATACTCAAATACGCCATTCTTGGTGATGGCCCAGAATTATCAAAGCTTAAAGATTTGGTAATAAGACATTCTCTTCATGGTCAAGTAGAATTTATTAATCAGGATTGCCCTATTGAAAAAATATTCAAAAATTCATCTGTCCACATTATGCCGACTTTAACTACACCTGAGAGCATAGAAGGTTTTGGTATATCTAATATTGAAGCAGCCTCTTATGGACTACCTTGTATAGTTAGTAATAGTGGAGGCTCACCTGAGTCAGTAGGGAATAATGGAATTATTGTTAAAGAAAATAGTCCCAAAGAATTAGTGAACTCAATTATTGATATTTTTAAAAAATATCAAACTTACAGCAAAAAAAGTTACATATTTGCTAACAAATTTGATTCTAAAAAAAAGATAAAAGAATATTTAAATATTTTGTAGAATTTCTTTGTAGCTTGTTTTTTTTAATTCTCCAGGTTCATCACAGATTAATCTGCTAATTTTTAGATTATCTATCAGGATCACAGAGCGAATAAGTCTTTGACCCATAAAGCTTTTTTCATGATTTCTAATTAATTTAGAGGACTCTAAAAATTCATTATTCCCATCTGATAAAAATAAGATCTCTGAATCCCCTAATTCTTTTCTCCACAAATCTAGCACATAGGGATCATTAGTAGTCATGCAACAAATCAGATCTATTTTTTTTTCAGACATCAACTTTTTTGCACCATTGATGAAGGGGGGGAGGTGTTGTATGTGACAGGTTGATGTGAACGCGCCAGGAGCACAAATTATTAATGTCCTTTTAAATTTGAGGTTATTATGTAGTCCAAAATTCTTAGTCCCATCTGCAGAAACAGATCTTAAAATAATATCAGGAATTAAATCTCCCTCTTTCAATTATAGAAAAAGTTTTCTAATGTTTTAAAATATATTTTTTCAGTAGTTTTAAGATCATCCACTGAAACACATTCATTAACTTTGTGGAGTGTTTTATTAATTGTTCCAAATTCAAAAACAGGACAAACTTCCTGCATAAATCTAGCATCTGATGTTCCGCCACCTGTATCTTGACTTGCATCTAATCCAGTTACATCTTTTATTGCTTTAATACAATGCTTTGTAAATGGGTTATCAAAAGCTTGGAAGGGCATACCTCTAAAAGTTAATTTCAAATTATATTTACAATTGTTCTCTGAGCAAATCTTAGTTAAGTGTTTGTCAAAATAGTTTTGTATTTTTGTTTGATCCCAATTGTCATTAAATCGCATATCACCTACAGTAATTAATTTTTCAGGGATAACATTTTTTGCTTTATTATTTAAATTTATTTGGGTGAACTGAAGAGTTGAAGGTTCAAAGTATTCCGCTCCATCATCAAGTTTCTGATCATCGAAAAAAGAGATTAACTTAGACATGCAATGCAGTGGGTTTTGAGCTAGTTGAGGGTAAGCAGCGTGTCCTTGTTTACCAATAATTTCAATTTGAACATCTACAGCTCCTTTTCTTCCCACTTTTATTTGATCGCCAATTACTTTCTCTGAGGATGACTCAGTAGCTATTGAGCCATCAATCCTTATATTATTTTCTTTTAACCATTTTACGACCTTCTTCACTCCGTTAACAGAGTCAGCCTCTTCATCTCCTGTGATAATAAAACTTATTGTGCCGTTAAAATCCTTGTTCTCCTTGATAAATTTAAAAACACTTACCATACTAGCTGCAGTGCAACCCTTCATATCCTCAGATCCACGACCATAAAGATACCCATCTTTAATTGTTGGCTCAAAAGGATGAGTGTCCCAATCTTCTAAGTTACCAGGAGGCACTACGTCAACATGACATAAAAAATTAAAATGTTTTCCATTGGTATTGGTTGGTCCATATGTAGCCATGATATTTATGACTTCGTAGCTTCCATCCCCATCAAAATTTAATTGTTTTGTAACAAAACCATTTTCTTCAAATGTTTTTATTAAAAAGTCAAAAATATCTTGCTTCGCAGGGGTAACAGAGTCAAATGATATTAATTTTTTTGATAGTTCTATTGTGTCTAACATCTTAATCTCTTAACAATTCATTAACTGAGGTTTTTGATCGAGTTTTTTCATCAACAGTTTTAACAATAACAACACAGTACAAAGATGCATCACCTTTTGAACTTGGAAGACTGCCTGGTACAACTACTGAATAAGGAGGAACTTTTCCCATATAAATTTCTTTAGTTTCACGATTATAAATTTTAGTTGAAGCTCCAATAAATACCCCCATAGATAATACTGAACCCTCTCCAACTATCACACCCTCTGCAACTTCAGATCTAGCACCAATAAAACACTTATCTTCAATTATTACAGGGTTTGCTTGTAAGGGTTCTAACACTCCTCCTATACCTGCACCACCTGAAATATGACAATTTTTTCCAACTTGCGCGCAAGAGCCAACTGTTGCCCAAGTGTCTACCATAGTTCCTTCATCAACATAAGCACCTAGGTTAACAAAACAAGGCATCAAAACAGCACTCTTTGCAATAAAAGCTGACCTCCTTACAACACAGTTAGGAACTGCTCTAAAGCCAGCTGATTGAAAATTTTCCGATGTCCAATTTTGAAATTTTGAGGGAACTTTATCCCACCATGAAGTATCGCCATGGCTGACACTTGGGCCACCGCTGATCATTTCCATATCCTGTATTCTAAAACTTAAAAGTATTGCTTTTTTAAGCCATTGATTGACGTGCCAAATATCATCTTTTTTTTCACATACTCGAAGCTTTCCTTTATCTAATAAGTTTAGAACATTCTCTATATTTTTTTTTGCTTCGCTATCCTCAATAAAATTAATTTGATCTCTTTGATCCCATAACTTTTCAATAACTTCTTGGTTGCTCATACTACCTTTATATTACGTTTTTTAAGAAATTTTCCAAATCATCAGTAACATGAGAAATATAACCTTTTTCATCAATAATTTTTTGAATATCTGTTGGTTGGTTAACATCTTTATTTAAGTTGTATTCTAAATTATTAGTTACCCAAACTGTTTGCCATCCCATATTATGAGGCTCTTTTAAATTGATATGAAGATCTTCAAACATAGCCGTTGTGCTGTTGTCTAAATTAAATTTCTCCTGAAATGAGTCATAAACTTCCTTATGGGGTTTTGGCATATAATTACTCTCTGAAATATCAAAACATCCATCAAAAATATCTGTCATATTAAGCTTTTCTAATACTTTTTCGACATGTTCGAAGTTAGCATTTGTAAAAATATATTTTTTTCCATTCAAGTTTTTTAATATTTGTGCCAATGGAATATTTGGCTGAACTACTTCATAATTAATTTGATGAACGTAGTCTAAATATTCATCAGGGTTAACTTGATGCTCGATCATAAGTCCTCTAAGCGTCGTTCCATACTGATGATAATATTTAGATCTTAGAGCTTGAGCATCTCCAGAGGCTAAATTTAATTTTTCCTCAATAAACCTTCCCATTAGAATGTGAACTTTATCAAACAAACCACACTCTGCTTTATAAAGAGTGTTATCTAAATCAAAAACCCAGTTAGTAATGTTATTCATAGTCGTGTTAAACTAATGTTTATTCTAAAAAAGCCAAGAAGATTTACAAAAATTCAAAAATTTTTTTTTGAATTTCAAATACATTATTATTTGTTTTTGAACTAACTATGAAGTTCTCAAATTTATGATTTAATTTGTCTATAAAAGGGGACTTTTCTTTTATTTTTTTATCACTCTTAGTGTAACAAATAATAACTTTGTCTATTATCTCTCTCATGGAATCAATCATCTCTATATCTATTTTTTTTGGCCCCAAAGAATTATCAATTAAAACAAATATTTTCTTTAAGTTTTCACGAGATGTTAAATATTGAGATACAAGATCTGATATTTGAAAGGCTTCTTTTTGAGATATCTTTGCAAATCCATAGCCTGGAAGATCAACAACCATCATTGAATCCCCATGATTAAAAAAATTAATTTGTCTTGTTTTACCTGGTGTATTAGAGATATGCGCCAGTTTTTTCATAAAAATTGCATTAATTAGACTTGATTTTCCAACATTAGATCTGCCAATAAAAGCTATTTCAGGAAAGCTTACGTTAGGATATTGACGAGGTTGTGTTGCGCTTAGTAAAAACGTAGTTTGTTTTTTGAAGTAATTTGAGACAAGGCTCATTAACTCTTCATAATTTTTCTTTGTATGATGTATTGTTGGGCCATTGATAAAACATTATTTGTTGTCCAATAAATAACTAGCCCTGCCGCAAAGCCACCTAAAATAAAAGTAAATACGATTGGTAATAAACCAAAAATTTTTGCTTGCATCTTGTCTACTGGAGCGGGATTTAATTTAAATTGCACATACATCGAAATACCCATTAAGATTGGCCAAATACCTACATTTAGAATTTGTAATATACCTGGAACATTCCAATCAACAAATCCAAATAGAGTAAGTGCTCCTAAAGGGTCAGGTGCAGAGAGGTCGTGTATCCATCCTATAAAAGGAGCATGCCTCATTTCAATAGTTACAAACAAAACTTTATATAAGGCAAAAAATACTGGTATTTGTAAAAGAATTGGTAAGCACCCAGCAATAGGGTTAGCCTTCTCCTTTTTATATAATGCCATCATTTCTTTTTGCATTCCAGCTCTATCATCACCATATTGCTCCTTAAGTCTTTGCATTTCAGGCGCTAGTTTTTTCATTTTAGCCATTGATTTAAAAGATTGTTGTGCAAGAGGAAAAAAACAAATTCTCATAAGAATTGTAAACAATATTATAGACCATCCAAAGTTACCTACGTATCCAAATATAAACTCTAAAACATTAAAAATAGGCTTGGTTAAAAAATAAAACCAACCAAAGTCTACTGAGCGATCAAATCCATCAAAACCATATTCCTCCATGTATTTATCAATAACATTTACAATTTTTGGTCCTGCAAAAATCTTAAAATTATGAGATATACTTGCATTGTTAGAAACAGATATTTTTTCTCCAACAATATCAGTTTGAAAATTATCTATACTATCCACAAAATTATAACTATACGTTTGTTGAACGGGTTCGTTTTGATTAGGGATTATAGCTGTTTGCCAATACTTATCAGTCATCCCAATCCAACCTCCAACAGAAGAATGTTTAATTTTTTTATCGTCTTTTAGATCGTCATAATCATATTCCTCTAAAACACCATCAGTTATTGATAAGGGGCCTTCATGTAAAATGAAGAAATTTTGCATTTCAGGAATACCTTGTCTTTTGGACAGACCATAAGGGTAAAGGTCAAAAGAAAGACCAGAATTATTAATAACCCTTTGATCAACATTAAATAAATAGTTTTCATCAAGAGAAATTATTTTCTCAAAGGTAATATTCTGACCACTTGTCCAAGTGAGTTTTACAGGATCATTAACACCAATAGAATTTTTATCAGCAGACCAAATACTGTTGCTATCAGGTAACTCAATTGTACTATCGGAACTTACCCATCCAGTATCCAAATAATAAGCATTATCAGATCCTAGAGGGTTCAAAAATTCAATTAAGTCAGATGTTGGATCTAGAGTCTCTCTAAATTCTTCCAAGATTAAATCATCAATTAGCCCACCATTTAAGTTTATAGAGCCTTTAATTTTTGAATTATCAAAATCTACTCTTCCCGACTCATTTATTACTTCATTCCTTTCAGCTAAAACAGTAGTTGTAGATTTTTGAATACTGAGATCAACCAGGCTTTCAGTATTTGTTTGTTCTTCGGTAAGTGGTGTTCTCTCTGGTTGAGGTACTAGTAATTGAAAACCAAAAATGATTGCCATTGAAATAATGATTGCTAAAAATAAGTTTTTTTGATTTTCCATATTATTTTTTTACAGGATCGTGCCCCGATGAACCTAAAGGGTTACATTTTAGAATTCGAAGAGTTCCTTTTGTTATCCCTTTTAAAACACCAAATTCTTGAATGGCTTCAATTGTATACTGAGAGCATGTTGGAAGATGTCTACAAGTGTTGGGTAACATAGGTGATATAAATAACTGATAGATTTTTATAGGAGTAATAAAAATTATTTTCCAGAGTTTTTTAATATTAATTTTCATATGATATGAATTTTTCAATATCTTGTTTTAAATCAATAAAAGGTACTTTCAAAACTGTTTTTTTTAGTATTAACACAAATTTAACTTGATTTAATGTATTTATAAGACTGCTCGTACGAATTGCTTCTCTGGTTCTTCTTTTAGCTCTATTCCTTTCAACGGCATTTCCAAGCTTTTTACTGGCAATGATACCAACTAGAAAAGATTCTAAATCAGCATCATGGAGTATATAGCCATTAAAATATGAACTTTTAAAGTAACGACCTTTATTTCTAATTTGAGAAAATTCGGATGATTTTTTTAGAGTTGGGAGTCTCAATAATTAAGCTGATAGTCTTGATCGACCTTTAGCTCTTCTTGCATTAATAACTTTACGACCGCCAACAGTTGCCATTCTAGAGCGAAAACCGTGTCTTCTTTTTCTAACTAATTGGCTGGGTTGATATGTTCTTTTCATTATTATTACACCTAAAAAATAGGTTCCTACATTTAACAATTATTGATATGAAGTCAATAAATAAAAACAAATTATGCTGATAATTAAAGATATTTCTAATTTGCAGTCCTATTTGAGTGCTTATCAAAATCGAAAATACTCTATTGGTTATGTGCCAACAATGGGAGCTCTTCACAAAGGACATGGTGAATTAATCAAGCAGTCAAAAAAAGATAATCACAAAACTATTGTCAGTATTTTTGTTAATGAAAAACAATTTAGTAGCAAAGAGGATTTTGAAACCTATCCAAGGAATAAAGGTTTTGATTATGATTTCTGCATAGATAACGAAGTAGACATACTATTTGAACCATCATCTGAGGAAATATTTAAAAATGATGAAACTCTATTAAAGAATAAAAATTTTAAAGATATTCTTTGTGATAAATTTAGAAGAGGACACTTTGACGGTGTTATCACTGTTCTTGATAAATTTTTTTCCATTATAAAAAGTAATAAAGTTTATTTTGGCGAAAAAGATTATCAGCAACTGAAGATAATTGAGAAATTTATTGAAAAAAACTATAAATCATTAGATCTAGTTTCTGTCCCAACACAAAGACACGAAGAGGGAATAGCTTATTCATCAAGAAATGAAAAACTAAGTAAAAAGCAAACTCAAGATTTTGTAGATTTTCATAAAAAAGTTAAAAATTTTATAGGTTCTCTTGAAGAGTCTTTAGACATTGAAACAGCTAACCAAAAAGCAAATGATTTTATGAAATTACAAAATATTGATAAGTTTGATTATTTTGAATTCAGAAATAATACTGATTTAAGTTTTGTAGGTACTATACCTCAAGCTAGATTTTTTTATGCAATCTATAAAGGGAAAGTTAGATTAATTGATAATTTAAAAGTTTAAATTGGCGGTTCTGCAAGGATTCGAACCCTGAATTCTTGATCCGTAGTCAAGTGTGATATCCGTTTCACCACAGAACCATTATTTCTATTTTTAAATATATATATTACTCATTTGCAATAAATAATATTTTTTTTGATGTTAAAAGAGCATTAATGCATATTTATATTAAAAAATTAAGGTTTGTATTTCTTTTTTCAATTTTTTTATTCAGTTTTGGATTTTTATATTCTGAGGAACATCTCAAAGCTAAAATTTCCCCTGTACTAAAATCTGCAACTACAATATTAGGAAATGAAATATATTATCCTGATGGAAAAGCTGAAATAGTATCATTTATAGTTGAGGTGCCTCCTGGTGGTGTAACTCCAAACCATATTCATTCTTATCCAGTTTATATTTACATTATGGAAGGAGAGATGACATATACTTGGGAAGACGGAACAGTTACTACTTACAAACCTGGTAAAGCATATATAGAGGATAGTAATAATGCTCATTACGGAAAAAATTTAGGTGACATAACACTCAAAGCGCTAATAGTGGGCATTGGTGCTGAGGCTATAAAGTTTACAACTTCTCCTAAAAATTAAATTTTTAGCTATATCTTTATTACGGACAACATAGATAAAATGTTGTTAAAGCTATGAGAACAGTATTGATAATAAATGTATTAAAGAGACGTAGAATGTCCGTAGTCAAGTGTGATATCTGTTTCACCACAGAATCACTAACTTGATTTATATACTCTTTTTAAACTCTAAAATATGCTTTTATCTGTGGTCGAAACATTAATAAAAGAGCAATAAATTGTATTAGTGTGTTTAAACATAAAATCGTTCTTATGCTCATTTCATTAATTCCAATCTCTGGAAAAGGAGAGAAAGGAGCTGTAAAAGAATGTGATAACGCTCCAAATAAATCAAATATTCCAACAGCATTCCAAGCTAGCAAAATTCCCCAAAGTAAAGCAGAGGGCTTTTTCCATATCTGATATGCAAGAATTAATGCAGTTGTTCCAATCACGAAATCGCCAAGAAATGCTATAGTCCAATCTGATGAAGCAGATCTCTCACTCCCTATAGCGCCTAGGGTAAGAAATAGACCAGAGCCAACTGCTCTAAATACCATCCAGCCAGTTGCAAAAATTAATATTTTTACTTGAATATGCATTTTTATAACACTAGATAAATAATGTGAATAAAACAACTAAAGATAATGACAAAAAGAAGATAGCAAAGCTAAAAGAAAAAATTCAAGAATTGGAAAATGAGATATTTAACTTAAAAAATCCAAAAAAAAATAAAGATCTTTCAATTCTTAATGATCAATTTTCTGAAGAAATAAATTTAGAAAAACTAAAGGAGGATAAATAATGTCAGCAGATATATTTATGCCGATAATTTACTTAATCTGTCTGTTAATTTTAATAGGACCTCGTTTTTTAGAGACCAACTCCTCATTTAAACAATTACTTAGTAATTTAAGTATTTGGGCCTTAATTGTGATATTAATTTCTTTAGGTTATCAAACCTATAATTACTTTACTTAAATTTTTCTTGTTTGACCGTGGGCCATATAAGAAAACTCATCTTTTTTTAATTTCAATTTTTTAGATAATTGTTTAAGTAATTTAATCGGTTCATCCATTGGTTCATCAGTAAGTTGAAAAGTTCCCCAATGCATTGCTATAGACTGTTTTGAATTAACATCTCTATGAATTTGAATTGCCTCTTCCACATTGCAATGTGAGTCTTTCATAAACCATCTTGGAGCATATGCCCCAATAGGTATTGTAGATAAATCAAATTCGCCAAACTTCTTTTGAATGTCTTGAAAATCTTTTGAGTAACCAGTATCCCCTACAAAAAAATATTTAAAATTATTCGTCATTACAACCCACCCACACCACAATGTTTTGTTTGTATCGTTAAATGTTCTTTTACTCCAATGTTGAACTGGAACAGAGTGGATTTCTAAATTTTTATATTTAGACATTTGCCACCACTCTTGTTCAATCACATTACTTGCACCTAGTTTTGAAATAGTTTCTTTTAATTTTAGGGGTACAAAAAAAATAGGTTGGTTAATATTCTGTTTTTTTAATAATAGCTTAATAGTTTTTGCGTCAAGATGATCATAGTGATTGTGAGAAATTAAAACTAAATCAATAAAAGGCAAGTTATCAATATTCAAACCTGGTGGTGTTGTTCTTGAGGGCCCCATGAAATTTAAAGGAGAGGCTCTTTTAGTAAAATGAGGATCTGTAAGTATATTAATCCCATTAATCTGTATTAAAAAAGTAGAATGCCCTATCCAGGTAATTGTTTTTTTAGATTTGTTGGATTTTAAATAACTGGGATTATTTTTCACCACAGGAAAGCTAATAGGTGGTGGTTTATTTGATTCTTTCCTCCATTTCCAAAAATCTTTGAAACTGCTTTTATGCATCACATAGTTATTATGAAATATACCATCTTCAATATTGAAGGGTTTGAAGAGAGAATTTGCCATAATTTTTGTTTTTAAAGATAAAAAGGCTAATGAAAATAATAAAATTTTTTTTATAAAATTTCTTCTTAGCATCTAAAACAAGTAATTAAAAGATTAACTATTGATAATATTAACGAAATTTTTATACATTTGGTTGCACTGTTGCATCATCGTATCAATCTCTTTGTCTACCATGTCTTTCATTTGAGGTAAGGCATCAGCTCCAAGAGACTTCTCTAGGGCATTTTTATATGCAGGAACCTTAGCCCAATCATTAACTGTCGTCTTCCGAATTTCTAAATGAAATTGAATTCCATACGCATATTTTTCATAACCAAAAATTTGATACTTCGTTGAAGGTGAAGTACCAATAACTTGAACTTTAGAATTATTTTCTAATCCAATTACTTCATAAGAGTGCCATTGAAGAGCTTTAATCTTCTTTGGAAGAAAACTAAAAACACGATCATCTTTAGCATTTGTTTGTATATCAATATCTAATACACCAATTTCTGGCGGTGTTGACTCTACAACTTTACCTCCTAGCACCTCACCTAAAAGTTGACATCCCAAGCAAAAACCCAAAAACGGTTTTTTAAGTTTCAAAACATATTCTGCAATTGCTTTTTTTTCATCAATTAACCAAGGATACTCGTTTTCCATAAAAGTATCCATTGGACCCCCCATGCAAAGCATTGCATCATAGCTATCAAGATTTGTTGGAATCAGATCTCCCTGGTCTAGTTGTATGGTTGTGATTTCATGACCATCTGCTAAAAGATAATCTTTAAAAGTTCCAGGATCTTCAATATCAATGTGTTGAAGAGATAAAAATTTCATAAAATCAGTAGATTATTTGAATTCAAGAATTTCAAATAGATACTTATATATATTAGTCGTCGCCAGTAACAGTATCTTTTACCTTGTTGTAACCTGAAGATACCGCCCCTACTACTGTGTCGTAGGCGTCATTTGCCTTTTCACTAACAGTTGCGCAACTTGCAGTAAAAAATAATGAAGAAATTAATATTAATAAGAGTTTTTTTGACATATTCGGGATTATGAAAAAACCACATAAAAAGTCAATTTATTTAAACTGAAAATTAAAATATATTAGAATTAATAATGTTTGATGAGGAAGAGCCTATAAAAAAACTGAAGCCATTAGATTTGGACGACTTGAGCGTTGAGGAAATTAAGGAAATGATCAATGATCATAAATCTGAAATCAGCAACCTCGAAGCATTATTAAAGAAGAAAAAAGATAAACTAAAGTTAGCTGATACCTTTTTTAAAAAAAATTAATATCCCTCTATTAAAATTAGGTCACTTTTTGTGCTTTTTTGTCTAATATCCATGGCTTTTGAATAATCTATTGACTCATAGCACTTTTTAGCACTTTCAAAGCTCTCAAATTCTACGACCGTAGTTCGATCTACAGGCCACTCTCCTTCGACAACTTCAAATTTGCCGCCCCTTATTATGTACTTTCCTCCATATTTCCTCATCACTTCTGTGGATAAAACAGGATATTTTTGAAATAATTCGTGGTCATGTATGGAAACCCGAACAATAATGTATCCCTTCTTCATAATTGGAAAATAAGTTAATACTTTTGAACAGAGTTATCCACAGTAATTTGTTAGGTATCTAGTTTATTAAAAAAAATGTGATATTTTCTTTTTAAATTAAACGTCTAAAAAACTAAATTTATCAAGTTTTTTTTGTATTTTGTTCTTTTTTAAACAAAATTCTCAATTTGCGTATGTAATTATTGAGAAAAAATATTAATCTTTTAAAAGTTATGCACAGGCAATTCTTTAATCTTTTGAAGTTTATATTTTATGTTATTTTTCAGTCTTTTTTTGTAATAAACTTGTCTCATTCCGATCACCTCACAGCAAAAGTTACTGGATTTGTTGATGCAACTAGTCCAATTCACGTGTTTGGATATGATAGGAAATATTTCTTTGAAAAGAACTCCGCACCATTATTTATCGTTATTGAGCCAGATATAAACAAATTTAATAAGATTAATTTAAAGGCATTCCCTCATATAAATATTGGCTTGTTTGTTTTTCAAGACACTGACGGAGATGGTCAATTCACAACAAATTTTAAAGGACAACCTATAGAACCATTTGGCTTTTCTTTAAATCCTAACTATAAATTTGAAGAAATTGTCTTTGAAAATATAGTTTTTGATATGAATAAGTTCACTCAAGTTGAGATTCAACTTAAACAATAATACTCAATATTTTTTTTACCGCTTCACCTAAAGAAATCTTAGAAGTATCAATTTCTAAATCTGGATTTATTGGTTTTTCATACGCACTGTCTATACCTGTAAAGTTTGGTATTTTTCCTTGCCTAGCTTTTTTATATAAACCCTTAGGGTCTCTTTTTTCAGCTACTTTTAAGGGAGTGGAAATAAAAATTTCTTTAAAATCATTTTTTTCAAAAAGTGATCGAGCCATTTCTCTTTCTAATCTAAATGGCGATATAAAAGCAGTAATGACTATAAGTCCAGCATCACACATAAGTTTTGCAACCTCTGCTACCCTTCTTATGTTTTCTACTCGATCTTTATCTGTAAAACCTAAATCTTTATTTAATCCATATCTAATATTGTCTCCATCAAGAATGTAGGTTTTTTTACCTTGAGAGTATAATTTTTTTTCAAGTTCATTAGCCAAAGTAGACTTTCCAGAGCCAGACAGGCCAGTCATCCAAAGTACTTGACCCTTATGTCCATTAATTTTCTCTCTAAGATTTTTATTTATGGATAAATTTTGAAGTTGGATATTTTGGGATCTTCGAAGAGCAAAATTTATCATACCCATCCCAATAGTTTGATTGCTTATAGGGTCAATAATTATTAAAGAACCTAGAGTTTTATTTTCTTTAAAAGTTGAATAGGGAATGTCTTTATTGAAGGAGACAGAAATTTCTGCAACATCATTAAGTTTTAATTCATCCCCGCTATCAAATTCAAGTGTATTAACATTATATATTTTTTTAATACTCATAATTTTAATACTGGTAGATATATTATGAATTTTAGCTAAGTACGTTCTTCCATTAAAACATTTCTCCTCTGACATCCAAATAACATTCAAATTAAATTGATCAGCCATTTCTATGACAGATTTTTTTGAACAAAGAACATCTCCTCTCGAAGTATCGATCTCTTTATTTAAAGTAAGGGTAACACTTTGCTTTAAACCCGCAGATTTTATTGATTTTTCTCCAATCAGAATATCTTTTACTTTAGCTTTTTGATTAGATGGAAGAGATATTATTTCATCGCCTTTTTTAATTTTCCCGCCAGTAATAGTTCCAGAATATCCCCTAAAATTTAAATCAGGTCGATTAACCCTTTGTACAGGAAATACAAAACCGTCTTTATTAAAAATTTGAGATTTTGTAGTTTCTAAATAATCAAATAAAGTTTTATCAGAATACCATTTCATATTTTTTGATTTTTTATGAATGTTATCTCCTTTAAGAGCCGATATAGGTATGCTTTTAATTTTTTTAAAATTTAATTTTTTTGAAAATGATATGTATTCAGAACTTAACTTTTCATAAATATTTTTATCATAGTCAATTAAATCCATTTTATTAATTGCCAAAACAATATTTTGAATTCCAAGCAGAGAAACAATAAAAGAATGTCTCTTCGTCTGTTTGAGTATACCATTTCTAGCATCAACTAATAAGATGGCCATATCAGCTGTTGAGGCTCCAGTTGCCATATTTCTGGTGTATTGTTCATGTCCAGGTGTATCTGCAACAATGAACTTTCTTTTACTACTAGAGAAAAATCGATAAGCCACATCAATTGTAATACCTTGTTCCCTCTCAGCTGATAAACCATCAACTAGTAATGCAAAATCAATATCCTCACCTCGGGTTCCATATTTTTTTGAGTCATTTTTTAAAGAGGCAACTTGATCATCAAAGATCATCTGAGACTCATAAAGCATCCTCCCAATGAGTGTGCTTTTTCCGTCATCAACAGATCCACAGGTAATAAATCTCAATAAGTCAAGAGATGCTTGATTTTTTAAATAAGTGTTTATTGCATTTGATTTGATCATTTAAAAATATCCATCTATTTTTTTCATTTCCATAGAACTACCTGAGTCTGAGTCGATAGCCCTTCCTTGTCTTTCAGACGTCTTAGACTGGAGGAGCTCGAGCACAATATCTTCAAGTGTATTTGCATCTGATTCAATGGCACCAGTTAAGGGATAGCACCCAAGCGTTCTGAATCTAATTTTTTTTAATTCTATCTTTTCATTAGATTGAAGATTAAATCGATCATCGTCGATCATAACAATCATTCCATCTCTAATAACCACGGGTCTAACTTTTGCAAAATATAAGGGAACAATTGGTATTTGTTCTTGGTAAATATATTGCCAAATATCTAGCTCTGTCCAATTTGATAATGGAAAAACTCTAGTGCTTTCTCCCCTATTAACTCGAGAGTTATACAAAGACCAAAGTTCTGGACGTTGATTTTTAGGATCCCATTGATGAGAGGGAGTTCTAAATGAAAAAATTCTTTCTTTGGCTCTTGATTTTTCCTCATCTCTTCTAGCGCCTCCGAAAGCAGCATCATACTTATACTTGTTTAAAATTTGCTTTAAGCCCTGTGTCTTCATAATATCGGTATGAACGACGGACCCATGCTCAAAAGGATTAATATTTGATTTAATACCCTCGGGATTTATGTGAGTAATTAACTTCATACCACTATTTTTTTCAATCCAACTTCTAAATAAATACATTTCACGAAATTTCCACCGAGTATCTATATGTACCAAAGGAAAGGGAGGAGGACTGGGATAAAAAGCTTTTTGTGCAAGTCTCAACATCACTGAACTATCTTTTCCTATAGAATAAAGCATCACAGGATTTTTAGTTTCACTAACAACCTCTCTTATAATGTGGATACTTTCTGCCTCAAGATCAGAGAGATAGCTGTTTTGAGGTAAATTAAATTTTTTTAATAATTTTGTATCTTTGATATTTAATTTATTTATTTTAAATAAATAATCAGGAAAATGAACAGAGTACTTTAATTTATGTTTTGTCAGCTTCTCATTAATCTTCTCTTCAACAAAAGTATTTAGAAGATTAATATCTGGAAAAATAATAATATTTTTTTTCCTAAGCTTTGAAAAGTATTTTAGCCCTTCAGATAAATCATTAATTTTTTTTGATTTAACTTTTACCCATAACCTTCCGTTACGTCTATCGTTAGAAAACAAAAATTTTGCATTATTTACTTCAATATATTGAATAAATAAAATCAGTGATCTTTGTTTTTCAAATTTTTTTATAAAATAATCATGGATTAATTTGTTTACTTGCGACTTGTGCATTTCTAAATAATTATTTATATTTAGATTTTCTGGGAAAATAGATAATTTTTCTAGCCACCTTTCATAGGACCTCTTTGTTTTAAATAATTTTTGACCTAGAAGAAATTTATAGTGACTATCGCTATCCCATGCAGGATATTTAATTGATGGGTTAATTTTAAAAAATAAAGTATGATTCATTATAATAAACAGTCTGTCGTATTTATGGAAAAATACAAAAAATATTCAAAATGTACATAAAAAAAATATCTTTTTTAATATAATGATAAAAATTGACAAAATACGACAATTTGAATTTTACAATGAAATTAGTGAATGTCTTGAGCAATGCTCACAAAAAATAATTAAAATTTATGAGAACTTCGATCAAAATATTGAGTATAAAGATGATAAAAGTCCCTTAACTCAAGCAGATTTAGAATCACATCAACATATTTCTGATCTGCTATCATCTATTTCAAATTACCCCATCATTTCAGAGGAGGGTAGTCTAAAGTATACAAATGAGCCTAAATATTGGCTAGTTGATCCTCTAGATGGTACTAAAGAATTTATTAACAAGAATGGTGAATTTACAGTTAATATTGCTCTTATCGAGAATAATTATCCTATTCAAGGTTTTGTTTATGTTCCTAAAGATAAAACTTTATTTTTTGGGGGGCTTAACAAAGGATCATTTAAGTTAAGTCATAATAATATCACAGAAATTTTTGCCAAGTCACCTACTGATAAATTAAAGATTGTTACCAGTAGAAGCCATCTTAACGAAACTACAAAAAACTTTTTATCTCAATTTAATGATTTTGATATTTTACAAGCAGGTAGTTCATTAAAATTTTGTATGATCGCTGAGGGTCTTGCAGATTTATATCCTAGACTTGGACCTACCTCTGAGTGGGACACAGCAGCAGCACAGGCAGTGGTAGAGGGAGCTGGAGGTAGTGTTAAAGACCTCAGCAGTGTTAGATTGCAATATTCAAAAAAAGAGATACTCAATCCTCATTTTATTGTTAGAGGAAAAATCTAAATTTATTTGCTTGGATTTTTTTCCTTGTATGTCTTTTCTAAACTTATGTCGTCAACTTCAGTGTATAATTGAGTTGTAGTTAAAGAGCTATGACCTAATAATTCTTGAATAATTCTCAAATCCCCTCCATTTTTTAACAAATGTGTTGCAAAACTATGTCTTAAAGAGTGTGGTGTTGCTGTTTTTGGAAGACCTAAATTAACTCTAGCATTTTTTAAATCCCTTTGAAAAGCTGAAGCCTTAAGAGGACCCCCTCTATCTCCAACAAATATAGAAACATTTTTAGGTAATTCATGAGGTATTTCGTTTAGATAATTTTCTATTGACTTCGCAACAATATCTAGTACTGGCACTAATCTTTCCTTATTTCCTTTTCCCAAAATTGTAAGAGAATTTTTATCAACTAAATGATTCTTAGTAATAGATAAAGCCTCATTTATGCGAAGACCACATCCATATAAAAGATAGAGCAATGCGAGATTTCTTTTTTGAACCCAACTTTTTTTTGAAATTTTTTTTAGCTCATTAATTAAAAGTTCTATATCTCCCTCCGATATAGGTTTTGGCAAAGACCTTGGAATTTTTGGATTTTTTAATAATTGAACCTCACTATAAGCAATTTTATATAAGTCATTTTTAATTGATGAATACTTAAAATAATTCTTAATAGAACTAATAGCTCTTCTTCTAGATCTAGCTGACAAGGGTTTTTTATAAACATTTTCATATTCCCTATTTCCTCCAAGGTCTGCTAACCATGCTCTAAATGTTTGTAAATTTAAATCTTTTAAACCGGATAAAGATTCAGAATATCCATTATAGAACTTAAAGAAGATTAAAAAATCGCATACATCAAAACAGTATGATCTATAAGTATTTTCGGAGTGTCCTTTAATGTCTTTTAAATGCGTGGTCCATTTATCAAAGTCTTGTATTGAGGATTTATCTATTTTTGACCTTTCTAGCAGTTCAATAAAATTCATTACGTTATATTATAAATTAGAATCAAAATTTAAAGATGGATTATTATTACCAAGTCATGCCATTAGGGCAAATTAATGAGGGTTTAACTTATAAGCAATCTTATTCCATCCAGATTGGTTCTATTGTTGAAATACCTCTGAGAAAAAAGAAATCAACTGGGGTAATTATATCTCAAACAAATATCAAAAATCTAAATTTTAATCTCAATAAGGTTCTTTCAATAAGTAAAGTGCACCAATTTGCCATTAGTTCAGAAAATTTAGATTTCTATAAGTATGTGTCAAAACATTGTTTTATTGATTTAGGTATGATTTTGAAAATGGCAGTGCAACGTTTTCCAAATACACAATTAAAGAATTATTATCTTTTTAAAAATAAAATATATGAAACTCAAAAAAATTTAATTAATAAATTTAATCTTTCTAAAAAAGATTGGCAAAAATTATCAGAAGAAAAAAAAATTTCTCAAACTACTAAAAGTTTTATCTTTGATCAAATGGCACAAAATATTTTATTAAACTTTGATCAAGAAAAAATTTTCAAATCATTTGAACCTAATCAAAAAAATAATTTTCAAGTTCATCTAGTAGACGGTGTCACAGGTTCAGGGAAAACAGAGTTATATTTGAAAGCAGTTGAGTCAAATTTAGATAATGGTAATCAGTCTTTGATACTATTGCCAGAAATAGCCTTAACTGAAGAGTGGTCAAAAAGATTTCTTAAATATTTTGGTTGCCGACCTTTTATATGGCACTCAAAACAATCAAAAATTCAAAAAGCTAGAATAATGAGATCTTTGTTATCTGGTGAGCCATGCGTTTTAGTTGGCGCTAGATCATCTGTTCTCCTTCCTTTTAAAAATTTAAAATTAATTATTTGTGATGAAGAGCATGACTCCTCTTATAAACAAGAGGATGGACCAAAATATCAAGCAAGAGATATGGCCATATATAAAGCAAAATGTTCAAAAGCATTGTGCCTTTTAATTAGCGCATCTCCATCACTAGAGAGCCTTCATAATTCTAACCAAGATAAATTTAAAATTCATAACTTACCTAATCAATTTCATAAAACTCAATTACCCTTAGTGGAAATTGTTGACATGAACCAATCAAAACCTAGTTCAAAGGCTTGGATTTCAAAACAAGTATTCGATGAAACAAATAAGATCTTAAAACAAAAAGGACAAGTATTATTTTTTTTAAATAGAAGGGGCTATGCTCCATCTAAAATATGTGCAAGTTGTCACACACCAATACAATGCCAAAACTGTGCAGCAAATTTAGTTTATCATAAAAAAATTGATAGGCTTGTTTGTCATCATTGTTCAAATTTTTTTGAACCTGATCAAATATGCAAGATGTGTTCATCTGAAAAGTTTGTGTCAATTGGAATAGGATTAGAGAGACTTCAAGAGGAAGTAGCACGTCTTTTTCCTGGATACTCAAATCAACTTATTTCTAGCGATACTTTGAAATCCAAAAAAAATAAAAAAGATATCATAGAAAATATATATAATTTAAATACTAGTCTTTTAATAGGGTCTCAAATAATTGGTAAGTCTTTTCATTTTCCAAATTTGAAATTAGTAAATATAATCGATGCAGACTCAAGCCTTTATAGTCCAGATTTTAGGGCTATGGAAAAAACCTACCAACTTTTACAACAAGTTGCAGGAAGGTCTGGCAGAGAGGGGGATAGGGGAAAAGTTTTAATACAAACTTATAGTCCACAGCATTCAATTTACAATTCACTAAAAAACCAGAGTAGAGATCAATTCATAAAATTAGAACTTCAAAGAAGAGAGGAAAATAACCTTCCTCCCTTTTATAAAATAGCTCAGATTCAATTAATTCATCCTAACGTCTCAGCTTTAAGAGAGGTTTGCCAAGAAATTCTCGATATATCAAAAAATAGCAAACTTGATATTTTAGGCCCTGTTCCTTCATTGATTCCATACAAAATGAGACATTTTCATGAGAATTTCTATTTCAAGGAGAGGTCGTATCAGGCTTTAAGAAAAAAAACTGAAATATTAATTACAAAAATAGCCCCCAAACACAGGCGTTTTTTGAATATTGATATTGATCCACTATCAATTGCTTGATGCGTCATTTGTATGATGCCCGTAAGGCTAGTGATGTGATAAAAAATCCTGGTTAACAACACAAAATGAGTAATAAAATCGCATCTAAAAGGTATTCTACTGCCCTATTTGACTCAGTAAAAAATGAAGAATTAGACGCTCTTCTCAAAGATGCTCAAAGTCTATCAGAGACCATGTCTGATAGTGAAGAGTTATCCTCACTTCTCAAATCTCCTCTCACAAAAAATGAGCTGAAATCAAATATTCTTCTAAAAATAATTGGTGGATTGCCCTCAGAAAAGATTTTATCAGGTCTTGTTAACACTTTAAAAAAAAATAAAAGACTCAATTTATTTGAAAATATTTTATCAGATTTTCAGGATGTTCTTTTTGAAAAAAGAGGATACCAAAAAGCTAAAGTAACAACCTCTCATGCTATTAACGATGAAATTAAAAAGAGCATTCAAGAGTTATTACATAACCAGTACGGTTCTAAAATTAATTTAGAGTTTCAAGTAAATAACTCTTTACTGGGAGGAATGACTGTCGTCATTGGATCAAAGATGATCGACCTAAGTATTCTTAATCAAGTTTCTAAATTTACCAATAACGTGAAAGGAGACATTTAATGTCAATAAAAGCATCGGAGATCTCTTCGATCATCAGAGATCAAATTAATAACTTTGAAAGCCAAGCGGATATATCAGAAGTAGGAACTGTCCTAAAGGTTGGCGATGGAGTTGCACAAGTTTATGGTTTGGACAATGTTCAAGCTGGTGAAATGGTAGAATTCACAGGTGGTGTCCAAGGAATGGCACTTAACCTCGAAGAAGACAATGTCGGTATCGTTATTTTTGGTGATGATAGAGGTATCAAAGAAGGAGATAATGTTAAAAGAACTCAAAAGATTGTTGAAGTACCCGTTGGTAAAGGTTTGTTAGGAAGAGTTGTCGATGCACTTGGAAATCCTATTGATGGTAAGGGTCCTATTCAAAGCAGTGAGTCCAGTAGAATCGAAGTTAAAGCTCCTGGTATTATTCCAAGACAAAGTGTGAGCGAGCCCATGCAGACAGGGCTCAAAGCGCTTGACTCTCTTGTACCTGTGGGTCGAGGTCAACGAGAATTAATTATTGGAGATAGACAAACTGGAAAAACAGCTGTGGCTATCGATACGATTATAAATCAAAAGGAAATTAACCAATCAGATGATGAGTCTAAAAAACTTTATTGTATCTATGTAGCGATTGGTCAGAAAAGATCTACAGTTGCTCAGGTCGTTAAAACATTGGAAGAAAATGGGGCGATGGAATACACTATCGTCGTCGCAGCTTCTGCTTCCGATCCAGCACCTCTTCAATTTTTAGCACCTTACGCAGGTTGCTCTATGGGTGAGTTTTTTCGTGACAACGGAATGCACGGTCTAATCGTTTATGATGATTTATCAAAACAAGCAGTTGCATATAGACAAATGTCATTACTACTAAGAAGACCACCAGGACGTGAAGCGTTCCCAGGTGATGTTTTTTATCTTCACTCTCGTCTTTTAGAAAGAGCAGCTAAAATGAATGATGAAAATGGTGGTGGAAGTTTAACAGCTTTACCTGTTATTGAAACACAAGCGGGTGATGTGTCTGCATTCATTCCAACAAATGTGATTTCAATTACTGATGGCCAGATTTTCTTAGAAACAGAATTATTCTTCTCTGGTATCAGACCAGCGATTAATGTTGGTTTATCGGTAAGTCGTGTGGGATCTGCTGCTCAAACTAAAGCTATGAAAAAAGTTGCTGGTAAAATTAAATTAGAACTAGCTCAATACCGTGAAATGGCTGCATTTTCTCAGTTTGCATCAGACCTAGACGCATCCACTAAACAACTATTGGCAAGGGGGGAAAGATTAACGGAACTATTAAAACAAGATCAATATGTTCCTATGTCTGTAGCTGACCAAGTTTTAAGTTTGTACTCGGGTGTTAGAGGCTTTTTGGATAAAATTGATTTAGCTAAAATCACTGATTTTCAAGTTAAGTTCTTAGAAGGTCTTCGCGCTGATCATGCTGATATTTTTGATGAAATTAACAATACCGGTAATTTTAGTGATGAGTCTGACAAGAAAATTGAAGATTATTTAGAAAAGTTCACCTCTAACTATAGTTAATGCCAAATTTAAAAGAACTTAAAAATAGAATATCTAGTGTGAAATCTACCAGGAAGATTACATCTGCGATGAAGATGGTAGCGGCAAGTAAGTTACGTCGAGCTCAAGAATTAGCAGAGTCATCAAGAGTTTATGCTGACAGCCTGAGTTTTATTCTTTCTTCTTTAGCCGGTAATACTAAAAACAGTTCTGATTTGCCAGAAATTTTGACAGGTAGAGAAAATTCTAAAATTAGCCTTTTAATTATCAATTCCTCTGACCGAGGTTTGTGTGGTGGTTTTAACTCAAATCTTTTCAGAAATGCAAAAAATTGGATTAGTGAACAACAAGAAAGAGGTAAATCTGTCAAAATTATTACTGTTGGAAAAAAAGCCTCAAGCTTTTATAAAAAAACAGATTTAGATGTAATTGCAAATTTTGATGATTTAAATTCCAATGACAAACAACTTCAAGTTTCAGAAGAAATTAAAAATAAAATTATGGAGCTATTTGAAAATAATGAAATAGACGAGGTATCTATTTTATTTAATAAGTTTGTCTCTGTGATTACGCAAGAGCCAACATATCAGTCATTAATTCCTTTAAGTAACGAAGAAGCGGACGAAGAAGTGACAGATACTAGTAATGCAGTTTTTGAATTTGAACCTGATAAAAACGAACTACTAGAGTATTTGGTTCCAAGAAATTTTTTAACACAAATTTATAGAAGTGTTCTTGAAAGTTCTGCATCGGAGCATGCAGCAAGAATGACTTCCATGGACAACGCAACAAGAAATGCTGGAGATATGATCGATGGGTTAACATTAACTTACAATCGAACAAGACAAGCATTTATTACAAAAGAACTTATCGAAATCATTTCGGGAGCAGAAGCTGTTTAGGAAAGGAGCTACAAATGGCAAGTAATAAGGCAGGAAAAGTCACACAGGTATTAGGGGCTGTGGTTGACGTCGCCTTTGAAGGAGAATTACCCCCAATTTTAAATGCGTTATCTACAAAGGTAGGTGACCAAGATTTGATTTTAGAAGTAGCACAACACCTTGGTGAAAATACTGTGCGAACTATTGCTATGGATGCAACAGAAGGTCTTCAAAGAGGTCAGGAAGTTCAAGATAATGGTGACGCCATTTCTGTACCAGTAGGACCTGAAACTTTAGGTCGTATTATGAATGTTATTGGTGAACCTATTGATGAACGAGGTCCAATTGAATCAAAAAAATCTCTTCCTATTCACAGAGCAGCTCCTGATTTTGTTGATCAATCTACTGAGACCGAAGTTCTCGTAACTGGTATTAAAGTTATCGATCTTTTAGCTCCATATTCAAAAGGTGGTAAAATTGGTCTTTTTGGCGGTGCTGGTGTCGGAAAAACTGTTTTAATTATGGAATTAATTAACAACGTGGCCAAAGCGCATGGCGGATATTCTGTTTTTGCTGGAGTGGGTGAGAGAACTCGTGAAGGAAATGATCTTTATCATGAAATGATTGAGTCAGGGGTTATAAACCTTGATGGCGATACTTCTAAAGTGTCACTTGTTTATGGTCAAATGAACGAACCTCCTGGAGCAAGATCTAGAGTTGCTTTATCAGGATTAACTCAAGCAGAATATTTTAGAGATGAGGAAAACCAAGATGTTTTATTTTTCGTGGACAACATCTTCCGTTTTACGCAAGCAGGTTCTGAGGTTTCCGCTCTACTTGGGCGTATACCTTCAGCGGTGGGTTATCAGCCTACTTTGGCAACAGATATGGGTGCACTTCAGGAAAGAATTACTACTACCAACAAAGGTTCAATTACCTCTGTGCAAGCAATTTATGTTCCTGCCGATGATTTAACTGACCCGGCTCCTGCAACATCATTTTCTCACTTAGATGCAACCACTGTGTTGAACAGATCGATTGCAGAACTTGGAATTTATCCAGCTGTGGACCCGTTAGACTCTACCTCTAGAATTTTAGAACCAAGAACATTGGGCGATAAGCACTATCAAGTAGCAAGAGATGTTCAAAAAACTCTTCAAACGTATAAAAGTTTGCAAGACATTATTGCGATCTTAGGTATGGATGAATTATCTGAAGAAGATAAATTAGTAGTATCAAGAGCTAGAAAAATTCAAAGATTTTTAAGCCAACCTTTCTTTGTGGCTGAAGTCTTCACAGGCTCACCAGGAAAGTTTGTTTCTTTAGAGGATACAATTAAAGGTTTTGATGGATTGGTCAAAGGAGACTATGACCATATTCCAGAGGCTGCTTTTTATTTAGTCGGAACAATTGAAGAGGCTTTAGAAAAAGCAAAAAAAATGGCTGAGGAAGCAACTAAGTAAACATGATCAATTTGAAGGTCGTATCTCCTCAAAAAGTCATTTTTGAAAAAGAAGTAGAAATGGCAGTATTGCCAGGTGCGGAGGGTGATTTTGCTGCAATGCCCAACCATTCTCCGTTCATCAGCTCCCTTCGACCAGGTCAAATGGTAATTATGTCTGCAAACAAAGTAGACGAGAGCTTCTTTGTTTCTGGCGGTTTAGTAATGCTGAAAGAAAAAGTTTGTGAAGTCTTAGTTGATCAAATCGAGTCACTATCTGACGTCAATAGTTCTAACTACCAACAATCCAAAACGTTCCAAGAACTAGAGGGGAATGAAACTGCTCTTGGTACTTTTGAGCAGGTATTAAACAACCCTCCTTATAAATAGTCTTTAAATTCTATTAATAATTTTTTGTATATAGCCTTTTTAAAAGGAACGATATTGGGTACAAGAAAATTTTGTTTAACCCACTTGTAGTCGGAGAATTCAGGTTGAGTTGTATGAATATTTATATCTTTCTCACTTCCTTTGAACTCATATAAAAACCATTTCTGGCGTTGACCCTTATATTTACCTTTCCATAGAGTTTTTGATAAATCTTTAGGTAAAGAATAGTAATACCACTCTTTACTTTGAGAGATTAATTTAACTTTACTCTTTTTTATTCCAACCTCTTCTTCCATTTCTCTTAGAGCTGCAACTTCAGATTTTTCTTTTGAGTCTATCCCCCCTTGAGGCATTTGCCAAAATTCGGAAGGATGATCAATTCTTTTGCCAACAAAGATTTCTTTATGATGATTTAAAATCATCATACCAACATTTGGGCGATAATCCTTAGGATTGATTTTCATTAATTTAAAACGGCAATTGTTTTCACTGCATCTACGGCACGAGACAGTTGATAATCTTTTTCAAGAATTTCACTTGGTGAGATTTCCTCATCACTTTCTTCATTGGTTTCGTTGTCTAAAGCCTCCCGGTAATCTGACTCTCTAAATGTAAAATTATTATCAATAACATTAAGCTCGGCTCTTGGAACCACAACATCTGGTTCGATGCCTATTGCTTGTATAGAGTCTCCACTTGGGGTGTAATATTTGGCTATGGTCAGTCTGATAGCACCACTGTCAATGGGAATTATAGTTTGAACAGACCCTTTCCCAAATGATTTGATACCCATTATAACTGCCCTATCATGATCTTGTAATGCACCTGCAACAATTTCAGACGCTGAAGCAGAACCTTCATTAATCAGTATTATCAGGGGTTTCCCATTAATAAGATCTCCTTTTTTAGCTGAGTAAACTTGAACATCTTTTTTCTCCCTGCCTCTGATTGAAACGATTTCTCCTTGATCAAGAAATATATCTGTCACAGAAACAGACTCATTCAATAGTCCTCCAGGATTATTTCTTAAATCCAAAACATAACCAATCGGAGGGTTGTCACTCTCTTCAAGTTCTTTGATACTTTTTTTTAATCCACTTGTTGTTTGTTCGTTAAATTGAATGATTCTGATATATCCCACATCGTTAATAAGACGATGTTTCACAGATGCAACTTTTATGATATCTCTTTTAATGCTTACATCGAATGGCTCGTCGCTAGATCTAAAAATTGTCAAAACTATAGTTGTTCCAGGTTCACCTTTCATAATGTCTATTGCCTCTTTTAAAGTCATATCAACAACCGATGTGCCATCTAAGTGCGTAATATAATCTCCAGCTAAAATTCCAGCATTGTAGGCGGGTGTGTCGTCAATTGGGGATACTACTTTTATAAAACCTTTATCAGTTGTAATTTCTATACCCAATCCTCCAAAGGCACCTGAGGTATCCATTTGCATCTCTTTATAAATCTCTTCACTCATAAAGCTTGAATGCGGGTCTAAGGCTTGAAGCATTCCATTCAAAGCCTTCTCTATTAACTCTTTATCAGTTACTTCTTCAACATATTGATTTTTTACTCGATTATATACCTCGTTAAAAATACTGAGTTGTTTATATGTTTCTTTTGTGTCAGATAAACTGACATTTGTATTAAAAACTAAAATGAGGATAAGAAGAATTCTTTGCATAAGTGACTTTTTAAGAAGCTGTATTAATGCTATTAAAGTCTTCGGACCATAATTTTTCCAAATCATAGATTTCACGTACTTCATTTCTAAAAATATGCACTAAAACGTGCCCCGCATCAATGACCGTCCAGTCGCAAAGGGGCTTTCCCTCAGGTTTGTTGCAATAAAGTTTATGTTTTTTAAGGTCTCGGTAAACTTTATCTGAAACTGAGTCCACATGCTTGTTTGACCGTCCAGATGCAACAACCATAAATTCTGCAAACTCTGCTTTACCTTTAAGAGAAATAACTGAGATATTTTCTGCTTTATTGTCTTCAAGACAATCGACTATCGCTTTTACTGAGATATCTTTATCGTGATTAGGAATTTCGTAGCTCACTTGATGATATTTCTACTCCTGAAACGTTAAGGATATGTGAACAAGGAGAAGAATTATTGATAAATGTTTCTAAATTAGGCATAAATAAATGGGGAAATTTTTTTTGGACTGTTGAATTTTCAATAAATTCATCATATCTCGGTCTATAAATAACGCAAATACTAATATTTTTTAATATCCATTCATATTCTTTCCATTTATGAAAATGACCAAGCTGATCAAGTCCTATTATTAAATAAAAAGAGCTCAAGTCACATTTGGTGCTAATCTTTTGAAGTACATCGAACGTGCACTTCATTTGATAGCGATGTTCAAAATCTGATACTTTGACTATAGGCTCTTTGATTTGAGAGCGTATATTTGATAATTGAGATTTTATTGGTTTGGAGTTTTGGTTTGACTTAAGGGGATTATGATATGTAGGAAGGACTATCAGTTTTTGAAGGTTTAAATTTGCAATAGAACTTTTTATTACATGAAGATGGCCTTCGTGAAACGGATTAAAAAACCCACCATACAATCCAATCTTCTTAGTCATTTATTCCCATCAAAATTTTTTTAGAGACGCCATTTATTTCAAGAAATTTGAATAAAATGTTAATAGACTGTAATTGTAACTTTGAATTTGTATGAAACAAGATTGGCACCCTTTGTTTAAAAAAATAAAATAATGAAATGATAAAGTGAAGATCATTTTCTTCCTCTAAATAAACGACACCTTTGCTTACTAAACGCTCTTTATTATATTTAAAGAAAAGATTATTAAAGGGCTCACTGGTAAGAGTCACTTTATTCATTTCATTTAATTCCTCCTCTTTAAATATTTTTAAATTTTCTATTTCATAAATCGACGATTTAATAATATGAGTAACATCCTCTTTTTTTAAAGAGCCAAGATAATCAATCTGAGATTTTAATTCTTGTAAATTTTGACGAAATTCCATTAAGGCCGGGTGGTGTGATTGCCTGTTACTTGATATTTAAAAGTTGTTAAATGCTTTGCGCCGACAGGTCCCCTGACATGGAGTTTATCAGTGGATATACCAATCTCTGCTCCAAATCCAAATTCACCACCATCAGCAAATTGAGTTGAGGCATTGTTCATTAATATGGCACTTTTACAATTTTGAAAAAAATACCGGATGGACTCTTGATTGTCACTCAAGCAACTCTCTGTATGACCACTAGAGTATTTATTAATATGTTCGACAGATTCCTCAACATTATCAACTATTTTAACAGTTATTTTCTTATCTAAATATTCTGTAGACCAATCATCTTCTGTAGCAGCACGGTCAATTGGGTACATCTCTTTGAGTCGAGCACATCCTATGATTTCACATCCTTGTGACCTTAAGTTATCTAAGACATGTGAAATATTCTCTGCTGAATTACCAGAATGTATGAGTAGCGTTTCTGTTGCTCCACAAATTTCAGGCCTTCTCAGTTTGGCATTTGCAACTACTTCAGCAGCTTTCTCTTTGTCATAGCCAATATCCCAAAAAGTATGGCATAGACCTTCTAAATGTTTTATTGTTGGAACACGAGAATTCTGAGAGATTGTTTCGATTAAAGATTTTCCTCCTCGAGGAATAATGACATCAATGTCTCCCTCGGCTTTTAATAGTTCCTCAACAAAACTGCGATCCGTGTTTTGAATGAAACAGACAAGGTAAGGGTCAAATTGCAAATCTTTTAGAGCTTCTTGAATACATTCATAAAGTTTTTTATTAGTTTCAATACATTCAGAACCCCCTCTTAGAATAGAAACATTTCCAGATCTAAGACAAAGACATGCAGCGTCTATTGTGACATTAGGTCGAGACTCATAAATAATTCCAATCACACCAATAGCAACAGAGACTTTTGTAAATTGTAATCCATTTGAAGGATTGGTCCAATTTTCTAAAGTTTGATTGAGGGGATCCTCCATTTGAGCTATTTTCTCCACATCACGTGATAGCCGATCAATTTTCTCGGAAGTCAGCACTAGTCTATTGATCATCGGTGCAGAAATATTATTTGACTTAGCTCTATCGATGTCAATTCGATTAGCCTCTAAAATCCCATCCTTTTTAGATAAAAGGAACCCACTAATATTCATTAAGATTCTACTTCTATTCTCAGCAGAGAGTTTGGACATAGCACTCGAAGCTTTTTTAGAGCGATTTAAAATTTCTTTGAAATAATCACTCATCTTGAGTTCACCAAGTTATCTTTATGGACAATCTCATCTTCTCGAACAAAACCAAGAATTTTGCTGAATTCTTTTGATTTCATGCCTTTAATCTTATCCATTTCCTTAAAATCGTAATTAATCATACCTCTGGCCAATTCTTTTTTATTGTAATGAATCGAAACAGTATCGCCACGATAAAACTTTCCATCAATAGATTTCACACCGATTGCTAATAGACTTGAATTCTTCTTCAGTGCTTTTGAGGCACCTTCATCAATATGAACAATAGCTTTTTGAATTGGTCTATTCCAAATCCATTGCTGCCGACTTGTGAGAATATTTTTAGAAGGATGAAACCATGTTGAGGATGTGGGATGAATGTTACCTAGTGGATTATTGACTAATCCATTTGATATTATCATGGTTGATCCAGACTGAATACAAAGCCTAGCAGCATTTACTTTTGCTAACATTCCACCAGATCCAAATTCACTCAAATCTTTATCTATATATTTTTCTATTTCTTGATTCACTTCTTCAACAGATGTAATCAACTTAGCATCTGTTGATTTTTTTGGATTGGCTGTATAGAGCCCATTCACGTCAGATAATAAAATTAATAATTCAGCAGATAGTGCATTCGCAATCATTGCTGAAAGTTTATCATTGTCACCAAATCGAATTTCTTCTGTTGAGGTAGTGTCGTTCTCATTAATAATAGGAACAACATTCAAATCCAATAAAGAGTAAATTGTATTTCGTATGTTGAGATATTTTCTTCTTTCATTTAAATCTTCAGCTGTGATTAATATCTGTGAACTTTGAATATTGAATTTAGCAAAAGCTTTTTGCCATTGCTGTGAGAGTTGTATTTGACCTATAGATGCAGCAGCTTGCTTTTCATGCAAATTAGTTAATTTTTTTTTGGAGAGAATATTTCTACCAAGAGCGATGGCGCCAGAGGAGACGATAATAATTTTTGATCCTTTTTTTTGAAGTTTCTGAACATCCTCAATTAGAGAGGTGAGCCATTTTTTTCTCAGCACATACTTTTCATTAACTAAAATATTAGAGCCAACTTTGATGACAATAACTTTTGATTTTTTGGCTAATTCTGTGAATTTTTTATTCATCTTGCAAGTATTCTAAACATAAATTTGTTAATAGATCGAGTTGATATCCCGTAGCAGCAGAGATTAATTTTACCTCTTGCTTTAAAGATGACTCAAATTCCTTTTGAATTTCTGCAACCCGTTGCTTATCAGCAATTTCTATCTTGTTTAGTGCAATAATCTCTTTTTTTTGTTCTATTTTAGCACCATAATTTAAAAGTTCTTGACGAATGACTTTATAATTATGAAAAGGTTTATCTTCAGTGATATCTACAACATGAATTAAGATTTTACATCTTTCCACATGAGATAAAAAATCATGACCAAGACCTTTTCCATCACTTGCATGTTCTATTAGCCCCGGAATATCAGCTAATACAAATTCCAAATCTTCTTTTTGAACCATCCCGATATGTGGATGAAGAGTGGTAAACGCGTAATCAGCAACTTTTGATTTTGCATTTGTCACAAAATTTAAAATTGAAGATTTACCAGCATTTGGCATACCTACTAAACCTACATCAGCTAATATTTTTAGCTTTAATCGAACAGTGGACTCTTGTCCTTTTTCTCCCTGTTGAAATTTACGAGGAGCTCTATTAGTAGAGCTTTTGAAATGAGCGTTACCTTTTCCACCTTGGCCACCTCTTAAGAAATGATAAGTTTCATCGTCTTTCAAAATCTCATGAATTTTAATACTCATATCTTCGGTATAAATTTCTGTGCCACAAGGAACATCTAAGATAAGATCTTTTCCACTTGCACCTGTTTTTAATTGACCAGCGCCACCCGTACCA
>CABZMT010000002.1 GCA_902526965.1 uncultured Alphaproteobacteria bacterium
GATCAAAAGATATTTCCAATCAAAAGTTATTAGAATATTTAAGATATTGTGAAAATATAAATGAAGGAAATTTAATTACTTTTTTTGAAATAACTACAGCAGCAGCTTTTAAAGCTTTTCAAGATCATAAAGCTGACTATCTAATTTTAGAGGTGGGACTTGGTGGAAGGTTTGACGCTACAAACATAATCAAAAAATCAAAGTTTGCAGCTATTACTCCAATCTCTTTAGATCATCAGGATTATCTTGGTACTTCCTTAAATCAAATCGCGTTTGAAAAATTGGGTATTTTGAATTCAAGAAGTACAATTGTTGTTAACAAGCAAAAGTTAGGAGTAATGAATTATATTAAATCGCAACTAAAGAAAAGAAAATTGAATGCAGATATTTATAATGATAAATGGAAGATAAGATCTAAATTTTATATATCTGGTAATGTAAAAATAGATATGTCAAAATTAAATTTATTAGGCTCACATCAAATAGTTAATGCTGGATTAGGAATTCATTTAGCAAAAAATATTTTAAAAGATGCGTTGGATACAGAAGTAACTAAAAAAGCATTAACAAATTGTCAATGGCCAGGAAGATTACATAAAATTAAAAGTGGCGCGTTAACAGGAAAGATAAAAAAATTCAGAGATATTTATTTAGATGGATTTCATAATATAGATGGAATGAAAGCGTTAATTGCATCATTACCAAAAAATAAAAAGATTTTAATATGCTCTTTTTTAAATAATAAAAAGTATTTGCAAATGCTTGCTAGTCTGTCAAAACACTTTAATAAGATTTTAGTAGTTAAAATGGATGAAGAAAATTCTATTACTAAAGAACTATTGCCCAAAAATCTCCCTTTATATTTTGCTGACTCTTTAGAGCAGTCCTTTAAAACTATTAATAAATTGTCTTCAACACATACTTCTGTTTATTTTGGAGGTTCTTTGTATTTTATAGGTGAAGTTATAAAAAAGAACAAATCTCGAAAATTAAGTTAGTTAATATTATTTTTTAAGGCAATCTATTTAATCCATTTTTATGATACTAGGGTAAATATTGATGATTAACCTTAATCCTCCAAAAAACCATTCTTGTGGTTGAACTGCAAGAATGGTTCTCCTCAGATCTTAGATTTATTTTTATAATATAATAACAAAGCCATAGTTTCGTATGCGATTTTCCATAATTGCTTAAAAATTGGTAACTTTAAAAATGATGACAAATATTTCCATCTAGGCATAGTATCCCACAAAATTAAAAATGACTCTGATCCAGAGATCAGCCTACCCTGATGGTAAACATGCATTCTTCTGAATAAATCTTTTTTTGAAAGGTGATTTATATGTTCATCTCTATCTTTGGAGATATCAACATAGTTTATATCACATGTTTTTTTTTTATAATGACTTATTTCAGCATTACAAATATTACATGAACCATTGAAATATACTTTCATTTTAATTTACACTTGGCGGCACTGTACCATCTTTCAATAAATCGTAACCCTTTATAACAGCAGGTCTAAGTGCAATTTTATTATACCATCTGGTCAAATTTAAATATTTATTTAAACCAATATCGTGGATTGGATGTCGCGCAATCCAAGGGAATGTTGCAATGTCAGCAATTGAATATTCTCTTGCTAAATATTCATTGTTAGACAAATGATCATCCAAATTTTTGTAAATAGTTTCTGCTATTTTAAAATATCTTTGTTCTCCAAATTCACTTTTACCTGGGTTGTAATGATGAAATTGATGATGCTGACCTAACATTGGTCCAATATAACCCATCTGTGCCATCAACCATTGAGTCGTTAAATTTTGATTTAAACCATAAAACTCTCCAGAGAAGTTTGCTAAATATATTAATATAGCGCCAGATTCAAAGATAGTATGGTTTTCATGTCTAAGTACAGGAATTTTTGAAAAAGGTGAGATTTTTTTAAAGTCTTCATGGAACTGTTCTCCTTTGTTTAAATTAATAAATGTAATCGAGTAATTTTCGTTGATCTCCTCTAACATTATTGAAATTTTTCTAGCATTTGGAGTAGAGTCTGCAAATAACTCAAACATCTAAATAAGACTCATAATGTATTTATGAACAAAATATCCAATTACTAGCAAAGTTAATCCGATCAAGTAAATTAGCCAAAAATTCATATTGAGATTTTTTGCGAAGAAGAAGGGTAAGAAAAATAAATATGAGACAGGTACCCCAATTAAAATACTTTTAGCAAAAATTACAGTATTTTCGCTATTTTTATGCTCTAAGAAAGAGAAGGCAATAGCGATAATACTAGCGATTGGAAGAGCGATAATAATTCCAGATAGCTCTGGTCTTTTACCAGAAAGCCAGCTTGCAAATGCAATTATAAGGGCAGCTAGTATTACTTTTAGAGCAAAAATCATATTTATTATTTTATACTAATAAATAAAAATTAAAGATTATTTTCAGGAACTAAGAACGTTGTAGAGGCCCAGTCACTATGCCAGATTGGTTCTTGTTCATCAGGCTTTGATTTTAATGGATAAATGACAACTGAGTCTAAAAGATACTCCTTACCTGGTTCTGTTTCAAAAGTAAATTTACCCTTCTCATCTGTTTTGACATTTGAAACAGATAATTTAGAGTTTTTATATTTTGAGAAAATTGTAACAAGGTTATTTGGAAGGGGATTTTTTTTATAATATAAAGTTGCACTTATTTGATTAGAGTCAAAATTTGTATAAGGGTTTTGATCTAAAACAAATTCAAATAAAAGTCCTGTTTTTTTATCTTTTCCTTTACTAGCACTACTTGTGGTAATTAAAGATTTTGCATAACGCCGATAACTCTCCATAAAATTACTTTGGGGGAAGTCTTTATCTAAATGAGTTTGAATTAATTGTTCATAACCCTTTTCAGAAACAAAATCCTTAAATTTTTGAAATTTTTTGTAATTTACAAATTTATCAGTAGTTTCGTGATAAACAATTAATAAGTCTTCCAACTTTGTCTTTGTGTTTAATGCGGGTACATCTCCAAGTATACCTTTGACTTTTTCTTTTTTATTTTTAGACCCAGATAAAATTTTAAAAGTTATAAAATCTTGTGGATTATACATTAAGGCCATGCCTTGAAATTCTTGCCCCACTCTCAAGTGAGCATTTATGATGTTATCATTAAGCTGGTATTTAGTTGGCTCAATCCAAAATTCGTGAGCACTTGCCTGAACAATGCAAGCAGTGAGGAATGAAAAAACATAAAGAATTCTTAGTTGAACTTTGGTAAACATGACTAAATGATTAAGTACTTATCCTTTTTAATTCTTCTCTTAAGCCCTCCTCTACATACACATGAAATTAAACCTGCGATAGTAGATATTAGCATTATAGAGGAAAATGCTTCAATTGAATTTAAATTGAATGCTGAAACTGTGCTCTCTGAAATTGATGCCTCCATTTATGTTGATACAAATAATTCCCCTCAGTCTCAAAAATATGACGAATTTAGGGCCTTTTCTGTTCAAGAATTAGAAAAGTTAGTACTAAAAAATAAGTCTAAATTTATTAATAAGATCCAAATCAATAACGAGAGTGAGATCATACCTCTCTTACTAAATAAAGTAGAGACGTTTGATGAGGCAAACGAAGAGATGCCGAGAGATACTGTTCTATATCTCAATTTCGATATTAAAGACTATTCTTCTTTTACAATTCAATTTGATAAAAAGATAGGACCTGTTGTTATTAGACAATTTGAAGATTTATCAAAAGAGTCTGTCTTATTTACAAGTTATTTACAGCCAGCTGAAAAATCGCCCCTTTTGTCCCAACAGTCACAATCCTCAGTAGGAAAAACAATAATTGAATATTTAATTCTAGGAATAGAGCACATTGTTCCTAAAGGGCTAGATCATATATTATTTATTATAGGTATCTTTTTTTATGCAATTAAATTTAAACCTCTTTTACTTCAAGTTACCATGTTTACGATCGCACATTCTATTACACTAATTCTTGCTAGTTTTAATTTAATCTTTATCCCTGCAGTAATTGTAGAACCCTTGATCGCTCTATCTATTAGTTATGTCGCAATAGAAAATATTTTTCAAAGACGTTTGGTTGTTCCTCGTTATGTCATAATTTTTATCTTTGGATTAATTCATGGTTTAGGTTTTGCTTTTGTTCTTGGAGATATCGGATTGAATACAAGTCAACTAGTAATAAGTCTAATTTCATTTAATCTTGGAGTTGAAGTAGCTCAAATAGCAATCATTATTCTTGCATCAATTATTTTTATTCTACCCTCACGCCAAAGTTGGTATCGAGCATTTTTGCAAATTCCTATTTCTGTTATAATCTCCTTGATAGGTTTATATTGGTTTATTGAAAGGGTATTTTTTTAGAAGTCTACTTTTATATTTCCTAAAATTGATAAAGATTTATCTGCAATCACAATTTCTCCAGAATTTGGATAATAATCAAGAAAGCCACCGACGATCACATAATGAGTGACGAAAACTAGGTTCCCCCCACTATCATCCCATCTGTTAATAAATTCTCTCAATTCCAACATTTGTTTTGTATGATTTTTTTGATACTTACCAGAAAATGTTGAGTTTAATGCACTAAAATTCTCAAAATCTCCAAACGCATACCGGGCTGTATCTTGGCAGCGGCACCACTGACTGGAATAGACAAAGTCTACCGGTATAGAATATTCAATAAATAATTGACCTATTGTTTGGGATTGACGAACTCCTTGTTGATTTAAATTTCTTTGCGTTGAGCAGTCTTCTAATTCAAAGTTATCAGGATCTCCACCCCCTGGAGCGTAAGCATGACGAATAAAAACTACTTTACCGCCATCTTTTAACAAATTCCAACTGTTCTCGTTGGAAAAAGAATGGGGGGCAAATAAAAAGTAAAAAAGTAGAAAAAAATTAATAACTCTCATTGTTGAGAGTGATACTGATGATAAGCTTGTTTTTTAACATCATTCCAATACTGATCTGCTTCTTCCGCTGTATATTTCCCATAAAGTTGCATCCAAAGTTCAGTGGTTACTAAAGTTAAGGCCTCGTCTTTCTCTTTCCATTCATCATAAATCCAAGGGTCCATAGAAGGCTCAACTCCTTTTTGAGAGAAAAATTTTGCCTCTGAGTGTTTTCCATCAGTCTCAACAGACATTATTTCAGGTGCAAATTCTACATCTTCAAAAAAACGTATGCGTGCAATATCATCGTCAGTTAAACCACTAACCAATATCCCATCAACGCCCGTGTAGTTATCACCAAAAATTATAACTGGGAAATTCTCATCAATGACAAGGCGTAATTCACTTTTAGGTGCAAAAGCAGGAATTATATCCAAATGGTTAGATGTCTTTCCAATAACTTTTTCTAAAACTAAAATAGAACGAAGTGTGCCGTAAAAAAAATAATTACCCATTATAGTTTTAAAAGAATTCTGGAAGTGTTACTTGCTTTATCTTCATTTCTTCAAGGAGTATGCAAATTTGTTTAGATATTTCAATACTATTTGGTGTGTCGCTATGTACACAGATTGAATGTATATCTGTATTTAAAGTATCCCCTGCGCGAGAAATAATTCCCTTTTGTATGAGCATTGCTCGAACGTGTTCACTGGCATTTTTGGGGTCTGTGATTAGAGAGCCACTAACAGAACGAGGTGTGAGTGTGCCATTACTCTCGTAGGTACGATCTGCAAAAATCTCAAGAGCAGTAGCAGTGTCACTCTCCGAGCTAATTTTTGCAAGTTCACTTAATGCTGGCGCAAGTAATATCAAAGAAGGGTAATTTTTTTTTAAATAGCCTACTATTTCAGCAGAGAGATCCTGGTCAATACAAGCCATGTTACTGAGAGCTCCGTGAAGCTTAATGTGAGTCACTGTAGCGCCCATTTCTAATGCAAGGTTATGAATAAAAAGTAATTGATCGTTGAGAATTTCATGAATGAGTTGCTTGTTCCAATTGATTTGTGACCGTCCAAAGTTGTCTCTATCTAAAAAAGAGACGTGAGCTCCAATTGAAACATTTTTTGTATTACAATAACTAAGTGCTTTAGAAACAACTTCTTTTGAACCCCCATGAAATAAACATGAAATATTGGCAGAGCTAATTTTGTCTATTAGTTGCTTATCAACAGCCTCATAAAAACTATGATTTTTTTCTGCTATATCAGAATTAAAATTAATTTTATTCAAATGCACCAAAGTTACATTAAGATATTAGTGTGTATTTCAAAGGAATAAATTCTTATGGAGACCGAGGGATGGTCTTAGATTTTGGAGATGACTCCTCAAAATCTATATCTATAGAGGTGAATAAAGCATTTTCCATTATTTCAAATCTTGGACTGCCTTTACTTAATATAATTCCTTCATTTAATAAAATTGTGATCATTTTTGAAAATTCGCAAATACGCGATCAAAATAGAGAAAAAATTACTTTAGAGATGAGTGAAATAAAATCTCAATCTCATAAAAGTGCACATAAAACATGGAAAATACCTGCCTGTTATGATGAAAGTTTCGCTTTAGATTTAAAGTTAATTCAAAAACTTCATCATATAACAAAAGAAGAGATAATTAATCTCCATACCTCTGAGAGTTACTATACTTATTATATAGGCTTCATGCCTGGATTTCCGTATCTGGGCGATATCCCCTCTCAATTAATTACACCGCGATTAGCCACTCCAAGAATTAATATTCCTGCTCGATCCATTGGGATAGCTAAAAACCACACTTGCATATATCCAAAAATATCACCAGGTGGCTGGAATATTATCGGACAAATACCCTTCGATATATTTGATCTTCAAAACCCTAACCCCTCTCTTTTTTTACCTGGAGACAAGGTAAGTTTTTACTCTGTCAACCAAAAAGAGTTTCAGCAAATCCAAAAGAAACATTTTTCAATTAATGAATTGGTCAAGGAATACTCCTCATGAACTCACTTGTGATCACCCGTACAGGGACTCATTTAACTGTTCAAGATTTTGGAAGATTTCATTATCAACACTTAGGGGTTTCCCCTAGTGGTGCTATGGACCAACGAATTATTAAAGAATTAGAAAAAATTATACCACTCCATCATAATCAATTTATTGAATTTGCCTATGTGGGACCATCAATAAAAGTAAAGGAGGGCTCTGTAAAAGTTTGTGTAGGTGGAAATTGTAATATGAATATACAAAAAAATAATGGTACTCAAATTATGTGTCAACCTTATAAGAGTATAAATTTATTTGAAGGGGATGAGTTGAATATTCATAATACAATTGAAACTGTTTATGGTTACATCGCAGTTGAACATGGGCTTGGGTTAAATCCTTGTTTAAAAAGTTTCTCTACAGATACAAAGGCGGGAATTGGCTCTATCAATAGGCCGTTGAAAGTTGATGATACCTTTGAAATTCTGGAAGATGTGAGTTCATGGGATCATCTATCCATACCAAACCCTACTTACAAAAAGGAGACAAACTTTAAAGTTTATCCTGGTCCACAACTTCAATTTTTTACAGATCAAGCTCTACAATCGTTTATTAGCACTACTTTTACAATATCAGCTCAAAGCGATCGGATGGGTATCAGGCTCAAAGGAGAGGCGATCCTCAGCTCTGAGTCACACGATATTTTGTCTGAGGGTATTTTACCGGGGTCTATTCAAGTACCCAGTGATGGGCAGCCTATTGTATTGATGCGAGATATCCCCTGCACTGGTGGATATCCAAAGATTGCAATTTTAAAAGAGAAAGATATTTCCAAAATCTCTCAACTTCCTCCTGGAAGCCAAATTACGTTTGATTTACAAACAATCTATTAGCCAAATTTGTATGTATAATTAAAAATGAAAATTTCAAATATTCAAGATCTCATTCCCTCATCGACTAAGTCAAATAGCGCTGTTGCCTCAAGGCAAGATGCTTTAGAAAAATTTAACTCTTTTAATCCTGCACTCTATGCAAAGACAAGAAATTTTCTCAATGGACAAATTTCTAGATTATCTGCTCACATCAAATATGGAATTATTTCAAATAAAGAGATTTATGAACATGTTCGAGATAAATATGCTTTTAATGAAAGCGAAAAATTTATCCAAGAATTAGCATGGAGAGATTTTTGGAGAAGTTACGCCTATCATCATCCCGATCAACTGTGGACAGATGTGGAAGAATATAAAACAGGATTTCAAGCACATGAGTATCAAGATGACTTACCTGAAGACATCACATCTGCAAAAACTCCAACACAAGTAATCAATATTTTTATCGATCAGCTTCTTACTACTGGATATCTGCATAACCACTCACGTATGTATTTGGCCTCTTATATTGTTCATTTTAGAAGAGTGAAGTGGCAGGCAGGAGCAAAGTTTTTTCTCAGTCATTTACTAGACGGTGATATTGCGAGTAATAACTTTTCTTGGCAATGGATAGCGAGTACCTTTGCAGGAAAGCCTTATATTTTTAATTTAGAAAATGTCCATAAATACTGTCACCGCTCAATTGAGATTATAACTGAGAAAAACCAAGAAATAGATGGAAGCTATGAGGAGATTAGTTCGAGGCTCTTTCCCAATTTATGAACCTAGTTTATTTATATGATGAGTTCATGAGAGTGCCTCTGGGCATTGAAGGAAATCCTGTATACATCTTTGACAATACCTTGAGTGAAGGCTACGAACTTAGTGAAAAAATCATTGAAAATAGATACTTTTTGGCCAAAGAGGCAGGAGCTGAGGTATATCAGGGAAACACATATGAGATATTGCAAGAAATCCATAATCAAAATCCCATTTCAAAAATCACAACCAAAGCTACTTTTAGGCCTGTGTACCAAGAACTATTTCAAAAGCTCGGTGATGCGTATGACGTGGAGCAATTGCCCGATTACTTCTTGTTACAAGACAATTATCTTCATCCTGCAAAAAGATTTTTTCAGTATTGGAACAAAATCAAGAAAAATTTAAAATACTAGAGATGGCAGAGAAGTGTAAATACTGCGAGGGAGAATTATCCGTCATGGATAGCGTCTACATTGAGTCTGAAATTCGAACAGCCCCAAAGAAAGTACAAAACCTAATTAAAAGTCATCACAATCTTGTCTGCTATATGTGTTACAAAAAGCTAAAAGCAATCAAAGTCATCAACACTAAAGATAAAAATAAAAAAATTAATTAAAGTTTTTTACTGTTTCTCTTAGTTCGTACTTTTGAATTTTACCAGTTGACGTTTTTGGCAAAACTTGGAATACAAAAGTTTTGGGCATTTTAAAGCCTGCTAAATGCTCTCGGCAAAATTTCTTGAGCTCATCTTCCTCAACTGTTTGACCGTCGGCCAATTCTATAAAAGCACAGGGCGTCTCCCCCCACTTTTCATCGGGTCTCGCTACAACCGCTGCTAGTGATACGGCAGGGTGCCTTGTAATAATATTTTCGATTTCTACTGAGGAGATATTTTCACCCCCACTAATAATGATATCCTTTGATCGATCTTTAACTTGGATATATCCACTAGGGTGCATTACTGCCAAGTCCCCTGAGTGAAACCATCCACTTTTCATAGACTCTTGTGAGGCCTCTTCATTTTTATAATATCCCATCATCACAGTATTTCCTCGGATCATAATCTCCCCCATGGTTTCTCCATCAGAGGGAACGGGTTCGAGTGTATCGGGATTCATAACAGATACCATTTCAGTGTGCGGATAGCGAACTCCTTGATAAGCTTTCAACTCAGAGCGCTTATCTTCTGCTAAACTATTCCATTCCTTATTCCAAGCACAGTGAACGACGTGACCGTAGGTTTCAGTGAGCCCGTAAACATGCATAACCTCAAAGCCCAAGGACTCCATTTTTTGAAGAATTGAACTGGGCGGCGGGGCTCCCGCAGTCATCACATAAACCTTGTTTTTCAATGCTTTTTGATCTTCAGCTGGGGCGTTGGCGATCATATTTAAAACAATCGGAGCACCTCCAAAATGCGTTACATCATATTCATCAATCAGTTCAAAGATTTCTTTAACGACAATATTTCTAATAAATATTACACGGGCGTGCAGCATAGCCAGAGTCCAGGGATATCCCCACCCGTTACAGTGAAACATGGGAACGGTATATAGGTAGGTCAGGCGGTTAGGCATGTTCCAGGCGCTAATGCTACCCATCGACATCAAATAAGATCCTCGATGATGGTAAACGACACCTTTAGGGTTTCCTGTCGTGCCCGAAGTGTAGCTCAGTGAAATTGCTTGCCACTCATCATCTGGTCTAATCCATTCAAACCCTTCGTCACCTGTTTCTAAAAAACTCTCATATTCTAATTTTCCTATTGCAGGTATATCTCCAAGGCCCGCTTGTTTGTCATCAATGTCAATGACCATGATCTCCCTGTCAACTTGTGCTATGGCATCCACAACAACATTGTGAAATTGTCGATCTACAATAAAAACTTTACAGTCACTATGATCTAGGATGTAAGCAACAGTTCTGGTATCCAGTCGAGTATTAATTGTATTCACAACACCCCCCGTCATAGGAACAGAATAGTGTGCTTCAAACATTTCAGGTGTATTGGCTGCCATAATAGAGACAACATCCCCCTTACCAATTCCTACTTTTGTTAAAGCGCTTGCAAATCGAGTACATCGGTCATAAACCTGTCTCCAAGAATATTTTCTTTCTTTGTATACTAAAGCTTCGTAGTTGGGATAAACGTCTTTGATACGATCAAGGAAACTGATAGGAGTTAAGGGAACAAAGTTTGCATCATTTTTATGCATTCCTCGTTCAAAATTGCTCATTAGTTTTTTAGTCTTCTCCCTGTAGACAACATTGCATGGATCCTATCCCTCGTCTTATTGGATTGTATTAAATTTATCAAAGACTGTCGCTCTAAATTATATAAGTCTGCTTCGCTCAATTCGTTTGATTTGGTTGTGTCTCCACCACTAAGGACGTCCGCTAAATGCAGACCAATATCCACATCGTAGCCAAAAATAATGTTTTTTTGCTCTAAACCTAACAATACTTGGTGCATTTTCTCTTTTACTTCATGGCCGCTAAGAACGAACTTTGGCTTTTCTGGAGGGGAGTAATCCTCTTTTAAAACAGATACTTGTTTGAACGCTTCGACTAAAAGATTATCTCGGTTCAAAACAAAAATATCACTGTCTAAGAAAAATTTATGCTTTTTAGCTTGGAGTGGAGAGTGTGCCATTAGCCCATACCCTATAATATCAAATACTTGAAGGGCTGCTTGATCGTGATCGCTTGTATATTTGTCGTCTTGCACCCATCTCCATAACAGTTCTTTACAACCTCCTCCCCCAGGAACCAGACCCACACCTGTCTCGACTAGGCCCAGCGTACTATTCATGTGAGCGACCATTTTAGAAGTTTGGCATGCCACTTCAAAACCTCCTCCAATAGCTAATCCTGCAACAGCACTGACTGTAGGCTTGGTTGCATATTTCATTTTTTTACATGCAGATTGGAAATCTGATAGGTATTTATCAATCCCTTTCCAGTCTTTCACGTCCGCTAAGCCTATCATTGTATTTAAATCAGCACCTGCGGAGAAATTCATTGCCTCATTATAGACGACAAGGCCTTGATAATTATCTTGCTCAAGGCGATCAACTGACTCCTCTAATATTTTCATCGCGTCTGCATTCAGAGCGTTAGCCTTGGTGTGGAATTCACAACACAATATTTTTTGTTCACGCGGCTCATCGGTAAACTGCCATATAGTAGCTGCAAAATTTCTAGATAAATGATTAGCGTATTTTTTATGATCACCTAGTCGACGAATGTCCTCTCCTCTGGAGATAAACTTCATACCTGCCTCATGATCATAAGCTCGTGAGGAGGTGGTGTCGTAAGGCTCTTGTTTAAGTCCAATCATGGATTTTAATAATTCTGGGACTTCTTGTTTTTCATCCTGAAGTCGTTGAACAAATTTGGTGAGCCCGTACTCATTCAATAATTCAAATGGTCCTTCATTCCAATTAAATCCCATACGAAGTGCATCATCGATGTCTGTCACATTTGATGAAACCTCAGGGATGCAAAAAGCGCTGTAATTAATGATTTTAGCAAGTACAGCGAAAGCATATCGGCCGTACTCACTATCGTCATCAAGAAGGGCTTTAATCCCCTCTTTCTCAACTCTTCGAGCAATTTCTAAATCGACTTTATCGAAATCATAATAACTCATATCTGAGGTGTTCATCGCCTTGACGATTTCATCATCGTCAATGATTGTAGTTTGGTAAAAACCACCCGGTCCCTTATTTCCATTATACCCTTTTTCAAGTAATTTCTCGACTAAAGGATGAGGTGCGACCACATCCATGAAGGGATCATTTTCTTGTAATTCTTTTTTAAAGCTTGCAAGCACATCTTTCATCAGATCAATTCCAATGAGGTCATACAATCCAAACACACCTGTTTTAGGAATTCCTAAAGGTCGACCGAATAATGCATCAGCGATTTCTACTGGAAGACCTCGCTCTAACGCTTCATACATCGCGACCTGCATCGCGTACACACCAATACGATTACCTATAAAGCCTGGGGTGTCGTAACAGTTAACAATTCCTTTACCCAGTTCGTTTTGACAAAAGTCTCGTAGGCCACTCATCTTATCTTTGTTCATCGTTGGTGTCTCAACAATCTCTAATAATCTCATAAATCGAACTGGATTGAAAAAATGTGTAATACAAAAATCAGCTTTCATGGAATCTGACATTTCTTGAGTTAAAATTGAAAGAGGAATAGTAGAGGTGTTAGATGATATGATGGAGTTGGGGCTACGAACTTTATCTATTTGAGAATAGAGCTTATGCTTAATGTCTATCCGCTCAACAACTGCTTCAATCACCCAGTCTGCATCTTTAATTTCATCAAAATCATCTTCGAGGTTACCAGGTTTAATATGTTCCAGACGAGACCGCTCTACTAAAAGTGGAGGGTCTGATTTTTTAATAATGTCAATGGCGTTTTCAGATATTTGGTTTGGCTTATCTTTGCCTTTGAGATCAAGTAGAACTACTTGTCTATTAGAGTTAGCAAGGTGGGCAGCAATACCAGAACCCATAGTTCCAGCTCCAATAACTACAATTTTATTAAATTTGTTCATAATAATAAGACAGGGATAATAGCAAAAAAGTTAATTAAGTGTAGTTATATTTCTTTTTGAAATCTCCCAAAATTTTGGCGCAGCCGGATCAGGAGTCGAACCTGCATCTTCCCTTCCCGCAAGAAATCTCAGTGTGGGACGCTTTTCCATTTAAGCTAAGGCCGCATAGGTAAAGTTGAAATTCATGAAAGATATTATTTTCCATATTTAGGAACTACTGGGAGCTCGGGTTCTTCAGGTATCGTGCACTGCTCTTTGTTGGCAGGCAATTGATCAAAGGGGCGTGTTACCCAGATGTGCGAGAAGATAATATCGCCGTATTCATTTTGAAAGCATTTCTTACCAAAATGTAGTTGGCTGTGGTTTTGTTCATCAGCGACATACAAGAATAATACTGCTGCGAGGAAGTGTAAAAAAGTCATGATTTTAGTCCTTTCTGGGAATAATTGAGATTGGCCATGATGGGATCAGGTATTTTTTTGCAGTGCTTGTGCGCTCTATCCATGGCTTCTTCTACTTGTGGCATGGCCCACTGAATTGTTGGTAAGTCTATAAATGTTCTTAAGGCAACTGGCTCCTCTACAGGAACATCGGTGACTGTTAAACGCGAGCGTTTATGAAAAGTATAATATTCTTTGATGGTTTCATGCCCATAGGACCCCATCCCTATTAAAATCATGTGTCCGTTTTTGTAGGGGTATATTTCCATAACCATCCCCGTCGTGGTATGGCCGTTTTCCAGGAGCTCAATTTCTTTATCGATTAGTTTTGTGAGATCCGGGTGAGTAGATAACGTAAATAATTCAAAAAATTGGAGAACGCGATCACAATTATTTTTAGTCATCACAAAGATAATATTTTCTGAGTCCTCGATATCTCCACTGCGTTCGATTGCAATCATTTCCTCCTCCAGCAATTGAATATTCCAGCCATGAAATTTTTCCAAGGTCATCGCGGAGGCTGTGGTAATAAAAAAGGAAGAGCTAAGTATTAATATTAAATATTTTCCTCTTTGTACTACGGCGTATTTGGAGGATGAAACAAGCCGCAGTACAGAAAGGAACCATGAAAAAACCACCTCAATGCCTCCTCTCCATTTTTTATGTTTGTCATATAAACCCTTGGTAGGAAATGACTTAGAGAAGGAGTAACTAGAAAACAGAAAGGAAGAGAGAGGTCTTTGCACTGAAGACTAAAGTATTAAATTTTAGAGATAAAGATTGGGGAGAAATTAATTAAATTTAGACAGCAATACTTGCTCCAGGCATATTCCAATTATTTGTGATCCCCCACCATAAAAGAACCATGAGAAGATGATAGGTTATTGGAACGAACCATCGAAGTTTACTATCAATTGTATTGTAAAGACCAGTTTGCTGATCTCGATGATAGTCCCAGTAACTCCATATGGTGATCATGGTAGATAAGCCAGCAAACAGGTATGAGAGCAAAATCCAGGCATCTAAAACGGTGATATAGTTTAATTTTGGGACATCATCTCCAAACACAAAGTTGTAGGCAACAAGTGTTAACAAGCTTCCCATTGAAACTGCCAGCTTTGACTCGAGTTCTCTCGCTCGAATGAAAAATACACTAAAGGATAAATAGACCAGAAAGATCACAGGGAGAATAATCTTCAAGACGTAGTAAAAAGATTTACGGTTAAGATCAAAACTGTAATCGAGTGTCTGGAGTACACCTTGTCCGTAAAGTTGAATATCGCAGCAGTTCAGACGATGGTCATTAATTTCCCATTCATACAAAATATCATTGCCTAGGCTAATAGTAATCTCTGGGTTATAACGTGGGGGGGCGCTAAGATCAATATCCTGAAATATAAAATCTGCAGATGTAGAAATATCATCAAAAGGGAATTTTCTAAAGTCTGAGGAATTAGTTACCTGATAATTGATTTGCTGCTTTAGGATAAAATTAAATGGAACAGATTGATCATTTGTAATCAGTAAGCTTTTAAAGGTGACATCGTTTATAAAAGATCCTGCTTGTGTCGTTTCAAATGTGGGATACCAAATTTTTTGTAAAATATTTTCAAGCTCCGCTGACTTTCTATAAATACATTTAATGGGTGATTTATCTAGATCTGTTAAATTAAAGAAATTATGAATTAAATCTTCATTTTGCCACTGCAAGTAAACTTCTAAATTTAAATTTGACTTGCTGCTTTGCTGGGTTACCTCGAAATCATTTAAGATTATATTTGCTTCAACTATGGGGTGGCCTAAGTAAGGAATGCGTTTCAGGTCGATTATCTCTTCCTCCCCGTCTTGGTGTTGAACGGTTAATGTGAGGTCTCTCATTGCTGAAGTCTCTAATAAGTTAGACAAGTAGAGATGAGCATCAGTATCATCTGAGGCGACTGGTTTTTGATCGACTGCCAAAATACGGTCTCCTACCTCAAGAGGGGTATTAAAAGCATAGGAACCGAAGCGTTTTTTGTTGATAATTGGTTGATTTTGCTCAAGAACCACACCGCTGTCGTTATAAGCTAGCCGGATGTTAGATGTTTCTCTGAAGTCTTTTTTTAGGAGTCGCTCACAAATCTCTGCTCCCCAACTCACGCTGGAGAATAAAACCCAGACACCTACAAAAATCCCCCTTAGTAACAAGCTAAAGTGATTTTAGCACACTCTTAATTTTACTCAACTGATCATCCAATTTTTGGATGTCTTGATAGATTTTCTCTTTTTCATGAGGGACTATTTTTGCTCCCCCAGAGCTTTTCTCATCCATCGACTCACGCACCGCATCCATTAAATCCCCCAGCCTTCCCCCGATCGCCAATATCTCTGATTGAACCTCGCTTTCACTTGCAGGTTTTTCAGGTTGCGCAGTTGCCAGGTAATCTTTAAGGAAATTGCTAAAGGGAGTTTTTTGATAAATTTTTTGCATGGCATGCTCTAAGAGAATTACAGTTCTAAATTGGATGTTCCTTTCATGGTCATCAGGATCAGCACACTTGTAGATATAAGATTTAGACTTACCAGTAATCTCTTGGATGTCTTGATCACTGAGATTTTTTAAAACATCTTTAAGGGTGTGTTCGATGGTGATTATTTCTTTAGTTTTAGACATACCCCAATATAGCAATTTATGATAAGGGGGTAATCAATAATCTATGTCCAAAATTAAAAAAGCTTTGGACTATTTTAAAAAATACTTTTTCTCATGATAGGGGTATGAAGTCTAATTATATTACCCCTACTTTAACTGGAGAATCCTCGTCTGATAAAAAATTTGAACCCCAATCCTTGAGTAATATCGAGGAGTATTTGCGCTGCCTTGGTCAAGTGAGGGTAGACAACAATATTTCAGTTGAGGATGTAATGCAGCATTTGAATTACTCTCGTAGCACCCTTGACGCTCTTGAAAATGGTGATCTGGAATTTATCCAGTATCCTCTAAATTACTTCTTTACCAGGCAGTATGCTTCTTATTTAAAGGTCCCCTTTCCTCAACAATTCCTAATGAGCCATTTCAAGCCAGGAGAGAAGAAGTAATGAGAGTTCTATTATTATTATTTATCAGTACTTTTTTAACTAATTGTACGTTGAAGGCTGAGAGTAACTCAATTCACCATGAGTTTGATAACTGGATACATATGGAGGCCAAAGAAGACAACCTCGATTTAGTCTTTAGCTTGGAGAACAGTGAACGAATGATTATTTTTATCGTCGATCCCAACTTAAGTTGTGATGCTCGGTTAGTTTACACTAATCGTGAATTTGAGCCCCAGGATTTTGACGTCATGAGTGGTGAGACTTTCGATTGGATCCTCTCAGGGCAGACATACGACGGCAAAGATGCCAGTCGATTAAACGCGGATGGATATGTTCGGTGGGAGTTGATAAGTTTTTACAAACATCACTTCTCCAAGCTTGAAGATTTGTTATCTAAAAGAGGACAAATTTCATTTTCAATCAACGACCCTCTCAATAGATTTGAAAAACAGGAAATACAAATGAAAGCCAATGGACTTAGTTCTGCTCTTGTCAGTGCCCTTGATACTTGCCAGGGGTGGACATGATAAAAAAATTATTATGTTTATTCTTATTCATGAGTTGGTTTTTACCTATAAAGGCAGAAAATAAGTCTGCAGCAATTTATGTGCTTGGTAGTTTAGATAATGACATAAAACAATTATTTAAAGAAACTATTGACGACCAGATACACAGTTATGCTCAAACAATCAGCGAGGGACCACAATCTAATATTTATGTCTTTCCTTATCGCAGTCAAGATCAGTGGCAAGTGGTAAGCCTGCACGTAGAAGGCAATGAAAAGCATACAGACCTTCTTGGTCTTTCATTCGAGGGTCCCCCACTTCGATCTTTAGATGAAATCCGCCAGCTAGTCGGTCTAGATGGCTCCCTTAAATATATCGGTTGGAGTAGCTATGATGAGCTCCCTCCAGAAAAGGTTTTTATTGCTTCCAAAATTATCGCTCAAGATTATCTATACTTGTATTTTTAACAAAGCCTCTGTGAGCGTTTTACTCTTTGTTTGCTTGATGTCTTTTCAAAGTGGTTTTGTCCCTTTAGTGGTCACAGTGGGTGTCTTGTTATATAAGAGTGTGATCTTATTTTTTTACTTAACCTACGATCATCAAAAATCATCAACTCCATCGATAGCTGAAATCACCATTAATGACTCAATATAGCGCTTTTTACTACAATCGTAGCAAATCGTAATCATTTCATCGTTGATTTTATTAATATATTTCTTTGAGACCTCTTTGTAATCCCCGCATTCTGTACACTTACTATAAGGGATTTCACTACTTTGAATTAAGTCCTCTTTCCCGTTCCACCATCCCATAAATTATAATTATCATAATTACTGATTGGGCTTTGATAGAAGTTATGCATTAATCAAAAAAAGTTGTTAGTAATTTATTTAGTCAATTGATTGATTAAAATATTGAGGTCACTGGTGAAGGTTTTCTGATCAATAGAAGTATCAAGATACATGGTACAATAATGATTAACGAAGTGATATTCAAGGAATTCCATTACATTTTCTTCGCCATTCCAAGATTGGCTAAAATCCTCAGATGCTTGAAAAAAAGAGTTTAATGACTCCTCGGAACAATCACTCCAAAAAGCAGGACAGAAGTTAGTTCCGTCTCCTTTAAATAGATTGATGTATGCATCCAACACTAGAATTTCAAAATTAGGGTAATTAACTTTTTTGTATTGACTGATATCAACACTACTTAGGTCAGTTAAAAACTGTTTTGATGGGGAGTCATAATACAAGTCATAGTTTAAACCTTTTGCTCCTTCAAAATTTTCATTGAAGAAGAGTATAATTTGATTTCGTGTCCCAATCTCTTCAATTGGGTCCAAGGACCAGTAAACTTCTTCTAAATAACCAACACAGTAATCTTGGTCCAAGGAATTAGAAAATAATTTTGATGAAATTAAAATAGTAAATATGAAAATGAAGAGTTTTAAATACACTATAAATACTTATCAATTGAAAAAGCTGGATTGTTTGGTGTCTCACCGTTTACTAGCCCTGAGATTACTTTTCCAGTAACAGGGCCTAAAGTCCAACCTAGGTGATTGTGACCAAAGCCGTAGTAAAGATTTTCAAGTTTTGGGGACTTGCTAATAATTGGTAAACAGTCTGGAAGGGTCGGCCTATAGCCTAACCATGAATTTTGATAATCTTGAAGTTTTGGAATGAGTTGTTTAGCGTAATGATTAATGTATTTTAGCCTAGATTCATTGATCTTTTTCTTTGTACCCGCTAGTTCTACTGTTCCCGCAGCTCTAATTCCATATTCAAGGGGAGTCAAGTACATACCGGATTCTATCAAACAAGTTGGGCGATTTAAATAATCTTGCATTCCAAGAAATTCTAAGTGGTATCCCCTTTCTGTTTCAAGAGGTATCATTTTATTTTCTAATTGATTGACTAAATCATTTGAAAAGGCACCACTGCAAATAACCAAGCAATCAAAATCTTTATTGTTGATCTTAAATTTTCCGTGACTGGGATTTACCGAGAAAACCCTCTCCTTTAAAAATTGCCCACCTTTTTCAAGAAACTTCAAAAATAACTTATTTAATATTTTATCTGGATTTAAAGTGTGGTGGGCACGAGGGAAATACCAACCCCCTTTAATAATTTTATTTAAATTGGGCTCGAGATCCAAGATCTCGGCTGGTGAGAGACTTACTTGTTCAACGTTGTTTTTTTTTCTAACTTCTATTTGATCGGGTGTTGGCTTTTCTTTCTCATTCATCCAAACATATAAAACTCCTTTATGAGTGACTAAATCTGTGGCACCGATCTCAGTCAATAAGGTTTTATAAGATGGTAGAGCATCCTTTAAAAGGCTTGTCATTTGCTCTGCAGTATAGTTCATTGATTTTGAATTACAGTTTTTAAGAAATTTTACAATCCAAGGGAGCATTTTAGGCATATAAGACCAGCTTATGTTTAGAGGTGAGTCGCTATGAAAAATATAGCGCAATAAATTTCTCCAAATATCTGGTTGGTTTAGTGCCGGAACTCCATAATCTGCAATGACGTTTGCATGCCCTCTCGAGGTTCCTGAGCCTGGATTGTTTTGATCAAAAATTGTAACGTTATGACCTGAGGACTTTAAATAATAGGATGTACTCAGTCCAACAATTCCTGCACCAATTACAGCGATATTTCTAACATTGCTCATTAATTATTGCTTCGATAATCCCATGGATATTGAAATTCCATGGACCATATACCAAGCTTATTGAATTTGGCGTACTCTTCATCTTCTACATATTTGTTCGAATATTTTCTGTATGCAAATGCAAAACCCTCTCTGACTAAGTAGCTGCTCAAAGACTCTCCATTAACAAAGCACTCACCTAATACTCTTCCATAAAAATCTTTTCCTTCATTTGTGCAACTAATTTTATTATTTGTAACTTTTTCAATTAGAAGATCTCTTGATATTTTTCCACATGCAACTTTCCCTTCACTTGCAACACATGTTTGGTTTATTTCAGGGGCGTCTATTCCACTAAAGCGTATTTTCACATCACCTAATCTAATTGTATCTCCATCAATGACGGTGACATGAGAGGCAAAAAGATTATTTGAAAATAGAAATAAGGAAGATAGTGAGCATAAGATGAAAATTTTCAATGACACGCAATATTATACTTTTTTAATCTCCAGTAATTGTAAGGCCAAGGGGTAATAAATCCTACAAAAAGCATAATTGGAACTACCCACCATGTAAGCATTGCCCCTCCAGTTAAAATAACGTCAGTGACATTCATAGCAATTTCCATAGAGATCATTGAAATAAAACTCATGCCTAAAGCTGTTTTTAATGCTTGATTAAATTTGAAGTTCTGTCGAATTAAAACAATCGTCTCAAGAACTATACTTGTAATTAATCCATTAATTATCGCTAGTATCATAATACTCATCACTGGCCAAGGGATTTGGGTGATTTGAAAATATAAAATAGTTCCAAAATCACCTATAGAGCACCCGATCAGGCACCAAGATGTATTTTTTGCACTTTTTTTCCAGGTATGTTTACAGTGCCAATGAAATGTGGATATCGCGTGATTCATTATTAATTAGGTATACAATTATTTTATAGGTAAATTAAATAGTATTAGATTTTTGCTCTTTTTTAATTAATAAACATTGATTTCAGTGGGTTTTTAGATATTCCATATATGCATAGTAAAACGGCTTTTTGCTATTTGAAATCATATTCAGTTTGTTACATTTTAAATCAAATTTTCTAGGAGGAGGATTTCTATGAAAATATTAAAAACGCTTACAGCAATAATTGCACTTTCTCTATTCGGGGCAAGTTATGCAAATGCTGGTTCTCACGCATATTCAGGCCCTGACCTGTCGGGAGAAAAATTAACAATCTTTGGTCCTTGGTTGGCACCACAAGATGATGATTTCAGGGATGTCATATCAATATTTGAAGCAGCAACTGGTGCGTCCGTTGAGTACGGGGGATCTGATGAGTTTGAATCAATTATTAATATTGACTGTCAAGCAGGAAGTCCAGCTGATATCGCTGTGTTCCCTCAACCAGGATTAGCAGCAAATATTGCAGCGACTGGTTGTTTATCCCCATTAGGTGATGATGTTAAACAAATGGTTCTTGATAACTATGCTGCAGGTCAGTCTTGGGTAGACCTTACAACATATAAAGATCAAACTGGTTTTGAAAAGTTTTTTGGTGTTTTTTACAGAGTGAACGTAAAAAGTTTAGTGTGGTACTCACCAGATAACTTTGAAGATAACGGTTATGAAATCCCTACAAGTATGGAAGGATTATTAGCATTAGCAGATCAAATGGTTAGTGATGGAAATACACCTTTCTGTATTGGATTAGGTTCTGGTGGAGCAACCGGGTGGCCAGCTACTGACTGGATGGAAGACATTATGTTAAGAACTCATTCACCTATGACTTACGATCAGTGGGTGTCTAATGATATGAAGTTCAATGATCAAAGAGTGATCGATGCAATGGAATTCTTTGGTTCAATTGCATTAAATGACTCTTATGTCAATGGTGGAACTAAAGCCGTTGCTACAACTGACTTTAGAGACTCTCCAAATGGGCTCTTTACTTCTCCTGCAGAGTGTATGATGCACAGACAAGCTAGCTTTATTCCTGCCTTCTTTCCAGAGGGATCAGAAGCTGGTGTTGACTATGACTTCTTCTACTTCCCACCTTTTGAGTCTCAAGACTTAGGAAAACCTGTTTTAGGTGCTGGAACCTTAATGGCTCCTACAAATGACAGAAAGATAACTACCGAGTTCATGAAATTCTTGCTTCACACTGAAGCTAATGAAAGATTCATGGAAAAAGGTGGTTTTTTAACACCTCATAAGTATGTGGATATTGACAAATACTCCAGCGAAACATTCAAGGGTCTTCATGAAATCCTTATGAATGCTACAACATTCAGGTTTGATGGATCAGACCTAATGCCTGGTTGGGTTGGAGCAGGATCTTTCTGGACTGGTATGGTTGATTACACTAATGGTAAGTCAGCTAAGGAAGTCGCAGACGAAATACAAGCTAGCTGGGAAGCTGGTCAATAAAAAAAAGTAATTTTCTTATCTAAGGGCGAATAGTATATTTGCCCTTAGTTTCTCTACATATCCTATGAGTATATTTTCCCTTGCAATAACTGTTCTTGTTGGTGTTCTTTTTTTTGTAGCATTTTTTCACTTTTCAAACTTTTTATTGGATTATTTTAGGGTAAGAGCTTCAAAAAAGTTTGCCTTAGAAAATTCAATTAGAGTTATAATTTTCATCGCACCTGCATTTATAGTGCTATTTGTCTTTATATTATATCCCGTCTTTGAAACTATTAGACTGAGCTTTTACGATAAGATAGGTGAGAACTTTGTAGGATTATACAACTACTCTTGGGCAATCAAAGATCCTGATTTCAAACGAAGTATCATTAATAACTTAGGATGGTTAATAGTAGTGCCAACTATGAGTACATTTTTTGGTTTAGTGATTGCAAATTTAGCAGATAGAGTCTGGTGGGGATCTATAGCTAAATCAATTATATTTATGCCGATGGCAATTTCATTTGTTGGGGCAGGTGTAATTTGGAAATTTATGTATGATTACAGAGGTCCTGGTGATCAACAAATTGGACTTTTAAATGCCATTGCAGTTGCATTGGGTTTTGAGCCGCAAGCTTGGTTAACAATACCCATTTGGAATAATCTCTTTTTAATGGCAATTATGATATGGATACAAACGGGTCTTGCTCTTGTAATTTTTAGTGCTGCACTCAGAAGTATTCCCAATGAAACGTTGGATGCCGCGCGCATTGACGGGGCAAGTGAACTTAAAATATTTTGGTCAATCATTGTTCCTTACTTAGAGCAGACTATCTTGGTGATTTGGACCATTATCACAATCTTAGTGTTAAAAGTTTTCGACATCATCTACGCCATGACAAATGGACAATGGCAAACTGAGGTATTAGCAAATCTCATGTACGATTGGATGTTTAGAGGCGGAGGCGACTCTGGAAGAGGAAGTGTACTTGCCTTTTGTATATTAATTGGGGTGACTCCTATTTTAGCCTGGAACCTATACAGGCATAAACAAGACCAAAAAGTATGAAAAAAATTACATATACTTCAGTCTTATCACAACTTTTATTACTTTTTTTTGTAGTAGCATGGATTGTTCCTACTTTTGGATTATTTATCAGCTCTTTAAGGGACAAGGACGTGTTGGCCATCAGTGGTTGGTGGACATCCTTTACTAACACAGAAATTAATGAGATTTATCGAACTGAAGGTAAGGATGCTCAGATCAAAGAGGGGAATTATTATTTTATTAAAAGTAATTTATTCGATGGGGGTCAAGAAAAAGAGATTTTTCGTTTTGGAGTAACATCTAAGAACATTGACGAATACAAAGTTGGCGAGACCGCACTATTTAAAGATCAGACAGAAATAACAGTTTTTGAAAACGGCGATTATGTATGGAAATCAAAAGAGGAATTTAAGAAGAAAAAAGGTAAAAGAATTTTTGTGTCTGCTAAGAGTCCTCCTAGCTTTACACTTGATAATTATAAAGAGGTACTTCTTAAAGAAGGATTAGGGCAGGCTTTTTTAAATACATTAGCAGTTGCACTCCCTGCAACTCTAATACCTTTAATTATATGTTCTTATTTTGCATACGCACTTACTTGGATGAAATTTTATGGGAGAGATATTTTGTTGGCCACAATTATTGCCTCACTTGTTGTTCCGTTGCAGATGTGTCTAATACCTGTATTAACAATTTATAATGACTTTGGAGCATTGTTTGGAGTCAGTGCAAAATCTTTCCCTGGTATTTGGATGGCGCATACTGGATTTGGTCTCGCATCAACTACTTTTTTGTTATGGAATTTTTTAAAAACACTCCCAAGCGAAATGATCGAGGCGGCTAGAGTTGATGGGGCAACGCATTACGATACTTTTATAAAAATTGTAGTTCCATTATCAATACCCTCCTTCGCATCTATTTTTATCTTACAATTTTTATGGGTATGGAATGATTTGCTCGTAGGTTTAGTTTTTTTAGATAAACATCCAAGTGAAATTATTTTAACAGCAAAGCTAAAAGAGCTTCTTGGGTCAAGAGGAGAAAACTGGGAGATACTAACAACTGGTGCTTTTGTCTCAATGACTGTGCCATTATTTATTTTCTTTTCTCTTCAAAGATACTTTATAAGAGGATTGGTAGCAGGATCTATAAAAGGGTGAGTAAAAGAATAGTAATAATTGGTGCTGGAAGCACAAACTTTGGTCTTGGAATTGTTGGTGATTTTTTTAAATCAAAAATTCTCTCTGGCTCAACATTGGTCTTACACGATATTAATTCTGAAACCTTAAAAAATACGCATAACATTGCACTTTCTTTCAAAGAAAAGCTCGGCGTAGACTTTAACATAGTATCGACAACCTCTCGAACAGAGGCTCTTCAAAAAGCTGATTTTTGTCTTATATCAATAGAAGTGGGGAGTAGATTTGATCTTTGGGAGCAAGATTGGAAAGTTCCCCTTCAATATGGCATCAAACAGGTCTATGGAGAAAATGGGGGGCCTGGTGGTCTATTTCATGCAATGCGTCAAATACCAGCCATTATAAAAATTTGTGAGGATATTGAAAAAATTTGTCCAGAGGCATTTATATTTAGTTACTCAAATCCCATGCAACGTATTTGCCATGCGATGACCACGCGTTTTCCAAATTTAAAAATTACAGGCTTATGTCATGAAATTGCCTCTATGAGCCGTCAGCTTCCTACGCTGATGGAAACTGATTTAGACAATATTCAATTTGAAGCTGGAGGTTTGAATCACTTTAGCATTTTATTACAAGCAACTTATAAAGACTCTGGCAAAGATGGATATCCCTTAATCAATAAAAACTTTGAAAGTTATTATTCTGATTTGGTCAATGATCACGAAGGATTTTTTTCTAATGCTGGCGCAGAGAGAGGTTTATTTTTTGAATTATTTAAAAGGTATGGATATTTACCAATTACAACGGATAGTCATTTAGGTGAATATTTATCTTGGGCTTATAGTGTTGCTGACCATGATGGAATTTTAGACTTTTACGATAAATATAAAAAAAGATGTTTGTCATTTTTTTCAAACGATGGCTATGAGCAATTTTTTAATATGAGTCATCCTGAACCTCATGAAAGAGCTATACCAATTATTGAGAGTATTGTGGCAGACTTAAATATGTTAGAGCATGCAGTAAACATAAAGAATGAGAATTTCATTGAGTGTTTGCCAAATGATATTGTTGTTGAAGTGCCTGCCATAATAAATAAAACAGGGGTTCATGGTAAAAAATTAGATAATTATCCTGAGCCTTTTGGTGCTCTTCTTAATGCGCAAGTAGGCACAATTCAATTGACTACAAAGGCAATATTAAATGAATCTAAACAAACTGCTGTTCATGCTCTTTTGGCTGACCCACTTGTGGAAAACCCAAACTCAGTAGCTTCTTTAATGGATACAATGATAGAATTTCAAAAAGAATATTTAGGATATTTAAAATAATAATTTAAAATATGGTTATAAATGTCATCAATTAATATTAAATCTCTAAATAAATATTATGGTAAAACCCATGTTATAAAAGATTTTTCACTCGATATAAAAGATCAATCTTTCACCACTTTAGTCGGACCCTCTGGATGTGGTAAATCAACATTATTGAGAATGATAGCAGGTTTAGAGGAAATAAACTCTGGAACTATCTCAATAGATGACAGGGAAGTTAATGATTTATCTCCTAAAGATAGAAATATAGCTATGGTTTTTCAATCCTATGCTTTGTACCCCCACATGACAGTTTTTGACAATATGGCATTTGGCCTAAAATTAGAAAAAAGATCTAAAGAAGAAATCAATGAACGAGTTTTAGAAGCTGCAAAAACACTTCAAATACAAGACTACTTAGAGCGTAAACCCAAACAATTATCAGGAGGTCAACGTCAACGTGTAGCTATTGGAAGAGCTATAACAAGGAAACCTCAGGTTTTTCTTTTTGATGAGCCTTTATCTAACCTAGACGCAGCTTTGAGAGTTCAAATGAGAATTGAATTAGCAAAACTACATGAGCAACTAAATACCACAATGGTTTATGTTACCCATGATCAAACTGAAGCAATGACTCTCTCTAATGAAATTGTAGTCTTAGATCAAGGAGAGATTTCTCAACAAGGGGACCCCATAGAACTTTACAATAATCCAAGTAATTTATTTGTAGCAGGATTTATTGGTTCGCCGAAAATGAATTTTATCCCTGCTCAATACAAATCTTCTTCAAATGAGAGTACAGAGGTAGAAGCTCTTGGGACTAACTTAGTTCTCCCAAAAAAGACTACAAGTCATTCAGATGAAAAAGTCACATTTGGTATACGACCAGAAGATATTCATATAACAGCTGAGTCAGATCATGACTGGGAAAGCAAAGCGTTTGTTGTTGAGAAATTAGGTTCAAATACTTTTATTTATTTAGAACATGATAATGAACCAGTTGTTGTTGAAGCACCTGGAGATAGTCCTGTTAAAGTTGGCGATACTATTAAAGTGAAATTTGATTTAGATAGATCTAATTTATTCAATTCTCAAAATACTAATATAATTGGATAATCTTTCTGTTCTTAAGGATTTTCCAGATAATTTCACCTTTGGTGCTGCTACTTCATCATATCAAATAGAAGGCAATAGTTATGGAAGGTGTGGAAAATCTATTTGGGATGAATTCGCCCAAAAAAAATTAAAAGGTATTGATGGTTTAAAAGCTTGTAATCACTATGAGTATTTTAGAGAAGATATTAAGCTCATAAAGGACCTTGGATTTAAAGCCTATCGTTTTTCATTTGCCTGGCCAAGATTGTTTCCTGAAAATAATTCTGATTTTAATGAGGAAGGTGTCGGTTTCTATAATCGACTTTTGGATGAGATTTTAAACAATGACTTAGAGCCCTTTCCTACTCTATATCATTGGGATTTACCTATTCGTTTCTCAAGAATGGGTTCTTGGGAAAATCAAGATACCTGTAAGCGTTTTGCAGATTACTCATATTTTGTCTCTCAGCAATTTGGAGATAAATTTGAAAAAGTTGCAACTATTAATGAACCATGGTGTGTCTCGTGGCTGAGCCATTATTTAGGAGAACATGCTCCTGGCAAAAAAGACCTAAAGTCAGCCGTCATAACTATGCATAATATTTTATTAGCTCATGGTTTATCTCTACAAGCCTTGAAATCAAATAGATCTCATAAAATTGGAATTGTGCTAAATAATCAGTACCCAGAACCTTTTAATCAAGAACCCGATAACTTAAATGCGTTACAATTATTTGATGAAATCCACAATCGATGGTTTTCAGATGCTATTTTTAAAGGGAGTTATCCAAAATTAGCATTAGAGATTTTAGGAAATAATTTATCAAAAAATTTTAATGAGGATTTAAAAATAATCTCTCATCCTTTAGAGTGGGTTGGCCTCAATTATTATACGAGGTCAATTATCAAATATAAAAACTCTGATGATGGTATTAATTATCAAACCCTCAGGGGGTCATTAAAAAAAACTGACATGGATTGGGAGTTTTACCCAACAGGTTTGAGTTATTTTATAAAACGAATATCTAATGAGTACAGTAATCAAATTCCTATTTATATTACTGAAAATGGAATGGCCAATAATGATGAGTTGAATGCTAGGAATGAGGTTAATGATTTAGACCGAGTTGAATATTTTCATTTACATCTTCAAGAAATTTTAAATTGTTTAAATGAAGGATTAAATATTAAAGGATATTTTGCCTGGTCATTACTTGATAATTACGAGTGGGCGTTTGGATACTCGAAAAGATTTGGCTTAGTTTTTGTAGATTTTGAAAATTTTAAAAGAATTCCAAAAAAATCTTATTATGAATTTTCAAAATTTTTAAATAAAATTTAGTTTTCTTATCTTATGCTTCTACCACCGTCGACAGGTATTGTAAGTCCTGTCATAAAAGAAGATGCTTCACTTGCTAAAAAATAAATTACACTCGCAACCTCTTTGGGTTTGCCTATTCTTCCAATAGGATGGTTTTCTCTCATTCTTTTTTTATACTCTTTAGATGACAAATCTTTTTTAAAGGACGCTAACATTGGTGTATCTATTGCACCTGGGGCAACTGCATTAACTCTAATATTATGTTTGGATAAATCGAGAGCAAGAGAGGCAGTAAAAGATATTATCGCACTCTTAGATGTTGCATAAGCCAACATATTTTTTACTCCTCGAACGCTATTTATTGAGGCCAAGTTGATAATAGATGAATTTTTTGCTTTTTTTAGGAAGGGGAGAATATGCTTACATGAAAGAAAAGTACCAGTAACGTTATTATTTAGGTGATAAGACCAGTCATTCATTGTGGTTGTCTCTAAGTTTCCACTTAATCTGACACCGGCGCTATTAACTAAAACATCAATTTTTTTATATTTATCTTTGATATAAGAAGCCAGATTTTCCCAGTCTAAATTATTAGTGATATTAATCTTATGATATTCAATACCTTTAATTTCTTTGTTCTTATTATTTTTAAGACAAGTGCCTATAACTCTGTAGCCATTATCTAGAAATATTTTAGTAGTGCTTTTTCCAATACCTGACTCAGCTCCAGTTATTAAAACAATTTTTTTTTTTAAAATCAAAAAATTAGACGCCTTTGCGCTGTTTATTCTTTCCAGACTCAAAGTCATTTAAAGCTTTTTTATTATCTTCAGTAATTGGGTCTTGCAGTGTTGGGCTCTCCCAAAAGGCTGTTCCCTCTAACCATTCGTAACCATGAGTTTTAATTGCAATGACATATGTTTTATCTGAGTCTTTGGCCCTTTTAAAAGCTGCTTCTAGCCCTGAGGTAGAGCTCACTGTTTCAGCATTAGCTCCCATACTTTTTGCATGACTTTCAAAGTCTACAAATTGTAAATTTGTTGCTCTCGCAGCACGAAGATTACAAATATACTCCTTCCCCCCTTTGGCTAGTTGAAGGCGATTGATGACCATATGTCCACCATTATCACAAACAATAATAATAAGTTTTTGATCATAAAGAACTGAGCTGTAGATATCACTGTTGTTCAATAAATAAGAACCATCACCAACAAAAACCACCACATCTTGATCAGGTTTAGCCATCTTAATTCCAAGTGCTCCTGATATTTCATATCCCATGCAGCTAAAACCCCACTCTGTCTCAAAAGTATTAAGTTGCTTTGGTTTCCAAACTTGGACAACCTCTCCTACAAGGCCCCCTGCAGCTGTGACAACGATATCACTTGGATCTGAATTTCTATAAACCGCCCCTACTGCGTGAGCATATGAGGGCTCTTCTTGATTGGTAGGTCCACTTTGTTTTTCAACGTATGCGTCCCATTCATCTCTCTCCTTAATTGCTCTTTGGTACCATGGATCAGGGGCTCTCCAGTCGCCCAAAGCTTCTGATATTTTCTGAAGCCCAACTTTGGCATCACTTATAACTGGGGTGGCTAAATGCTTAGTTGTGTCATAACGAGCTGTATTAACTGAGACTAATTTGAAATTAGGGTTTTCGAAATTTGCCCAAGAGCCTGTTGTAAAGTCTGCAAGTTTTGTTCCTATAGCAAGTGCTAGATCTGTATCTTTTGAAAGATTATTAGAAGAGCCCTGTCCCAAAGCTCCTATAGTGCTGATATAATAAGGATCATCTTTAGTCATACATCCGATACCCATTACTGTTGAAGTAACTGGGATGTTGTGTTTTTTTGCAAAGTTTGAAAGTTCTTGCTCTGCTTCAGAGTAAAGAACTCCTCCTCCTGAAATAATTATAGGTTGTTTAGAGTTTTTAAGTATTTCAGCTGCTTGATTCACTTGGCTTGGATCAGGATGAATTCTTATTATCTCGTGAATTTTTTCCTCAAAAAATATTTCAGGGAAATCAAATGACTCTCCTTGAACGTCTTGTGACATTGCAATGGTTGCTGGTCCACAATCAGAGGGATCAAGCATTACTTGGATAGCTTGAGGAAGAGAGCCAAGAATTTGCTCAGGTCTTGTAATTCTGTCAAAATATTTTGAGACAGGCTTAAAAGCATCATTTGCAGTTTCGATGGGAGAATTGAAATTTTCGACTTGTTGTAACACTGGGTCAGGAAAGCGACTGGCAAAAGTATCACCAGGGAGGAGCAGTATTGGAAGACGATTACTTAAGGCTACAGCAGCGGCTGTAACCATATTAGTTGCACCAGGACCAACTGATGAGGTGGCAATAAAAATTTGTTTTCTTCTCATCGCTCTAGCATAGCCGATGCCAGTCAGAGCCATACTTTGTTCATGATGGCCTCTATATCCAGGAAGATCTGATTGAAACTCTTCCATTGCTTGACCTAAGCAGGCAACATTGCCATGGCCATAAATTGCAAATGCTCCAGGAAATAGAGGAGCCTTTTTACCATCAACTATAATTTTTTGAGCAATTAGAAATTTAAAAAGTGCGTGGGCACAAGACAATTTGATGGTTTTCATTATTCCTCCAAAAACTTAACCGGTAAGATATTACACGATAGAAAGATAATTTGAATGAAAAACCTTTTAAATTTATTACTTTTTTGACATAACAAATAATCAAGAGGTAAAATGAAAATTGCTATTCTAGGTAAAGTTCACCCAAAAGGCTTAGAGTTTTTAAAAAACAATGAATTTGAGGTCTTTGAAGTAGAAAATTTTGAAATTCTAAGCTTAAAGGAAAGTTTAAAAAATGTTGATGGAATTTTATTAAGAACATCAAAACTAGACCAAGATATTTTACAACATTGCGATAATCTAAAAATTATTTCAAGACATGGTGTTGGCTATGATAATGTTGACTTAGATTTTCTTAATAAGAATAAAATTGCTCTTGGTATCACCTCAACGTCTAATGCTGCAAGCGTTTCTGAACATGTCATGTCATTTTTTATTTATTTTACTAAAAATCTTTCTTTATCAGATAGGTTAGTAAAAGAGGGAAATTTTGATAAAAGATCTCAGTTACCTGACCTTTTTGAATTATATAAAAAAAAAGTTCTTATTATTGGTTTTGGAAGAATAGGTAAAGAAGTTGCAAAAAGGTGTCTAGGGTTTGATATGGAAGTATATGTTTACGATCCATTTTTAGATAGTGACTCTATAGAAAAAAATAAATGTATCCCAATTGAAAAAAATGAGGGTTTGGCTCTAGCGGACTTTATCACTATTCATTTGCCATTAAACGAAAATACAACAAACTTTATTTCTAAGTCAGAATTAAATCTTATGAAAAAAAATACCATTCTTGTGAATACATCAAGAGGGGGAATCGTTAATGAAAATGACTTATATCAATCTTTAAAAGCAAAGAAAATTCGCGGTGCTGGAATGGATGTTTATATATCTGAGCCACCTCAACCCGATCATCCTTTTTTTAAATTAGATAATATTTTATTAACTCCTCACAATGCTGCGTTAACGTTGGAGTGTCGAGAGAGAATGTCACTAGAGGCGTCGCAAAATATTGTTTATTTCTTAAAAAATATGAATAAATTGAATAAAGAAAACTTGGTCAATAAAAAGTATTTATAAGATTCAAATATCAGTTAAAAGTTGCTTAAATCCTTTTGTTTCAGTTTTGATTTTATGAAGATTACCACCTGCAGTATCATTGATTGGATCTGCCCTCAGAGAAGTCACATATAAACTTGATAGATCAGTGTCTCCAAACGTTACACAAGTCGGCGTATGAGTAGGAAGTTCAATTTTTTCAATAATTTTTCCATTTTTCGTATTTATACATATGATGCATTTTCCCCTAACCCTTGCTGACCAATAATTATTATTAATGTCAACAGTGGCCCCGTCTGGTTCTCCAACATCATTGAATGCCATATTTGAATCTAATTCGTGTAATTTTTTAAGATCATGGGTGTACTCAAATTTTCTTATTAGGCCAGTTGGTGTATCTGCAAAGTACATAATATTTTCATTTTGAGAAAAGGCTATACCATTTGAAACAGTTATATTTGACAAAAGATGAGTTAAAGATAGATCTGGAGCTAATCTATAAAGATTTGCAATAGGCTTTCTATTTATTTTATCTGGATCCTCGTTATAGGTGCCAAATACAATTCCACCGTAAGGATCAACTTTTGCATCATTAAGACGAGTTTGTTTTATACTAATTTCGACATCACATATTTTTTCAAAAGAAGAAAAGTCTTGGTTTGAAATAGCAATATGTTTTGGAAAACCGATAACAAATCCCTCTTTCTTTCTAGGTAATATAAAACCTGCCCTGTCTGGTAAATCAAACACAAAACTTTGACTTTTATTGTCAAGTTTCCAAATTTTTTTTCCTTCAATATCTGTCCAAATAAGGGAACTGTTTCTTGGATCCCAAAAACAACTTTCTCCAAGTATGTTTTTACACATAAGAGCTGTTGAGACATCTTTGCTATTTATATTTTTTAATTTCACAATTATTTAATATTCTTTATACAGTTTTCTAAAATTGGAGGAAGAAAATCAAAGTTATTTGACCATGCATAATGTATTTCTGTCCTCATAAATTCAATGTCTTCTAAAGGGAAGTGTCCCTCTTCATATTTATTTAATAGTTCTTGCTTTCTTAAAAAAATGTCTTGAGAGGTTTTTTCATCTTTCATTTGAATAAAAAAATCTATTGCTAGGTCATACGTTGCAACACAAATAATTTCATCTTCATTGTAAGCTAAAAGATTTTTATAAAAAAATAACAAAATTAATAAAAATATTTTTCTCACTAGATGAACATAAATTAAAGTTAAGGTTTTAAAATAAATAAGTTTGAGTCTGTTTCATCAGCAATAATATATATATTACCTGATTGATCGATTTCTATATCTCTGACTCTTCCAATTTTATCTTTAAATATGACCTCCTCCTCAACAAAATCATTATTTTTTCTATGTAATACAGATAGATATTTATATTTTAGAGAGGAAACTAAAAGTGAATCTTTCCACTGCGGAAAAGCATTACCTTCATAAAATTTAATACCACTCACTGCAATAGAAGGCACCCAGATAAACTCAGGTTTTAAAAAACCAGGCTCCCAAGCGTTGCCATCACCAATTTTTGTACCAGAGTAGTTTGTCCCTCCCCATCCAATTTTTTTCCAGCCATAATTAGATCCACTGACAACTTTACCTATGAAATCTCCACCTTTAGGTCCATGATTAGATATATAAATAGTTTTTGTTTGAGGATCTAACGTCATTCCTTGAGGGTTTCTTACGCCAATTTGGAATAACTCAGGTAACCACTCTTTTTCTGTCAAATAGGGATTATCTTCAGGGTATTCGCCATTTTTGTGAATTCTAATTATTGATCCTATAGAGTTTGTGGGGTCTTGAGCTATCATGCCCTTTCCTCTTTCACCAATGCTGACATAAAGATAATCATCGAGTATCTCTATTCTCGAACCAAAATGCTTACCATTATCTATGTAAGGAAGTGCTTCGTATAAAAGTTTTTCATTTATAAGTTTATTGTTTTGGAGTTCGGCTCGATAAACTGCGGTTGTATATTTTCTTCCTTTTTGAATGGAGCAGGTTATCCATACGATGTTGTCTTCACTAACAATATCAAGTAAGCCTCCTTGACCAAAAAAAATTGAAGGAATGTTATGTGATATTTGAGTCTGAGAAGAATTCTTTGTATTTACTAAATAAACTTCACCAGTTTTTTGAGTAATTAAAAGTTCTTCTGAATTTAACCAGCTCATTCCCCAAGGAAAATTTAGTTCTATCGGAGTCTTCTCTAAGACAATTGAATTAGCACTAAAGATAAATAAAAAAAAAATTGATATAAAATATATAAGTTTTTTCTTAATCAAGGAGAATGAGATTATTTTACTCCAAGTTTTTTTTGTAAATCACTTGAAGAGGTAGTGTACCTAAAAACATACTTTTTATCAGTATGACAATATTCAAACATTTTTTTTGCAGCGAGTGCAGCCTCATGAAAACCACTTAGTATCAATTTTAACTTACCAGGGTAGATACAAATATCTCCCACAGCAAAAATTCTTGGTATCGAGGTTTCAAAATTTTCTGTATTTACAGAAATTAGGTTTTTTTCTAAATTTAACCCCCACTCTGCGATTGGGCCTAATTCAATTTTTAAACCAAAAAATGGGAATATTGCATCAATGTCACTAATTAACTTACCATCGTCTAGTGTAGCTATAACTTTACCTTTTTCATTAAGAGAAACATTCTTAAGACTTCCCATATTAAAATTTACTTCCCCTTTATCTACCAACGACATAACTTTATTTACTGAGTCTTGAACGCCTTTAAATTCTTTTCTTCTGTGAACCAGTGATACTTTTTTTGCAATACCTTGAAATCCCATAACATAATCTAAAGCGGAGTCACCACCGCCAATAATTAAAATATTCTTGTCTTGGAAGTCTGTTCTTTTTTTGACTGAATAAAAAATGTTTTTATTTTCTAATTGATCAGCTCCCTCCGCTGGAAGTTTTCTTGGAACAAAGCTCCCTGCTCCAGCAGCAATAACAACAGACTTACACTTGATGGAGGTGCCTTTATCTGTTTCTACTAAAATATCATTTTCATTAATCTCAATTTTTGAAGTTAATTGGTTTAGGTGATAAGTAGGGTTGAAAGGTTCTGCTTGTTTAATTAAATCATCAGTTAACTCTTGGCCGGTGATAGCTGGTCTACTTGGAATATCGTATAAGTTTTTATCAGGATAAAGCTCAGCACATTGTCCGCCAATCTTGTCTAAATTGTCAATGAGATGAGATTTCATATCTAAAAGGCCCAGCTCAAAAACTTGGAAAAGACCGCAAGGACCAGCGCCAATTATAACTACATCTGTTTCGTAACTGGATCCTGGATTTACAATATTATTCATGTCTTATATTATAGTAATATATTAAATTTAAGATCAAACAGTTATATATTATCTTTAGTTATTGAGGAGAAATGAATAAATGAAGACTTTTCCGGAGCTTTTAGAAGAAGCAAATGCTGAAATCAAATCAGTGAGCCCAAAAGAATTAAAACAGCAATTAGATAATGAAGAAATTATCCTTGTTGATGTTCGATCAAAAGATGCCATCGAGGCTGATGGTCAAATAGAAGGATCAGTTCATGTTCCAAGAGACATGTTGGAGTTTCACGCTGATCAAAGACCAGACAACCCTCTTAGAAAAGAAGAGCTTGATCCTGAGAAAAAAATTGTCGTTTATTGTGGAGTGGGTGGTCAAGGGACTTTATCATCTAAAACTCTACAAGATATGGGTTACAGAGATGTATCTAACTTATCCGGTGGAACAAATGCTTGGGTAAAAGCAGGGTTTGAATTAAAAAAATAAATTAATTATTTTTTTTATTATTTTCGTAGAGCATAATAGCATTTGAGAGAAAAGCTCCAATGATAACTAGAAGAATCCATGTGTCAAAAGTCATTCTATACTTTTAACATCTTTCTAGCATACCAGTTGTGAAAGACATGAGTCGGCTCATCCATTACTGGTGAAAAGCGCCCTCCATCAAAGCCCTCCGCATAACGGCCTTGCTGCATTCCCTCTACTACAAAAATATCTTCTTCAAATACGGTTTTCCAAAGCTTAGTATTCTCTAAGCGTGTTTGCTGATATTCATCAGACAACATAGAAGAGTCTGAATAATAGATTTCAACATGCTCTTTGATTTGATCACATCCCATTGGCTCAATAATTAGATTAAAAACATGATCTTTTTGAACACCCAATATTAAATTTGGAAATAAAACAATATATTCTCCTTTGCTGTTCCATTCAGAGCTTAAATTTTTAAAATTTAGAAATTTTTTTCCTGTTGAATATCTTGGAATATATTTATTACTAATTTGTCCAGAATAATGCCCATATTTAACGATATTTTCATGATCTTCAAGCTTAGAATAACTGTTTAAACCTGGGTGAATCCAAGGGAGGTGGTAGGATTCTAAGTAATTTTCGACTGCTAGTTTCCAATTAGTGTTGACCTCAAGCTCAAAAGATGAGTCGCTCATATCTGAATACATGGGTTGATCAAAAGAGGACCATCGTTCTAACAAAGGTTTATGAATCTCTTCAAAGGGTTTTGCCCTGCCATCAAGATTCACAAATATGACATCTCTCCAAACATGAGAACGAACCTCAATTAATGATAATTCACTTTTGTTAATATCTGAGTGATAGTTATAACCTGGTCCTCCAATATGAGGGGTAGCAACAACTTCTCCGGTTTGCTTGTAGCACCAAGAATGGTAAGGACAGCGAATTGCCCCCTTCAGAACTTTGGAGTCTTTAATGAGGGTCATACCTCGATGTCTGCATACATTTTGAAAAACACGTATTTTTTTATCTTGGATACTGCGAATTAATAAAAGAGGATTTTTAAAATAGTTGACCGGTCTAACAGAACCAGGTTGAGGTAGGTCTTTTACAAAGCCTACGGCAAACCAACCTTTGTTAAAAAGAATTTCTCTCTCTAAATCAAAATATTTAGTTTTAGTATAATATTCATTAGGGATGCCTTTTGCTTCGTGTATTGGTTTAATACATTGTTCTAATTTTTGAAGATCTTGAAAATAAACTTGATCGGTATCTTGTTGATCAACTTCTACTTCTCTCACAATTAATTCCTTTTTATTGTCACGTTAAATCTATCCAAATAGTTTTTAGCTCACAATACTGGTCATGTGCAGCTAAAGATTTATCCCTGCCCCCGAAGCCGGAGAGTTTATAACCCCCAAAAGGAGTAGTGATATCGCCCTCGCCGTAACAATTAACTGCTACAGTCCCAGCCTTAATTTTTCTTGCAGCTACATGAGCCGTCTTATTAGAGTTAGTAAAAACAGAAGCAGCCAGTCCGTACTTATTTTGGTTAGCTAAAGCTATGCCTTCTTCTGGATCTTTAAAGGTTGTAATTCCTAAGACAGGGCCAAAAACTTCTTCAGAAAATAGAGTATTTTCGGGCTTTACGTTATCAAATATGGTTGGCTGAACAAAATATCCACCTGTATTTTCTCTAGTTTTTTTACCTCCAATAACTAATTTATTTTTATCCTGGATAGCCTGATCAATGAAGCCCATGACCTTGTCTAGATGTGCTTGTTCAATCATAGGGCCAATTTTAGTTGCAGCATCTAAAGGATCTCCCACTACCCACTCTTTGGATTTCTCGACAATTAATTCTAGTAGTTCATCTTTGATTGACTGATGGACAAGTAAACGAGAATTTGAGGAACAGTTTTCTCCCATATTCCAGAATATAGAATTAGTGGCATGATCAGCTGCTGTATCTAAGTCCTCAGTGTCACCCATTACAATAAAAGGATTTTTCCCACCGCACTCTAGTAAAACTCTTTTAAGATTAGTATCAGCAGAGTAACGAAGAAACATTCGCCCAGTTTCAGTAGAACCAGTAAAAGCTACGCAATCAACATCAGGATGTTCACCTAGCGCTTTTCCTACGATCTCACCAAAACCACAAACAACATTTATAACACCATCGGGAATACCTGCCTCTGAAGCAAGCTCTCCAATTCGAATTGTTGAAAGAGAGGTTTGTTCAGCAGGTTTCAGGACCACCGTATTTCCAGTTGCAAGAATGGGACCAAGCTTCCAGGCAGCCATCATTGCGGGAAAATTCCATGGTAGAATAGCCGCGACAACACCCATCGGCTCTCTGAAAATCATCGAGAGGATACTTGGGTCACTTGGAGAAATTTGATCATACAACTTGTCAATAGCTTCGGCGTGCCAGCGGATAGTATTAACTGTTTCTGGCATATCTATTTCTAGACAATCAGTTATAGGCTTGCCTGCTTCCATAGCTTCCATCATCGCTAACTCCTCAGCGTGAGCCTCTATGACTGTTGCAAATCTCAATAAAACTTTTTTTCTCTCAGCAGGTGCCATCTTAGACCAATGACCCTCCTCAAAAGCTTTTCTTGCTGCGGACACCGCTTTATCAACATCTTCACCTGAAGCCTCAGCGACACTTGCTAAGACTTTACCGTTAGCAGGGTTAATAGTCTCAAATGTTTTGCCTTCAGATCCAGGAAGAGGTCTACCTCCTATGATCAATTGTGTTGAAAAATCGACTGTTTTAGACATTAATTGCTCCTTAATTAGTTCCTTTTAATTGAAGACTGGATTAACCAGTCTTTCTCTTCCTGCCAATCTCTCCAAACCAATCTATTGTTAGTAGTATGGTTGATGGGTAGTTTTGACATGGCAATTCTTAAATCATGGCGCGCAGGTGCTGTTACATTTGGTAGGGGTTTTCGGGGTGGGCCCATTTCTCTACCTGATAAATTTGAGGCTGCTTTAATCCCTGTAAGGTAATCGACGTCGTGTCTATTTCCTCCCAACCATAAGCATACGGGCTCCATCAATTTCCATAGATCCATAGCTTCTTGATATTTTTTTTCTTCAATTAAATTAAATAGTTTAACACATTCATGGGGCATAAAGTTTACAGCTCCCCAAATCATCCCTGTGCATCCACTCATTAATGCAAATGGGGCAAAGGAGTCAATACCACAGAAAACTCTTCCTCCAGTCTTGATAAATTTTTGCAAATTTAAAAAGTCTCCTGAACTGTCTTTAATATAATCTAAATTTTCTATTGCTAATAATTTACGATAAGTGTCTTCAGAGAGGGGTGCGGCTTGCTGTGGAACATTATACATTACGATAGGAATTCTCACTGCTTTTGCTATAGCCTCATAATGATAAATAACTCCACGTTCTGAGGGTGGTTCTAAAAAAGGTGGCATAACCATAATTGCAGTTGCACCTGCTTCTTCTGCGGCCCTTGCTTTGTTGATACACTCATTAGTACTAAGTGCAGTAGTTTGTGCTATCGTAGGGCACCTGCCCTTAATATGTTTAACACCCTCTGTAATTAAAGTTTGTTTCTCATCATCTGTTAGATAAGCGTATTCACCAGTGCCAGAACATAAGACTAAACCATGTACACCCGCTTCTAATAAGTCATCAATATGAGAGTGGTAACGCTTTAGATCAATTCCCTCTCCACCATCTTGGAATGGGGTACACATAGCTCCGTAGATACCTTTTAAAATAGTCACTTTCCCGTAATCTCCTTGTTTAGATTATCCAATGTATCATAATTGCTTATCATTTCTTTTATAAATCCCTGCCTGCTGTCATTTCTCGAGATTTAATTCTTAAGTTAGCCCCTATTTGGGTCAAAAAATTAGGCGGCAAAATAGTTGGTTTTTCAATATTTTCATACTTATCAAGTTGAGATGAATTTGATTTACATGCCTTATCAATGATTAGTTTTCCTGCCAAAGTTCCTTTAACTGTCCCCAATCCATTTGAACAGCAGGCAGAAAAGAGATTTTCATCCAACTCACCAAAAGCAGGAGCGCCGTTTAAAGAAAGACAAACTCGCCCTCCCCAACTAAACTCAAATGGTATTTCATTTAAATTAGGAAAGCGTCCTATAAAACTTTTTCGGTGTTTTTGACAGGAGTTCTCAAAATCAGAATTAAGTGACTCAAGATTTTGGCGGCATCTCCAAGTATTCCTAATGAGAAGTCTAGATTGATTTTCACTAACCTTAATTTTTCTAACAGTGGTGCCAATAGGATTTGAAGAAGTCAAACCCCATGAGGGGTCACTTTTTAAAATACTATCATCAAATTTTTTAGTAAGAGAGGAGTAAGTAAAAATATGAATGAGTTGATTTTTGTAAAATCCGAAATTTGTTATATGCCCATTAATTGCAAAAATAATATTTTTAGTAATTATTTTTCCTTGGGAAGTATAGGTGTGCCAACTATTATTTTTTTTTTCAATTTTTTTTACGGGACTATTTTGAAAAACTTTGATTTTATCACTGAGTCTTTCAACTATTCTTTTAATATATTCAGCAGGCTGAATTAGAATTGTTCCAGGGGTATAAATTCCTTGTTCATAATAGTTGGAACCAGTGATTTCAGACATCTGTTTGGAATCCAAAGAATGATAATCCTCTCCTAATGCCTCTAATTGTTTTTTATAATCTTTATTAAAAGAAATACCTTTGGGTGTTGCTGCACCATTTAGCTTTCCAATCTTATTATATACACTTTGAGGAATATCGTACTCTTGAACCATTTGTGATGAAAATTCTATAGCCTCACGATTTAGAGAAATTGAGTCTTTATCTTTTTTGATTGAACTTAGATAATCACCTTTTGCATTTATATTATGAGGAACATCGATCATGAAACCACTATTCTGACCAGCTGCTCCTTCACCAATACCAATCGCATCAATTAGAATTATTTTGTCTCCACTACGAAGCTCCGTTAGTCGTTTTGCTGCAGATATTCCTGCAAAGCCACTACCAATAACAAGCCAATCACAGGTGTGATCTCGATCAAGAGTGGGGGCAAAATATTGATTGTCACTTGTTTTTAACCAGCCATTTTCGCCGATTTCTAATGGAAATTTGCTAGATGAGTAAGTAGTCAAAACACTCTAAATATTTACTACTATTTTGGTAGCCACTTCTCTTCAGCTTTATACTTATCTTGATGCTTTGTATTAATGCTACTTAGAGTTTTATCTGTGCCTAAGATAAAATGTTTGCTCATGTCAGGATAGTATTTGTAGGAGATAGGTTTACGACCTAAAGCCACAGCCATTTCTCTTACATGGTGTGGGGCTGCCCCACAGCATACTCCAATGAAATTAATTTTTTTACTTTGACAATCTTTGGCAAACTCAGCCATTTCATATCGATTACAATAAAGATTATCAATGCCAACAGGGAAAGGTCTGTTATTAGGAATACAATCACAGCCCTCGTCTGGCAAAGAAAACCAAACGGGAAATTCATCTGTAGTTCTGACGGGAACAGGCAACCCTGCAACATGACAAGATACTTTTTCACGAATTTTGATTAAATGTTTCATTGTATGGTAAGGTCCTCTAAAACAATTTAAGCCCACAACCTCAGCGCCATTATCTTCGAACTTTTTGCAGGCATCCTCCGGGGTATCATTATCCCTTGTAAGGTCATTTGCTGGTATAGCTAAATTTACCACTGCTATTAAGCCTGCCTCTTTTATTTTTTTAAGAGCAATCAACGCTTCACCAGTCCATTGAATTGTTTCAGCTACAACAAAGTCCACGCCTGCATCCTTTGCCCAGCCAATTTGTTCTTCATACATCTTCTCTACTTCAACTAATGAGGATTTATTATTGGGATCATATATATTCGTGTTAGCAACATCTCCTGCGATCATTAAATCTAAATCAGGAAATTCATTTGCAGCATCTTTTGCAATTTTTAAAGCATTTAATTGAAGTGGTTCAAGTAATTCCTCTTTACCTATCAATCGAAGTTTTTCACGATGACCGTAATATGTGAACGCTTGAACAACATCACTGCCTGCTCTAATAAATTCTCGATGAAGCTGGGTGACCACTTCTGGATGCTCTAAAACTACTTCTGGCACGAAGGCGCCTGCCTGTAAATAGCCCCTTTTTTCCATTTCAAATAAATAACCCTCAGCACACAAAACTGGGCCCTTGTCTAATCTTTGAATTAAATCCATAAACCTCTCCTCTAAATGAATAAAACTCTATTATGGAAATAAATCCATTTCTAGTTTAAAAAAAGATAGGATATTAGAGGTTTAGGAGAGTAAAAGTGGGGGCAAAAAAAGCAGATTTTTTCGACTCAAGGGATAAATATTTATCTTTCGTCAATTCAACAAATGAGAAAAGTAAAATTGCTTTCGAACTCGCTAAATACTTACAAAAATCAAAAATAACTAAAGATGCTTTTAGAATTTTTGACGCTGGAACTGGTGACGGGAGTGTTATCTCTACACTTTTATCTGCTACTCATGAGAAATTTCCTGAAGACCCTATTATTGTTGTAGGAAAAGAAATAAGTATTGATGATATCAATAGCTTACTATCTTTTTTAGGTTATCGGTTCTATGAACACAAAAATTTAGTTTTTTGTATTACAAATGCCTCTTACAAAGATATTCATGAGAAAGAGTTTAAAGATTGCAAGCTTATAAAAAAAGAACTTTCAGGAAACTCTAGTTTTAGTTTTAATCAACAACTTATGAGTATGAGTGATGTAATTAAAAAAAATTGGGAGATAAAAGAAGATACATCTTCTACAATATTACGACCCAGACATAAAAGCTTTATGGTTATTTATAGAAAAGATCAAAAAATTCCTTTAATTCATTTAATTCCAAAAAAATTAACTGATGTCCCCAAGGTTTATGATTTTATAATAGCCTCACAAGCCTTTCGATTGAGATCGCCCTATCAAAGAACTTTGAATCTGGTTTTATTACCATTGATAAGGATGTTAGATTTTAAAGGGCAACTATTTTTTATCTACTCATCAGGAAATGATTTTACGAAAAAAATATTAAAACAATTTTTTCCTAAAATTAATCCATTTCAATTTAATGACCCAAAAGCTTTTATAAAAACTATCTCGCAAAATATTCCTGAATTTTCAAAAAAATACAAAGTAAATATATCAAGTTTCTTTTTCTCTTTCCTAAATATATCTCTTTCTTCAAAAAGAAAATTTTCTCCCATGAATTCACTAGGACTTTGGAATGCTATTACTTATGTTGGTCAAATATCAGAAAATGAACAAAATAAGATTAATATAAATGTTAAATTTTTGGATAAAATCAGTAGTAGTGCGAAAAAACTCTCTTTAAACTTTAAAGATAATATGATGAGGTTTGAAAAAAAAATAAAATAAATTAATGTTTATAAATGAGTAATTTTTCCAGTAAATTCGCAGATCGTAAAATTGGACCAAAGTTTTTCGAGTCTATTAACCAAAATTATCAAAGTCAAATTTATAAACCTCGACTCTACGAAGATAAGATAAATTTTGACCGTCTAAGAATGTACCGACTACATAGAGTACAAGAACAATTACGTTTAAATAATGTGGGAGCATGTATTTTATTTGATCCCATTAATATTAGATATGCTACTGACAGCAGGAATATGAGCTTATTTACAATGCATGAACTTGTTCGTTTTGTATTTATTTCTGCAGATAACAAGGTAATTTTATTTGATTACCCTAAAAGTGAGCATCTCTCTAATCACCTTTGTACAATTGACGAAATAAGAGAAGTAGTAAGTTGGGATTTTTTTTCTGCAAATAATTTCGTAGATAAAAATGCAAAACAATGGGCTAGTGTTGTTCAAGATTTAATGCGTGAACACTCTCCCGATAACAACAGGCTAGCTATGGATGTATCTGACCCTGTTGGAATTCAAATGCTTCTCAAACAATTTAATGTTGAAATATTAAATGCTCAAAAGATAGTTGAAACTGCCAGATCAATTAAATCAGAAGATGAGTTGGTATGCATGAAGGCCTCTATTGAAACAGCTGAAAAAGGAATGTGGCAGATGAAAGAAAAATTACATGCTGGAATGACGGAGGAAGAACTTTGGTCATATATGCATAAGGTTAATATTGAAAGTGGGGGTGAGTGGTTCGAGACTCGTCTATTGGTGTCCGGCCCAAGAACAAATCCTTGGCTTCAAGAATGTAGTAATCGTGTGATTGAAGCTGGTGATATAGTAGCGTTTGATACTGATATGGTTGGACCCTACGGTTATTGTGCTGATATATCTCGGACCTTTGTCGAGGGAAATAAGTTTAATGATGAACAAAGAAGGCTTTATGATTTAGCCTTGGAACATATTAACCACAACAAATCTCTTATTAAAGCTGGTTTAAACTTTCGAGAATTTGCTGAGCAATCATGGAAATTACCTGATAATTGCTATGATAATCATTATCCTTGTATTATCCATGGAGTAGGATTATGTGACGAGTGGCCTTTTGTTGCCTACCCCAATAAAGATTTTAGTAACTCTGATTACTCTGCCCATTTTGAAGAAAATATGACTATTTGTGTTGAGAGTTATATTGGAGAGGTTGGTGCAAAAGAGGGTATAAAACTTGAAGATCAATACTTGGTAACTAAAGATGGACTTAAACAGTTGAGTTCATTTCCTTATGAACAGTCAAACTAAAAGTTTTTTCAAAAGAAAATTTTTAAATTTTACTAGATATCCAATTTTTTAAATCAGCCTCTGAACCTAAGCCGATTTTTGTATCAGCTATGGAACCGTCTTTGAATAAAATCATTGTTGGAATACTTCTTATACTAAAATTTGCTGGTGCTTGAGGGTTTTCATCAATATTAATTTTTTTGATCGAAATTTTATCTCCCATCTCTGAGGCAATATTGTCTAATATGGGAGCTATTGCCTTACAAGGGCCACACCATTCAGCCCAAAAATCTACTAAAACAGGTGTATTTTTTGAGTATTCCATAACCTTCTCTTGAAAGTTAGCATCATTAATTTGTTCTACTGACATACTCTATATATGGGAATTAGTATTGGTTTTTCAAATATAATTCTTTTGTTCCAACGTGTTGATTAACACTAACAGTTTCATATCCATATAATTTTCCTTCAATAGAGCAATTAATCCAATAATCTTGGATGTTAAAAATATCAGGATACTGTGTAAGAGTTTTATTTCTAATGATATGGCACCCTTGGAATTGAGTATTGTAGTTATCTGATGGAAAATTAATCAAATTTTCATTGTTAATTTCTAAATCAAATTTTTCACCGTTAGAATTTACAAGAAGTAAATTTTCAATATTAATATTTTGATTAAAAAAATTTATAGCTTCATTAATTTCATTTATAAAGGTTTCCTGCCATAAATTATCAGTATTTAAAATTAATAAATCATCATTTTGTATTTTTTTTATGGCGCCCCCTGTTCCTAGAATATTTGGTTCATGAGATATAAAAATATCTATGTAATTTTCTTTGATATAACTTTCTAAGATTTGGTTTTGATAATGTGTATTAACAAAAATTCTTTGATGAGAAATTTTTTGTGCTATTTCTATTGCATAATCAATAAGCATTTTCTGGTTTATCTTGAGCATGGGTTTAGGAATATTTTTTGTTAAATCATCCATTCGGTCTCCATAACCAGCAGCTAATACTAAAATATTCATTTATTTAGTTTTTTTATAAATATACATAAAGATTTCTCTTAAGTCCCAAAAACGTAAATATTCAACATGCTTAAAAATCTGCTTCCAAGTTTCTGTTCTATATTTTTTTAAATACTTAGGCTTTCCAGTATCAAATAGTTGCACCCAGTTTCCTAAAATTCTTAAATTTCTTAATAAACTTACAAGATGAATGTTCTCTTTGAACTCTTTTAAATTTAAATTCTGTTTTTTTGCATAAATTCTCATCAATCTTTCTTCTGTAATTTGTGAATATGACCTTCGTGCATCAAAAATTAATGATGCTATGTCTAAATGAGGATGATTGTAATGTAAGTCTTGATGATCAATGACATATATGAGACGCTTATAGTAAATAAGATTTTCTAAGAAAAAGTCTCCGTGTGTAAGAACTGGTTTATATTTTTGTTGTTTTTCAGTATTTTTCTTTAATGAAAATACAATAAGTTTATTTAAATAAAAACCAATTTCAATTTTATGTTCATAATGTTGAGTATATTTTCTAATGCCCCTGATGGCATCATTTAGTAAATTTGAGTGAGGCTTTGTTTTAATACCTGATATTTTTTTTTTAGTATTTTGTAAATTTATAATAGCTTGAGTTGCTTGAGGAAGTATTTGCTTCATATAATTTTTTTTAAAATATCTTGCTGTATTCGTAGTTGGAAAATAATCCATTATTACATATTTATGACTACGGCTAAAATCTACAATACTTGGTGTATTTACTTTTTGTTTTGTTAATATCTCCGTGGCTTTTACATATTTTTTAAAATCGTTAGGTTTGTTTTGAAATGATAGTAATAAAAGTTTTTTATTTGCAGTTTTACAAAGTTTAAATACTTTATCTGAAGCATCAGACTCAAAATTAATAAAACCTCCAACTTTAAAATTCTTACTTGAAAGATGTTTTTTTATTTTTATTAAATTTTTTTTATTTTCTTGAGCCATTTGTTGTTACGAGATTGAATTTTAATTTCTCTAATTTTATTTTTCAAATCAATTTTGACAAATAAGGCCTCATCGAAATATTTGCTCTTTAAAGCTTCTAGAGGCCACTCAATAAAAATACAATTATTCAAAAGATATTCATCAATATCTATTAAGGAATTATCAACTTGATAAAAATCAAAATGCACAACATCATATTTTTTAAAATTATAAATGTGCTCTCGTTGGTAAGTCGGGCTTCCTTGAAAAAATAGTTTTTTTTTCTCAAGTTTTGCAATACCTTCTAATAGATACCTAATAAGAGTTGTTTTGCCTGATCCAACCTCTCCTTCGAAAAAAATTATTTGATGAGCAGAAATAGATTTAATTAATTTTTTTACAATTTCATCAAGTTGTTTCTCTTGTGAAATAGAAAAATTTAAACTCAACTAAGCAAGGGATTTAAAATCAGAGACTAAATCTAAACTCTCCCATGAAAAAGCTCCAGAAGAGCTATCATAAGTTCTGCCAAAGTGACCATATGCTGCTGTTTGTTCGTAAATTGGTTTATTTAACTGCAGTTTCTCTCTAATTCCCCTTGGCGATAAGTTCATAATCTCAGGTATAGCTGACTCAATTTTGGCTTCATCTATTTTATTTGTGCCTTGCGTGTTAACATAAATTGACAAAGGCTTAGCCACTCCAATTGCGTATGACAATTGAATTGTGCATTGATCGCACAAACCTGCGGCAACAATATTTTTTGCAAGATATCTGGATGCATATGCAGCAGAGCGATCTACCTTTGTTGGGTCTTTCCCAGAAAAAGCCCCTCCACCGTGTGGAGCCGCGCCCCCATATGTATCAACGATGATTTTTCTTCCAGTAAGTCCTGTATCTCCATCTGGTCCGCCTATAACAAAGTTACCTGTTGGATTTACATAATATTCGCTATCGTCTAAGTTTTTTAATAGCTCTTCTGGGATAGAGTCTTTTAAAGCTGGATTTACAATTTCTTTGACATCACTAGGAGAGAGTCCATCAGCGTGCTGGGTTGATATAACTACAGATGTGACTGCATTTGGTTTACCATCAACGTACTTCAGAGTTACTTGGCTTTTTGAGTCAGGCTCTAATCCTTTTAAACTTCCATCTTTTCTTCCTTGAGCCATTAACTCCAAAATCTTATGAGAATAAAATATAGGTGCTGGCATCAGCTCAGTTGTTTCATTACATGCATAACCAAACATTATTCCTTGGTCACCTGCTCCTTCATCTTTATCAGAGGATGAGTCAACACCCATAGCTATGTCAGCAGATTGTCCATGAAGAAGATATTGTATATCTGCTGTTTTCCAATGAAAGCCATCTTGCTCATAACCTATATCTTTGATGCAATCTCTTACTTTTGAAATAATTTCTTCCTTATCATCTTGCACAGGTCCTCTTACTTCACCTGATAAGACAACTTTATTAGTTGTCGTTAATGTCTCGCATGCAACTCTAGCAAAAGGGTCCTTTGCTATAAAATGATCAACTACAGCATCTGAAATTCGATCTGATACTTTGTCTGGGTGTCCCTCTGACACTGACTCAGAGGTAAAAATGTAATCTTTTCTCATAACTAGTACCTATATGTATCTTTCTTAAATGGGCCTTGCTGTTCGACACCTAAATAATCGCTTTGGTCTTTGGACATTTCAGTTAGTTTAGCTCCAACTTTTTGTAAATGAAACATTGCTACCATTTCATCCAGTTTTTTAGGCAAAACATAGACTTTATTTTCATAGTTTTTATAGTTTTCCCACAATTCTATCTGGGCTAAAACCTGATTAGAAAAGGATGCACTCATAACAAAACTTGGATGACCAGTTGCATTCCCCAAATTTACCAATCTTCCCTTTGAGAGAATAATTAGTTTTTTTCCATCCGGAAATGTTACCTGATCAACCTGTGGTTTGATCTCTTCCCATTTGTAATTTTGTAAATCATCTATTTGAATTTCATTATCAAAGTGCCCGATATTACAAACTATGGCACGATCTTTCATTTCTCTCATATGATCTTGCGTAATAATATCTTTGTTACCAGTTGCGGTTACAAATATATCTGCATACTTACAAGCATCATCCATGGTTACAACCTCATAACCTTCCATTGCGGCTTGAAGAGCACAAATAGGATCAACTTCCGTTACTTGAACTCTAGCACCTGCTCCCCTAAGTGATGCTGCGCTACCTTTTCCAACATCTCCAAAACCTGCCACGACTGCAACTTTTCCAGCCATCATTACATCAGTTCCTCTACGAATACCATCAACTAAACTTTCCTTACAACCATATAAATTATCAAATTTACTTTTTGTAACTGAGTCATTGACGTTAATAGCAGGTACTTGCAATGTTCCTTTAGATGCCATTTGTTCTAGACGAAGAACACCTGTAGTAGTTTCCTCGGAGAGACCTCTGACATTTTTTAAAAGCTCGGGATATTTTTCATGCATACGCAGTGTTAAGTCTCCACCATCATCTAATATCATATTAGGTTCCCAACTATCGGCCTCGATTGTCTGGTCAATGCACCACCAAAATTCCTCTTCATTCATGCCCTTCCAAGCAAAAACAGGAGTACCGCTTTCGGCAACTGCTGCTGCAGCATGATCTTGGGTTGAATAAATATTACAAGAGCTCCATCGACATTTAGCACCAAGAGCAACCAATGTCTCAATTAAAACTGCAGTTTGAATGGTCATATGTAGGCAACCCATGATGTTAGCACCAGTTAAAGGTTTTGATTCCCCATATTGCTCACGAATAGCCATTAATCCAGGCATTTCAGTCTCCGCAATTTCAATTTCTTGTCTACCAAATGCGCTTTGAGATATATCTTTTACTTTGTAATCCAATCTTTTTCCCCCTTATTTATTTTGATAATAAAACAAATTATTATATTTATATAGTTTTTTCATACTCTTTGTATCCTTGGTCCTAATTGTTGTATGACTTGAACAGCTCTCGCATTTCCGTTTTCAAGAGATTCTTTAGGAGATTTTCCTTGAAGATAAAAATCTAAAAATCCGGCTGCAAAATTATCTCCAGCACCTGTTGTATCAACAACATTTGTTACTTTATTAACAGGTTGATGACTTACTTCAGCTTTATGAAAGAAGTATGCGCCATCTGCTCCAGATGTCATGACAATTTTTTTATCGAAGTTTTGAAAAAATAAACTTACATCTGCCATAATGTCAGATTGAGAAAACATCTTTGCTTCATCAAAGTTGCAAAATACTAAATCTATGTTTTCAGTGATAAAATTTTCTAACTCCTCTCGATGTCTTTCTACACAAAATGGATCAGAAAGAGATAGAGATGTTTCTATACCTTTTAATTTTGCCATATTTCCAATTTTTTGCAGAGTTTTTTTTGTTAACTCATGATCCCACAAATAAGACTCCATGTAAATATGATCAATATCATTAAGAATTTCTTCATTTACTTCATCTGGTTTGAGTTGTGCACCAATTCCTATGTGTGTTGCCATTGTTCTTTCTCCATCAGAAGAAACTAAAATATTACAACAACCCGTAGGTAATTCATTTTCTTTTATAGATCCTTTGAAAAGTATTTTTGCTTTTTTTAAATCTTGAATAAATGCGTTACCATATTCATCATCATTAACTTTTCCGTAAAAGCTTGCTTCATGGATGCTATAATTAAGTTCATGGACTGTATTACAAACTGAACCACCTGAAGTTATTAAAGGATTCACAAAATTTGATCTTATTTCTTGAATTTGAGACTCCTCAATTAATGTCATTGAGCCTTTTTTTAACTTTAAATCATTTATGACATTATCTTGCACTTGGCATATGACGTCTACCAGTGCCGTTCCGACTCCTAGAATTTTTTTCACTCAATGAAAATAAGGGTTTTTCCCGAGAGATCTATCAAAAAATAGTTAATAACTCATAAAACTTTAACATATTTGTGACTGACTAGATTAATTGAATGAAACGAATCATCGAGTAATTTTGAAAATCATTACTAAGCTTTGCTTGTAAATACTGTACATATTCGCACCTTAGAAAAATTTGATAAAAACCTGTGAATATTTTAAAAATATTTGTTAATTGAATCTTTAATTTCCAATTGAATTTATTGGGTTTTCAGAATTAAATACAAAATAAATTGACTATGTTTGTCTATAGATTGTATAGTCACTAGGCAATAAACACTACATCTAGTGATTATTCAAAAAAGTATACATAAACTTGGTAGGAAGTATGGAAACAAATAGCGCGGAAACATTAGAAAATTCAACAAAGAACACAGTAATTAACAAGCAAAACGAAGAAATAAACTTGTTAAGCTTGAGTGTTGTTAGACGTGATGGATCCATAACGCCTTTTAAGTCTGACAAAATTGCAAATGCAATTAGGAAAGCTTTTTTAGCCCAAACTGATCTTAGAGATAGTAAGCAAATTGATAAAAGTGTTTCAAAGCTTACCGAAACAGTCACAACAGCTCTGACTAGACGTATTGCTAACGGTGATATGATTCATATCGAGGATATCCAAGATCAGGTTGAATTAGCCTTGATGAGAGGGGAGCACCATAAAGTTGCTCGCGCTTATGTTCTTTATAGGGAGCAGAGAGCTAATCAACGTTATAAAACAGCTCAACTTAATGAACAAATAGGTGCCAAAGTCTCAACAATGGCTGTTACCAAAAGAGATGGTAATAAAGAAGATATTTCTTTGGAGAAAATTACAAACCGTATCTCAATTTTATCCAATGGCTTGGAAATTGATCCAATTACAATTGCTCAAAAAGCTATCCAGGGTCTTTACGATGGTATTACAACAAATGAAATAGATACTTACTTGGCAGAAACAGCTGCTGCACTAACAGTTGAGCATCCTGATTATTCTTATTTAGCAGGCAGAATTAAAGCTAATGCTCTTCATAAAGAAACACCAGGCTTTATTATTGCAACTAAAAATCTTTATGAAGATGGATTACTACGTGATGAATATTATGAAAAAGTAAAAGCAAATGCAGAAGAAATAGAAAAAATTATTGACTACGATAGAGATTATTATTTTGATTATTTTGCACTAACCACTTTATTTAGAGCATATCTTCTTCAGTCAAATAATAAAACAGCAGAAAGACCACAAGATTTATGGATGAGAGTTGCTCTATGTGTATCAGGAGATAAATTTGATTTTTATCAAGTTAAAAAAACCTATGATAGTTTATCTCAAGGTTTCTATACACATGCAACGCCCACTCTTTTCAATAGTGGTTTAAAGATGCAACAGCTATCATCTTGTTTTTTAATTGGAATGGAAGATGACTCTATTGAAGGAATTTTTAATACAGTAAAAGACTGTGCTTTAATTTCTAAAACCGCAGGTGGTATAGGCCTTCATGCCCATAATATTAGAGGTGGTGGGAGTCGTATTAAATCAACAAATGGCAAGTCGAATGGACTAATTCCATTTCTTAAAATCTTTAATGAAACTGCAAGATCTGTTGACCAAGGTGGTGGCAAGAGAAAGGGCTCATTTGCTGTCTATTTAGAGCCATGGCATGCTGATATTGAGTCATTTTTAGAGCTTAGAAAAAACACAGGTGCTGAAGAATTCAGGGCTAGAGATTTATTTTATGCTCTTTGGATACCAGATCTATTTATGGAAAGGGTTGAAGAGGATGCTGATTGGACATTAATGAGCGAACATGAGTGTCCAGGATTATCTGACACTTACGGGGAAGAGTTTGTAGAACTATATACTAAATACGAAAATGAAATGCCTGATCTTAAAAGAATTAAAGCAAGAGCTTTAATGTCAAAGATCATTGAAGCACAAATTGAAACTGGACAGCCATATATGCTTTACAAAGATGCTGTAAATAAAAAATCTAATCAAAAAAATATTGGAGTAATTAAATCATCTAATCTGTGTGCTGAAATTGTTGAATACTCTGAAAAAGATGAGACAGCTGTTTGTAACCTAGCGTCAATCGCATTACCAAAGTTTGTTACAGATGAAAGTAAATTTGATTACCAAAACTTATACCAAGTTGCGAAACTTGCTACAAAAAACTTGGATCAAGTTATTGATATAAACTTTTATCCTACAAACAAGACAGAAAACTCGAATAGTCGTCATCGACCAATTGGCCTTGGCATTCAAGGTCTAGCTGATGTTTATTTCAAAATGAATATTGCATATGACTCTGTTCAAGCACAAATTATTAATAAACAAATATTTGAAACAGTCTACTTTGGTGCCTTAGAGGCATCAATGGAGCTTGCAACTGACAAAGGCCCCTATTCTACTTTTAAGGGCTCACCTCTCTCTGAGGGACAATTTCAATTTGATCTATGGGGTGTTAAACCATCAAGTATGTGGGACTGGAAAGGCCTAATGGAGAAAATTCAAAAGCACGGGGTACGTAATTCCTTAACAACAGCATGTATGCCTACAGCTTCAACTGGTATCATCTTGGGGAATACAGAAACCTTCCAAGTGCAAACATCAAATATTTATAAACGACAAACTCTCTCTGGTGAATTCTTGTTAGTAAATCGTCACCTCGTAAAAGAGTTGATGAAAAGGAGTCTTTGGAGTAAAGAATTACGCGATCAAATTATATTAGAAAATGGCTCTGTTCAGAATATTGAGGGATTTCCCGAGGACCTTAAAGATGTTTACAAAACTGTTTGGGAAACATCCCAAAAAACAGTCATTGATATGGCAGCGGACAGAGCGCCATTTATCGATCAAACCCAATCCATGAATTTATGGTTGGCAACCCCTACTTTTGGGAAAGTAAACTCTATGCATATGTATGCATGGAAAAAAGGCTTGAAAACAGGCATGTATTACCTGAGAAGCCGATCAGCTGTAGACGCAGTTAAAGTAACCGTGTCCTCTGAAAAGAAAGCAAAAGAGTCTTATGTGAAAGAGGCGCAATCTAATGAACCAGAAGATTGCGTAACATGTAGTGCGTAAGATGTTTTATCAATTTATTTTAAGGAGCAAGTCATGATATCTAAAGGATGCAAATCAATTTTCCCTATTCAACATCAAGAAATTTTCGATCGTTATAAACAGCATGTACAAGCGTTTTGGACGCCTGAGGAAGTTTCACTCCAAGATGATTTAAGAGATCTAAAAACACTGGGTGAGGGAGAAATCCACTTTATTAAACATGTGCTTGCTTTTTTTGCTAATTCAGAGGCAATGATAAACGAGAATCTAGCATCTAGATTTTATAATGAAATTTTAATTCCTGAGTCTCGATTATTTATTACTATGCAGATGCTAAATGAATCTATTCATGCTGAAATGTATGGTTTACAAATAGAAGCCTACGTCGAGGATCCATCAGAAAAAGATAAGTTGTTCTCTGCAATTCAAAATGTTCCTTGTATTAATAAAAAAGCACAGTGGGTTTCAAAATGGCTTAATGGAAATCAAAATTTACTCATGCGATTAATAGCTTTTGGTTTGGTTGAGGGATTATTTTTTGCAGGATCTTTTTGCGCCATTTATTACTTTAGAAAAAGAGGTCTGCTTCCAGGCCTAGCACTTTCTAATGATTGGATTGCAAGAGATGAAGGAATGCATTTTAGTTTCTCTGCTTTAATGTTTAAAACATTAAGTGAAAAATTTAATAAGGGAACATTGTCAGATGAAGATATTAAATCAATGGATTTAATACCAGGTGCTGTGACTCAATCAGAGTTTGAGGAAATTGTTAGAGAAGCAGTTGAATTTGAAAAAGAATTTGTTACTGATGCACTACCCGTTGATCTTATTGGCATGAACAAAGAAATGATGTGTATGTATATCGAAGCAGTATCAGATCGTATAGCTGATCTTTTTGGATTTGATAGAGTGTTTAATACAGAAAATCCATTTGACTTTATGAGAGCTCTGGATGTTCAAAATGTGACTAACTTTTTTGAAAAAAGGGTTTCTGAATATCAACGCCCAACAGATCGCTCCTTGTCATTTGACGAGTCTTTCTAAGTGGAAGTAAAGATATATAGCAAAGATAATTGTGTTTTTTGTACAATGGCTAAGTCAGCCTTGGCAACTCATGACCCAGAAATATTGATGTTAAATCAAGATTATAGTAGGGAACAATTTTTCGAAATATTTCCAACTGCTAAGACTTTCCCACAAATAATTATCAATGGTGAAAAAATTGGTGGATACCATGAATTAGAAAGATGGATGGCCTTTAATAAGCCCGATGATGATTTCTAATGAGCTTCACCCCAATTTAAACCACCACCAAAGTCAACTTTTATAGGTGTTTTAAATGACTTATATTTTTGATGTGATGTTTCCATCAACTTAGCTATTTCTGGAATAATATCTTTTTCTTTTTTATAAATTTCAAATAAAAGCTCATCATGAACTTGAGATGTCATTTTAGATTTACATTTATTTTTCTCTAAATAGTTATGAATATCCAACATTGCAATTTTTATTAACTCAGATGCTGTGCCTTGAATAGGTGCATTGATAGCTTGTCTTTCTGCAAAAGATCGGAGCATAAAGTTTTTAGCATTGATGTCTTTAATATGAGACTTTCTTCCAAAAAGGTTTTCGACGTAGCCTAGTTTTTTTGCATTGTTGGTGGTTGCTTTCATAAAGTCATTAATGTTTGGAAATTTTTTAAAATAGTTATCTATGAAAAGCTTTGCTTCCGCATTACTAACACCTAACTGTTTAGCTAAACCATACTGACTAATTCCATAGATTATTCCAAAATTTATAATCTTGGCCATCCTTCTGTCATTATCGTTAATTATTTTTTTATTAAAAACTAATTGTCCCGTACTTTCATGAATGTCCTGATCTTCTTGGAAAGCTTTCAATAAATTTGGATCTTCACATGCCTCACATAGAACTCGAAGTTCAATTTGTGAGTAGTCAAAACTATAAAGCTCATGGTCTTTTTCAGCTATAAAGGCTGTTCTTATCTTTTTTCCAATTTCAGTTCTGATAGGGATATTTTGAAGATTAGGCTCAGATGAACTTAGTCGTCCTGTTATGGTTGCGGCAATGTTAAATGTACTATGAACCCTGTCTTTTTTATCTGCGTGATCAGCTAATGATGAGGTATAGGTAGAAACAAGCTTGGAGTATTGTCTCCATTGCAAAATATGCGAGGCTATCTCAACACCTTCAGACTCCAACTGTTCTAATACTTTCACATTTGTCTGAAAATCTCCTGCTTTAGTCTTCTTTGTAACTTTGATGTCTAATTTCTTGAAAATTTCAGTTAATTGTTTTGGGGATCCAATATTGAATTCTTCACCAGCAATCTTAAATATTTTCTCTTCAATTTTTTCAATCTCTTTGTTGAGATCTTTTTCTAGTTTATTTAAAAATTTTAAATCAATTTTACAACCATTTCTCTCTACTTCTTGGAGAACTAAGCTTAGTTTTTTATCAATATCATAATAAATCCAACTATCTAAGGACTCAGCTATCTGCTCATTGAGATTTTCATATAATTTGAACGTAGCATACGCATCATGAGCTGCATAATTTGTTGCGACTTCTAATGGTACTTCAGAAAAATCTTTGTATTTTCTTTTGGATTCATTTTTTATAACATCTTTAAACTTTTCTTTTTCTTCTCCAAAATAGTAATAATACAAATCCTCTAAGTTATGTTTTGTTAGACCATTGTTAACAAAAAAAGACATAAGTAATGTATCTTGAAAAGAAACAGTGTTGACACCAAAACGTTTTAATATTACAGAGTCATATTTTGCATTGTGAAATAACTTTAATACGGATTCATCTCCACACAATTCACTAAGATTTTTGAGCACACTTTCTTGATCTTTCTTTGATAATTCATTTTCTGGGGATTTAAATGGTAAATAATAAGCTTGGTCGGCATTCGATAAAGATACCCCAATAATATTTGCGGTATTTACGTCTAAACTGTCAGTTTCTAAATCTATAGCCAATATTTTTTCAGATTTAAGAGAATTGAGATATTCAATTATTTCTTTTGTTTCGGTTAACGATTTAAAATCTGTATTTTTTTTTGTTGAATGAGGTTTTGTTTCATTTGCACTAGTTCTAATAAGAGATTTAAATTCGTACTTTTTGAAGAAGTCATTCAACTTTGTAGAGTCATCAAATTGTTTTAACTTTTCTATTTTAATGGGTAACTCTAAATCATTTTTTAAAATGACAAGCTTATGACTAATTTTTGCAGACTCCTCATGATCAGTAATAAGGTTTTTTATTCTAACATTTGAAATTTGATCTTTTTTTAATAAAAGCTCCTCAAAAGTACCGAATTCGTTAATTAATTTAGCAGCTGTTTTGGGACCTATTCCTGGAACCCCAGGTATGTTATCAACACTATCTCCTATAAGAGCTTGAACATCTGTAATCCTATCAGGGCCAACTCCAAATTTTTCAATTACTTTTGCTTCATCAATCTCAACATTTTTCATTGGATCCATGATGCGGTTGTTCCCTGATAACAATTGAAAAAGATCTTTGTCAGAACTAAAAACAGTAGTGGGTATTTTATTATCCTCTCCATATTTAACATAGCTTGCAATAACGTCATCAGCCTCAAAATCTTTTTTTTCAATAACATCGAGTCCAAATGCTTCAATAGCTTCGCGAATAATACTAAATTGCGGTATTAAATCCTCAGGTGCCTCTCCACGGTTCGCTTTGTAATCAGGAAATAAAGTATTTCGAAAAGTATTCTTACCAGCATCAAGTATTATAAGTATTTTGTCACTGGAGTGTTCTTCTATTAGTCTAAGCATCATATTACAAAATCCATAAACAGCATTGGTGGGTATGCCTTTAGAATTGTTCATTGGGGGTAATGCGTAGTAAGCTCGGAAAATATATCCTGAACCATCTACTAGAATTAGCCGGGACTCAGACATCTAGGCAGAATAACAAAGATTGAAGAAATATACTATTCTTTAGGAGCGTGCTTATTTAAAATTCTTTGAAGAGTTCTTCGATGCATTTTTAATCTCCTTGCTGTTTCAGAGACATTACGGTTACACTGGGTAAAAACTCTTTGTATATGTTCCCATCTAATTCTATCTGCGGACATTGGATTTTCAGGAGGTGGGGGCAGAGATGTAGCGGTGGAGGACATTAGTGATTTTTCAATATCATCAATATTAGCTGGTTTCGTTAAATAATCATCAGCGCCTAATTTTACAGATGACACTGCTGTAGCTATGTTACCATAACTAGTTAACATAACGGTCCGACACTCTGGGTTTTGCTCTTTTATTACCTTAATAACATCAAGTCCGGAGCCATCTCCTAAACGTAGGTCAACGATGGCGTAATTAAAGTTATTGCCTGATAAAACATCTAATGCCTCTTTTTTAGATGCTGCTGCCGTTACAGTAAAATCTTTACGTTGAAAAGAAGTGGTTAATCGCTCTCGAAAAGGCTTATCGTCCTCAATAATAAAGAGAGTTTTATCTTTTGTAGGTGCGTTTTGTTCTAAATCTGCCATGTTAAAGTTACTTCTGCTCCATTATTACTTTGTACTGATATTTCACCATTTAGATTTTCAATCATTTGTTTTGTTATGAATAGCCCAAGGCCCATATTTACCCCTTTTTCAGGCCTGCTAGAATAGAATGGTTTTCCAAAATTAGCTATAAACTTTTTATCAAAACCTGGGCCGTCATCACGGATTTTGATAGAATATGTATTTTTTGAAGTTTCTGAAATTATTAATATTTCTTTATATGCAAAACTAATTGCATTTTTGATTATATTATTCATAGCTATATTAAGCTCAGGTGTAATTTTAATATTAATATTTTTAGAATTTTCATCCGATCTAAAATCTAAATTTACTGCGCGATAATTATTTGAGAATTGTTCGCACAAAGATTGTGTATATGCTTCTAATGACATATTAGTTATTTCAGAGGAGAGTTCTGTTGACTCTGGATTTGTTGAAAGTTCTTTAAGTATTGCCTTACATCTATCTAATTCTAACAATAAAGTTTTAATATCTTTTCCATAATCATCTTTTAGTTTTTTATCTTGGTTTAAATCTCCAACAATTAGGTTTATTGTATTCAATGGTGTACCTAGTTCATGAACAGCTGCTGCTGCTAATCCACCTACTTTTAAAAGTTCTTTTTCATTTTGAAGTTGCTTGCTTGCTAATTCATATGCTTTTTGAGTGTTTTTGTAGTTTAGAGAAAAGTAATAAAGATAGAAAACTAAAAAGATACTGCTTATAAAAAGAGAAATCATAATAGCTAAACTATAGGTAAAATTAATATTTGGATGAACAGATGGAGGAAGAGCAATAAAGAAATTAAATATTAAGGCAAAGCAAACTAACGCCAAACTTAAAATAATAATTATTCTTTCTATCGCTAGGTATGATGCTGCAATAGCAATAGGAGCTAAGATGATAAATATGAACGGATTGGTGTGTCCACCGTTCAGAGCAATTAAACTCGAAATTTGTATAATATCAAAACATAAAAATATAAAGACTTGTTTTTCTGAAATAATTTTATCACCTTTGTTTAAGTAAAAACCTAAGACGATACTAGCCATCAATACAAAGGCTATAATCCATGAGGCAGTTGCAACTATTTTTGAAATCTCGAAAAAATATTGTGTAATTGATAAAGTAGTAGCCTGACCGCCAAAAGCAATAGCTCGTATGATTAAAAAGTCAGAAGAATTTACAAAAAGGGAGTTTTTTTTATTATCCAACTAAATATCTAAGTTTGCTACTTTAACTGAATTTTCTTGGATAAAACTTTTCCTATCAGTCACATCATCTCCCATAAGCATTAAGAGTTGTCTTTCGGCATTGATTTGATCTTCAAGTTTAACTTGAAGCAACTTTCTATTTGTTCGGTCTAAAGTTGTCTCCCATAACTGTTCAGGGTTCATTTCACCTAGACCCTTATATCGACTTATTGATTGGCCTTTTTTACTCATTTCAAAGAGAATATTAAAAAATTCAACAAGACCATTGCAATTAAAGTTTTCTTTTGATGATAGCTTAGAAATTCCAAAATAAGCATCAGTAGATTTTGAAAAACCCATTTTGTTATAAAGATTTAAATTTTCTATAGAAATAAATTCTCTTAAATGTAGTAATTTATCTAAAGGCACTTTTATAATTTTATTATAACCCTCTTTCTCTTGTAAAAAAATAAGTTCATTACTAATCATACTTTGAAATGTAAATTTAATATTTTGTGATTTATAAACCTGATTTAAATTGGAGAGGAGTACTTTAAATTTAGACTTTTCAATTTTATTTAGGGAAAAGTCCATGAAAAATAATCCAGTATTAATGATTTGATCAAAAAACTGTGTGTCTAAATATGTAAAATCTAAATTTTGATAAGCAGAGTTTGCGCGAGAGGCTAAATCAATTAACTCGTTTAACTGCTCCTCTTTTAGCTGAATTTTTTTCTTTTTATTGTAAATGTTAAAGTCAAGATCATCTTTATTATTTAAAAGTAGAAACTTTGTAAGTTCCTTATCATCTAATAAATAATTTTCTGCATTTCCTTTTTTAATCTTATAAAGAGGTGGTTGAGCAATATACAAGCGTCCAGTGGTTATGATGTCTCTCATAAATTGATAAAAAAATGTGAGTAATAATGTTCTAATATGACTACCGTCGACGTCGGCATCTGTCATAATAACAATCTTGTGATAACGCATTGAGTCAGGGTTAAAATAATCAGATGGATTATATTCTTTATCCTTTGGTGGATTTCCATACCCAGCACCAATTGCAGTGATAAGAGCAGAAATTTCATTATTTTCTAATATTTTATGAGGATTGGCTTTAATTACATTTAATATTTTGCCTCTAAGTGGAAGTATAGCTTGAGTTACTCTATCACGACCTTGTTTAGCAGAACCACCAGCAGAGTCACCCTCGACTATGAAAAGCTCTGAGTTAATAGGATCTTTTTCTTGGCAGTCTGCTAATTTACCTGGGAGTGACGATGTCTCTAATACGTTTTTTCTTCTTGTTAGCTCCCTGGCCTTTCTTGCTGCTTCTCGAGCACTTGCGGCCTCAATAATTTTTGATACTAACTTTTTTGCTTCTCCTGGTGTTTGTTCAAGCCAAGCACTTAGTTGTTCTGAGATAATTTTTTCAACAACAGGTCTAACTTCTGATGAAACTAATTTATCTTTTGTTTGCGATGAAAACTTAGGGTCAGGAACCTTAACAGATAATACACATGTCATACCCTCTCTAGCATCATCTCCTGATATAGTAATATTACCTTTCTTTGAAACAGCAACGGTGTTTGAATATCCAACTAGTGAGCGAGTAAGTGCTGATCGAAAACCTTGTAGATGTGTTCCTCCATCTCCTTGGGGTATGTTGTTCGTGAAACATAGCATATTTTCATTGTATCCATCATTCCATTGCAAAGCTCCTTCAACTTTAATTCCATTAGACTCTCCATTAAATGGAATTATTTTATTTAAAGTTGATTTTCTAGAATTAAGAAATTGAACATATGCTGTTAAACCTCCTTGATAATAAAATTCTATTGGTTCTGCCTTAGTAGTGCGCAAATCTGCCAATGTTATACGGACGTTAGAATTAAGAAAAGCTAATTGACGAACTCTATTTTCTAAAGTTTTTAGCACTAGAGTTGTATTAGAAAAAATTTTTTTTGAGGGCCAAAATTGAACAGTGGTACCTGTTCTCTCAGTCTTTTTCATAACTCCCATCTCAGTTAATTTTTTTGATGTAATACCATCTTTAAATTCCATAGTGTGAATTTTTCCTCCTCTACGGATAGTCAAAGAAAGTTTTTCAGATAAAGCATTTACAACAGATACACCGACTCCGTGAAGGCCTCCTGAAATTTTATAACTATTTTGGTCAAATTTACCTCCTGCATGTAATTGAGTCATTATAACTTCAGCAGCAGGTACCTTTTCAGTTTTATGCTTATCTACAGGTATTCCTCTACCATTATCAGAGATTGTTGCTGAACCATCTTTATTTATGGTTAATTGAATATTGTCACAATATCCTCCGAGCGCCTCATCAATAGAATTATCAAGCACCTCGTATACCATATGATGCAGACCTGTGCCATCGTCAGTATCACCAATGTACATACCCGGCCTTTTTCTTACGGCCTCTAAGCCCTTTAAAACCTTAATTGAGGATGCTGTATATTGATCTGCCATTACAAAATTTCCTTTATTTCTAAATTGTCTATGTTCCCTTTGAGCGTGAAGTTATCAGTGGTTGAGAAGAATGTCTGAAATTTATTTTCTGCACAGTATTCAATAACTTTATTAATATTCACAATATCAAAGTTATCAAATATTTCATCAATTAAAAAAATAGTAATTCTGTTTCGATTTAGAAATTTTGCACAACTAAGAAGTAGGCTTAAAATTAACATTTTTGACTGTGCTGAAGATAGCTGAAAAATATTTTTTTGATTGTTTGTAATCTCAAAAATTGATTTTTTTGGGTCATGATCTGACTGAAGTTTATGATCATTTGGCCATTGACTCTCATCCGAAAGACCTCTTTGAAATTTTTCTAAAAAGTTTTCTTTTTCTGATAAGCCAAAACTTGGAATAATTTCAAAATCAAAGAACTTTTTGTTATCATCTGATAAGAAATTTTGAAATTCTTTGAGAAACTCTATTTTGATTTCAATAATAGACTTACCTATATCAAAAAGTTGTTTATCGATTGAAATAAGCCATGAAATATCCTGTGAGGATTGCAATATTCTTTTTTTTTCTCTTCTTAGCTTAGTGTATTGATTCAATAAACTGAATAATTTTGGTTCAAAATAACAAATAATTCGATTGATAGTATTTCTTTGATATTGAGTATCTTTAATAAAATAAACCTTATCTATCTCCGTAAACCAAAATAGTTGAAAAATATCCAATAATTTTTGTTGTTGTATTTTTTTATCATTTAAAAAATATTGTTTAGACCATCTTTCATCTTTGTTACTTAATTCAATAGTCAAATGATTTTCTAAATCCTCATTCTCAAAATCAAATGTAATAGAACTCTTTAATTTTTCTTGTTTTTGAAAAATAAAATTTTGTATTCCATCTTTTCTAAAGCCTGTGCCAGGGCATAAAAAACTTATGGCCTCTAAAATATTGGTCTTTCCAACGGCATTCTTTCCTTTAAACAAAGTATGTTCAAATTTAAAAACTTCTTTTTTGTTTATGAAATTTCTGTAGTTAGATAACTGTAAACCCTTCAGTGGTGGGGACAATTAAATTCTCATTGGCATTAAAATATATAAACTTGTTGGATCTTTAGGGTCCTTTACTATGACTGGTGATGATTGGTTGAGCAACTCTAAGATCATAGTGTCTCCTTCAATCACGTCTTGTAAATCCAAAATATATTTTGAGTTAAAAAGTATTTCTAAACCCTCAGCAGCGTAGTTTGCTGCAACCTCTTCGTCTCCTTTGTTGCTGTCCGTGCTTGTAGCCATAATCTTAATACTATTATTTTCAAATTGTAATTTAACTGTGGGTGTTTTGTCTTGATTTACAGTCGAGACTCTATCAATAGCATTAAAAAATGGTTCCGCTTCAACTTGCAGTAATTTGTCATTAGATACAGGTATTACTTTTTCGTAATCTGGGAAAGTTCCATCGATAAGCTTACTTATTATTATGAAATTATCTGCTTCTAAGCTTACCTGAGTATCTGTGCATATTATTTTTACCTTACCTTCAAAGTCCCCTAACATACGGTCTAACTGAAGTATAAATTTTCTTGGGAGAATGATACCTGATATGTTGATAACATTTGCTAGATCTAACTCTGTCTTAGCTAATCTATGACCGTCAGTAGCAACGCATCTTAAAGTAGACTTTGCGCCATTGGTGACAGTATGAAAGTAAATACCATTGAGATAATATCTTGTCTCTTCGGCAGATATTGCAAATTTTGTTTTATTAAAGAGTCTTTTAATCTGTGGTATTAATATCTCGAAAGAGTTTGTTGGGTCTAACGGTACAAACTTTGGGAACTCGTCTGCCGTTAATGCATTTAATTCGAAAACGGAGTTATCAGAGTTTATTATTAGTCTATTTCCCTCTAATTTACATTTTACAATAGAGTTTTTTTTTGTTTTACGAATTATATCAGTAAGTATTCTGGAGTTGACCGTTGCTTCACCGTTTTTTGAAGAGTCAGTTGAAACAAACTCTCGAATAGAAATGTCCATATCTGTTGATCTTATTTCAATTTGGCTGTTGTCACATTTAATATAGATATTGGATAAAATTGGAATAGTCGATCTACTATCAACAATTGAACTGACATGAGTTAAAACTCTTAAAAAAGCCTCTCGACTAACTCTAAAATCCATTTAGGAAGTTTGCAATATTCTAGTCAAAAGTTCAATATCTTCTGCTAAGTTAGGGTCATTAACCATAATTTCTTCAATAGTCTTAATAGCATGGATAACTGTAGTGTGGTCTCTGCCACCAAATTTTCTACCAATTTCAGGTAAAGATCTTGTTGTAATTGATTTTGCTAAATACATAGCTACCTGTCTTGGACGCGCAACAGATCTTGATCTTCTAGGAGAATGCATATCTGAAAGTTTAATATTGTAATGCTCAACAACTTTCTTTTGGATTTCATCAATTGTAATTTTTCTAGAGTTAGTTCTTAGTAAATCTTTTAAAACATCTTTCACAAGGTCAACAGATATTTCAGAGTCCTGAATTGATGCATGAACAGCCAGTCTATTTAAAGCACCTTCCATTTCTCTGACATTATTAGTAATTTTATTTGCTAAAAATTCCATCACTTCTTGTTTTAGTTGTAAAGATTTTTGCTCAGCTTTTGCTTGAAGGATACCTAATCGTAACTCATAGGTTAAAGGGTGTATATCTGCAACTAATCCCCAGCCTAATCTAGATTTTAATCTATCCTCTAAGCCGTCAAGATCTGCGGGTGATTTATCTGCTGAAATAATAATTTGTCTTTTTTTGTCAATTAAAGTGTTAAAAGTATGGAAAAATTCTTCTTGGGTATTATCTTTACCAATAATAAATTGCACATCATCTATCATAAGAACATCTACTGATCTGAACTGTTCTTTAAAACTCATAATATTTTTAAACCTGAGAGCTTTGATAAATTGATACATAAATTTTTCTGCAGTTAAATAAACAACATTTTTTTTTGGATTTCTTTTTTTTATATTCCAAGCTACTGCATGCATTAAATGTGTTTTACCTAAACCAACGCCTCCATACAAAAATAATGGATTAAAACTTACTACCTCTGATTGCGCAACTCGTTGTGCAGCTGCATATGCTAGCTCATTGGGCTTTCCAACAATAAAATTATCAAAAGTAAATTTTGGGTCTAATGGTGCAGAGATGTCATCGTAATATGTGTCTTCATCATCATCTTTATCTTCATAAATTACTTCTGTACCAGGAATAATACGATCATTATTCTCTTTTACGAGTATCGCTAGTTTATCAATACTATGACCTTGGTCCATATAAGCTTTTTTGATAACTGAGGCATAGTTTTTTATTATCCAATCACGTAAAAATCTTGTTGGAACTGAAAGGGTGAGAGAAGTATCTATATGAGATTCAAAATAAATGGGTTTAATCCAATTTTGGAAGGTATCTTTGTCTAGAGATTTTTTTAATTCAGATGTTATCTTGGACCAGGACACATCTATGCCACCTTGATGCAGTTCGTCTTCCACTATGTCTATTCCTTCCTCTAACGATTGGGTATTTAAACATGAAAAGTTAAAAAAGAAGAATAAAAAAAAACGTTTTTTTTGAAAAAAATATCTTGAAAAAAAGAATTATTTAGAAATTGCGGAAATATCTTTTTGTAGTTTGGAAATAGTTCTTGAGGCTTTATTGAGGTGCATAATTTTCTTCTTGGTAGACTTATGCAAAACAGACATAACCATTTTTAATTTTTCCATTGATTCATCTACTTTTTTATCTTTAATGAGTCTGTCAATTGCCTTCAGTTGGGTTGAAACATTAGATTTGACTGCTTTGTTTACTGTATTTTTTCTATCAGATTGACGAAGTCTTTTTTTTGCTGATTTATGTTGTGGCATATAAAAATATTGTTAACAGGTTGTTCGTTTAATAACGTTAATAACTTATATAGATTTTTTTATTTTTGTAAAGCAGGTGAAAAAAAGGTCGAACGACCATTTTGAATGATTTTTTTTATTTTATAGGATTTTTTTTTGTAAATTACATGTTTCTTTTGGTAAACCTTAAATAAACTCTGGAAACTTCCCAGTGTTCCGTCTGGAGATTTGTAATCGTTTATAGAAGAGCCTCCGTTCTTCAAAGATAATTTTAATACAAATTTGCAAGAGCTTACTAGCTGAGTCAATTCTGTTAAATTAAGAGAACTCGTAAGCCTTAGAGGGCTTAATCTTGAGTGAAAAAGTGCTTCATTTGCATAAATGTTTCCAATTCCTACTATCAAACTTTGATTAAGCAGCGCTTGTTTCAAAGATACTTTTTTGCTAATGAATTTATTATATATTTCTTTAATTTTTACCTCATTAACTAATAGATCAGTGCCATAATTATTAAAAAAAATTTTTACCTCATTTTTATCTTCAAGTCTAAAAAACATGCCAAACCGACGAGGATCATTGAAGACTATTTTAAATTTATCAAATTGAAGAACGACATGATCGTGTTTCTCTTTTTTATAATTTCCATTTAAATAAAACTTTAATCTTCCGCTCATTCCTAAATGAGCTATTAAATAATTATTATTATCTAGTCTTATAACGATATATTTTGCAAAACGTTTTACTGATATAATTTTTCTCTGAGATATAAACTCAAGATCTTTAAAGTTTAAGTTTTTTCTTAATTTTTTTTGTGACTTACTAATGGAAATAATTTTTTTTCCTTTAACTTTTGAGGTTAAATATCTTATTGTAGTTTCTACTTCAGGTAATTCAGGCATGATGTCTAAAAATAGTTCAAATCAATATAATATTACAGATATTTTTGAAAATGTATCTCATGCAAAATATGACTTAATGAATGATGTTATGAGTCTAGGCATACATAGGCTTTGGAAAAAATATTTTGTAGATCTTGTCATATTAAAATATAACGCTAATGAAAAAATTTTAGATATAGCAAGTGGTAGTGGGGATATCTTCAATTTACTACCTATAACAAAAAATCTTTATGCAATAGACCCTGTCTCTGAAATGCACAATATATCTCGAAAAAAAAATAAATCTAAAAATATTAATTACCAAGTAGGATATGCGGAAAAACTACCATACAGGAAAAATTTTTTTCAAACTATAACTTGTACTTACGGTGTAAGAAATTTTAAAAATCGAAAAGATGGTTTTACTGAGATCTATAGATGCTTAAAAAAAAATGGTTATTTTTTAATTATGGAATTTGGCATACCAAAAAGAGATTTACTTAAGAATCCATATAAAAACTTTTTAAAGTATGTTCTACCTTTTACTGGTAGCATAGTCGCTAATGATAGACACAGTTATAAATACTTAGCTGAGAGTATTATTTCTTTTCCCTCTCAAATTAGTCTTGTGAATGAGCTGAAAAATATTGGTTTTTCTCATGTTAAAACTATTGATTTCATTTCTGGTGCGAACAGCATATATATATTGCAGAAAAAATGAAAATATTAATCATTATTACGGGAAGTGTTGGCTGCTACAAGTCTTTAGATTTAATTCGTGAATGTCAAAAAAAATCAATTGACTATGAAGTTATTGCAACAAAAAACACTTTTGAATTTATTTCTAAATTATTACTTGAAACAATTTGTAATAAACAAGTTTATTCTGAGCTTTTTGATTTAGATATGGAAAAAAAAATTGGACATATAAAATTAGCTCGAGATAATTCTCATATTATTGTTTACCCTGCAACAGCTAACATTATTTCTAAATTTGCAAAGGGTTATTGTGATGATCTTGCGTTGACATGTATGATTGCAGCAAACAAACCTATATATTTTGCTCCTGCTATGAACAAAGAAATGTGGGCTAATCCGATTATTCAAAATAATGTGGACTATTTAAAGAAAATTGGTCATCAGTTTATTGGGCCTGATGATGGATCTTTAGCCTGTGGTGAATATGGAAGTGGTCGATTAGTTGACCCTGGGGAAATACTAAATCAACTTAAATAAGTGAAAAAAGCATTAATAACCATTGGGTCTACTCGAGAGTATATTGATCCGGTAAGATATATCTCTAATGAGTCGTCGGGTCGGCAAGGTATGGCCTTAATAAAAAGTCTTTTAAAATCTAATTATAAAATTATTTGTTTACATGGATATATTCAAGTTAAACAAATAGTTTCGAAAAATGTTAAGTATATTTTTACTTCCAGTGCTAAAGATATGTTAAAAGAAGCAGAAAAATATAAGTCAGTAGATTTAGGAATTTTTAATGCAGCGGTTAGTGACTATAAAGTTGAAAAATATAGTAAAGTGAAAATAAAAAAAAATAGTGGCTTATCTTTGAAACTGATTAACAATCCTGATGTTTTAAAATCAATGTCGACTGGAAAAAATAAACCCAAAATTACAGTTGGGTTTGCGTATGAAACTGACAATGTATTGCAGAATGCGAAAAGAAAACTATTAAGCAAAAATTGTGATTTTATTATTTTAAACTATCCAACACCTAAAAATAAAATTTTTAATACCAACTATAACAATGGTATTTTGATTGGGAGATCGGGTGCTTTATTAAAAATAGGTAGTGTTAGCAAAACAATTTTTGCTGATAAGATAGTTAAATATCTTGAAAATATTAAAACTTAATATGGTTGATATTAAAGTAAATAAAATAGATGACAGAGTTGATCTTCCAGCTTATGAGACATCGAAAAGCGCTGGGATGGATATTAGAGCATTCCTACCAAATGGAAATGTTGACATTGCTCCTCAACAAACAAAGCTAATTGGGACAGGGTTGATTTTTGAAATACCTGATGGTCTCGAGGTTCAGATCAGACCTCGAAGTGGATTGGCGCTAAAAAACTCAATTACTGTTTTAAATAGCCCAGGGACCATTGATGCAGATTATAGAGGAGAAATTAAAGTGATTTTAATTAATCATGGATCGAACAATTTTGAAGTTACCAATAAAATGAGAATTGCACAAATGGTTGTGTCAAAATATGAAAAGATTAATTTTAAGTTAGTAAGCGATTTAAATGCAACAAAGAGAGGAAGTGGTGGTTTTGGGTCAACAGGAACAAAGTAATAAACTGATAGAGGAATTTGGAAGACAAATTCTAGTTCCTGGTATTAATGAAGCAGGACAACATAATATCTCGAAAAAAAAGGTTTGTATAATTGGATTGGGTGCCTTGGGAACAGTTGCATCACAGTATCTTGTTCGAGCTGGTGTTGGTGAAATACATCTCATTGACCACGATAAAATTGAAAAGTCAAATTTACATCGTCAGATAAATTATGATCTAAATGACGTTGGAAAGTCAAAATCAAAAATCTCAAAGCATAAACTTAAGAGTGTTAATAATACAACGATAATTAAAGAGCATACATTAAATTTTGAGTCTTTTATTGAAGAAAATCCAAGAATTAAATTTGATTTAATGTTTGATTGTACTGATAACCATCAAAACAAAATTTTTTCTTCAAAATTTTCTAAGATGACCAAGATATCTTTTGTATCTATCTCAATAAACTCATCAGAAGGAATTTATTTTGCACAAGACTATCAAGAAAATAATTCGTCATGTTTTGAGTGTCTTTTTCCATATGCTGATCAGTATCACCGCTGTTTGAACAGTGCTATGATTGGACCAGTTGCAGGCTTTGTTACTAGTTTTGCTTGTATGAAAATTTTATTTGCTCTTGCAAAAAATAAAACTCAATTGGTGAATGAAATCAGCTTGATAGACCTTTTGACTTCAGACATAAACAAACTACAATTGGATGATAAAGATTGTCCTCACTAATATGAACACATTTACACCACAATCTAGTTATAGTTACGAAGAGATTATTGAATGTGGAAAAGGAAATTTATTTGGAAAAGGGAATGCTCAACTACCCGCTCCACCCATGCTTATGTTTGACCGAATTACTAAAGTTAATAAGGATGGTGGGGTCCATGGAAAAGGCGAAATAACCGCTGAACTCGATATTAATGCTGATTTATGGTTCTTTAAGTGTCATTTTTTAGGCGATCCTATCATGCCAGGATGTTTAGGTCTTGACGCTTTATGGCAAATGTTAGGTTTTTATTTAGGTTGGCTTGGATACCCTGGAAAAGGTCGTGCTTTAGGAGTTGGGGAAATCAAATTTGTAGAAGAAATAAAGCCAGATAAAGAATTAATTGAATATAAGGTTAGTTTAAAAAAATCTTTGAATAAAAAAGGGCTATCAATTGGTTATGGAGATGGACAAATAATACACAAAGAAAAAATAATATATCACGCTAATGATTTAAGAGTGGGTTTGTTTAATGAGTAACAAAAGAGTTGTCATTACAGGATACGGTATAGTTTCTTGTATAGGCGATAACAAAAAAGAGGTTTTGCAAAGTTTAAAAGATGTGAAGTCTGGTATCAGTCATTGTGAAGAATATGAAGAGCTTGGGATGAGGAGTCACGTACATGGCAAACCTAAAATAAATATTGAAGAAAATGTAGATAGAAAAATCTTACGTTTTATGGGTGAAGGTGCTGCTTATAATTATATTGCAATGAAAGAGGCAATTGAACACTCAGGACTTGATGAAACTCTCATATCAAACGTTAATACCGGATTAGTAATGGGTTCTGGTGGTCCATCAACATTTCAATTACAACAAGCATTTGATATAGCAAGAGAAAAAGGTGTTAAAAAAATTGGACCTTATATGGTTACAAGAACAATGGCATCAGGAAATTCTGCTACCTTGGCAACACCTTTTAAAATTAAAGGTGTTAATTATTCTATCAGCTCAGCATGCTCGACAAGTTTGCACTGCATTGGCAACGCTTACGATCTTATTAGACATGGACAACAAGAGATTGTATTTGCCGGTGGTGGAGAAGAAACGCATTGGACAATGTCAATTTTATTTGATGCTATGGGAGCTCTTTCAAGCAAATATAATGAAACTCCCGAAGTTGCCTCCCGTGCGTATGACTCCTCTAGAGATGGCTTTGTCATTGGAGGTGGTGCGGGCGTTTTAGTGGTCGAAAGTCTTGATAGTGCTAAAACAAGAGGTGCGAATATTGTAGCGGAAATTCAAGGTTTTGGTCAAACATCAGATGGGTATGACATGGTTCAACCCTCTGGAGAAGGGGCCGTGAGATGTATGAATATGGCAACTCAGGGAAGGCCTGTTGATTATATTAATGCTCATGGAACCTCCACCCCTGTGGGAGACATGATTGAATTAAAAGGTATAAGAGAGGTTTTCGGTGATAATGTTCCTCCAACAAGTTCCACAAAGTCCTTAACTGGTCACTCACTTGGTGCTACTGGCGTACAAGAAGCTGTTTACTCTCTTTTAATGATGGAAAATGATTTTATGGTTGAGTCCGCTAATATTTCAAACCTAGATGAAAAGGCTGAAGGAATGAATATTCTTCGAGAGAATAAAAATGATGTTAAAATTAATTCTATCCTATCAAATAGTTTTGGTTTTGGTGGAACCAATGCCTCTATCTATCTAACTAGTTATAATGACTAAGATTTTAGAAGGTAAAAAGGGATTAGTTGTAGGCATCGCTAATGATCACTCTATTGCTTGGGGTATTGCAAAGTCTTTAAGTGATGAGGGTGCAAGTATGTACTTAACTTATCAAAATGACTCCATTAAAAAAAGAGTTGAGCCCCTGTCTGAGAAAATTAATTGCCTTGGAATTATGCCTTGCGATGTATCTGACACCTCCTCTGTTGAAAGTGTTCGTGATGGAATTAATGGTAATATTGATTTTTTTGTTCATGCTGTCGCCTATTCAGATAAAAATGAACTGTCTGGAAAGTATTTAAATACTTCCAAAGAAAACTTTCTCAAAACTCTACATATTTCTGCATACTCTTTAACCGAGATGATAAGATTGTTCTCCCCAAAGATGAACGACGGCGCTTCTATCATGGCACTAACTTATTATGGATCAACAAGATATATGCAAAGTTATAATGTAATGGGTGTTGCAAAGGCTGCGTTAGAAACTTCGATAAGGTATCTTTCTGTTGATATGGGTGACAGAGGAATAAGGGTTAATGCGATTTCAGCAGGCCCAATGAGAACTCTAGCGGGTGCTGTAATTAATAAATCAAGAAAGATATATAATTATACAATTGAAAACTCTCCTATCAAAAAACCATTATCATTAGAGGATATTGGTAAATCATCAGTTTATCTCATGAGTGATCTCTCTAAAGGAGTGACTGGGGAAATACTTTATGTTGACAATGGTTATAATAATGTTGGTATGAGTATTCAAGATTTGTGATGAAGTTATTTTTTATTTCTATCTTATTGTCATTAAGTTTATTTATTTCTTCTTGTAATACAGTCGGGGGTTTTGCTAGAGGTGTCGTAGATGATGTAAGATCTGTAGTGCCTGGAATATGAAATTATTATTAACACTATCAATTATTGGAGCTTTAACTTTAACTAGTTGCAATACCGTTATGGGAACAGCCAAAGGTGTTGGTAGAGACGCTAAAGCAGTTTATATTTATTCTAGAGATGCAGTTTCAGGTAGACCTGTATCAGATAAATAAAAAATAGCGCAGACAAATTTAAATATCTGCGCTAGAAATAAATTTTAGACTTCTTTCATACTGAGTTTTACCTTACCAGCACGATCAACGTCGAGTACTTTCACTTGTACTTCTTGGCCTTCTGATAAAACATCAGATACATTCTCTACTCTTTTTTGAGAGATTTGAGAGACGTGTAGTAAACCATCACGAGCGCCCATAAAGTTAACAAAGGCTCCAAACTCAACGATTTTTACAACTTTACCATTGTATACCTTGCCTATTTCAGGCTCAGCTACGATGTCCTCAACCATTTGTTTTGCAGTATTAATAGACTCTTCATTGCTAGATGCAATTTTGACAATACCGTCATCGTTGACTTCAAGTTTTGCTCCTGAGACCTCTACAATATTTCTGATCACTTTTCCACCAGACCCAATAACATCTTTGATCTTAGCTTTATCGATAGAAATAGAAATTACCTGAGGTGCATGCTTGGAGAACTTAGTACGAGCTTCTGGTAAAGCTTCTGACATAATTCCTATTATGTGTTTTCTTCCACCTGATGCTTGATTTAAAGCTATCTCCATGATTTCTTTTGTTATACTTGTAATTTTAATATCCATTTGAAGTGAAGTAATACCGTCCATAGTACCTGCCACTTTGAAGTCCATATCACCTAAGTGATCTTCATCACCAAGGATATCGCTCAACACAACAAAGTCATCGCCCTCTTTGATTAATCCCATGGCAATTCCACCGATATGTTTTTTAATGGGAACTCCTGCTGCCATTAAAGCAAGAGATGAGCCACAAACGGTAGCCATAGAACTAGAGCCATTTGATTCAGTTATCTCAGAAACCAATCGAAGCGTATAAGGAAAGTCCTCTTTTGTCGGTAACATTGGATGAACTGCTCTCCATGCTAGCTTACCATGACCTATCTCTCTTCTACCTGTTGAGCCCATTCTTCCAACCTCTCCAACTGAGTATGGAGGGAAGTTGTAATGCAACATAAAATGTTGTTTGTGCATAGGGTCAAGAGAGTCAATCATTTGTTCATCGTCTCCTGTGCCAAGGGTTGTAACAACTATTGCTTGGGTTTCTCCTCTAGTAAATAAACAAGAACCATGAGCCCTAGGGAGAAGGTCTAATTCGCAAGTAATTTTTCTGACCTCATCAAGTTTTCTACCATCAATTCGATTTTTATTTTTGATGATGTCACCACGTACAACATCTTTTTCAATATTTTTAATAATAGTAGTGGCGGCTAATACTTGATCGTCTTCAACGTTATCTATAATTGAAGATCTGATTTCGTCTAACTTCTGACTTCTTTCTTGTTTATCAACAAGACCATAAGCCTCTTTAATCGGATCTGCAATTTTTGAGGCAATATCCTTTTGAAGACCCTCATAAAAGTCAGGTAATGAAGGTACATCAAATTTTTTGATCTCTGTCATTCCAGCAAATTCGTGGACTTCTTTTATAAAAGTTTGATAAAAATCGTGACCAAACATTACAGCCTCAAGCATAGTGCTTTCTGGAAGTTCTTTTGCTTCGGATTCAACCATTAAAACACCTTCTTCTGTCCCGGCCACAACTAAATCTAGAGCTGAATTTTCTAACTCTTCAATGGTTGGGTTAGCTACTAGCTTGCCATCAATATGACCAACTCGAGCGGCACCAAGTGTTCCTGCTACGGGCAGACCAGATATTGCAAGTGCAGCACCAGTTGCGTACATTGCGATTACATCTGGGTCCACTGATCCATCATATGACAAAACTGTTAGTGTAACTTGAGTTTCATTTTTAAAATTTTTGTGAAAAAGAGGTCTAATAGGTCTATCAATCAATCGACAGATTAATGTCTCTCTTTCTGTTGGCCTTGCTTCTCTTTTAAAAAAACCTCCTGGAATTTTTCCAGAGGCATAATATTTTTCCTGATAATTAACTGTTAAAGGAAAAAAATCGATATCAGGTTTTTGTGTTTTGGCAGCACATATGTTTGCCATAACCATGGTTTCGCCACAAGTTACAACAACAGATGCATCTGCTTGCTTTGCAATTCGATTAGTTTCTAAAGTGATTTGTTGGTTACCCAACGTAAAAGTATGTTCTATTTTCATCTTCCTCTTTTCTACTTATTGCACTAATTAAAAAGTATTTACTTTTTTCTTAGTTTTAGTTTATCTGCTACTTCTGAGTACTTTCCTACATTCCTCTTCTTTAAATACGCCATCAATCTATTTCTTTTACCAACCATCATCAGCAGACCTCTTCGAGAATGAAAATCTTTCTTATGTATTTTGATATGTTCTGTTAACAGATTAATTTTCTTTGTGAGAAAAAAAATTTGGGACTCTGGTGAACCAGTGTCATTATCAGCACGTGCTATATCGTTTATTTGTATTTCCGACATCAATACTCCTTTCAAAGTAGACATCATCTGACCAGGATGTCGCCCAGTTCAAATGGTAATCAGGTTGCTATGTAAATCATTTATGCTTGAGAAATCAAGGATTTTTTCATAGGGAATGGCTTGATTTAAAGAAAAAGTACCTATTTTCAGTCTTTTTATCATACTAGCATATGCGATATCCCCTAAAGAATTCGCAAACTCTTCTGCAAATGCCCTCACATAAAATCCTGAATGACAGTGCAACTCAACGTTCATTTTAGAGGTACTAGAGAGTAAAACTTTTAAACTCTGAACTGATACTTTTTTATAGCGTTTTTCAATTTTTTCATTTTTCCTAGCCAGCTCATAAAAATTCTTGCCCTTTAATTTGTGAGCCGAAAAGTCTGGTATTTTTTGTTGATATGCTCCTATGTATTTTTTTAAGTGATTAATTCTGTCTAAAGTTTTATGACCAATAGGGTTCATTTTTAAAAATCTTCCCTCTGAGTCTAAAGTGTTTGTTGAAGCACCAAATCGTATCTCAACTTCATAACTTTTTTGATATTGGTGTATGTTTGGTATTTTTTTAGTTGCTTTGTTTATACCTATTAATAATAAACCAGAAGCAAGAGGATCTAAGGTTCCTGCAAAACCAATTTTATTAAATGAATAACGAAATTTTAATTTTCTTATAACTCCAAAAGACTCTATGCCCTCTGGTTTATCTATAAGTAACCATCCACTACTAGGAAACTTTTCTTTCATTAAAAATTATAATTTATCAAGAAGCGATTGTACTTTTAAGGATTCTTGGAAAGATTGGTCGAATATTAGAGATATCTTTGGAGTGTATTTACTTGTCAGAGTTCTTGCTATTAAGTTTTGTATTTCTCTGAGATAAAGTTTATTAAATTCTTTAAATTCTATCTCTGTAATATTATGAATAAGAAATATTTTTGCAAATCTTAGATCTTTACTAACTTTTACTTCGGTGATTTCAAAGCGAACAGTGGGAAATTTTATAAGATAATCTTTTTGGGTTACGAGATATTCGGAGACAAGCCTTTTAATTGAAAGTTCAACTTTTTTGGTTCGAAAACTTGGCTTATTGTCCACACTACAATTCTTTTTGAACTTCTTTAGTTATGTAAAATTCAATTTCATCTTTTTCTAAAATATCTGAGTAGTCTTTAAATGAAATACCGCACTCATAATTTTCTTTGACCTCTTTAACGTCATCTTTAAATCGTTTCAGGGTTCCAACTTCACCCTCATGGATAATCTTCCCTTCTCTAACAAGCCTGATTTTGGCTGTGTTTTGAACGATTCCATCAGTAACAAAACAACCGGCTATGGTGCCGAACTTTGAAGATTTGAATGTATCGCGAACCTCAGCGTGACCAATAATCTCCTCTTTAGTGTCTGGGGTGAGTAGACCAGAGAGCATTTTTTTCATATCATCGATTAATTCATAAATAATAGAATAATATCTGATGTCTACCTTATCGCGTTTTGCAATTGTTCGGGCTTGAGGGATAGCTCTGATATTAAAACCAATTACTAATCCTTGAGCGGAACTCGCTAAGCTCACATCGCTTTCATTAATTGCACCAATTGAGTTATGGACAACATTAATTTTAACTTCTTCATTGCCCACTTTTTCTAAGGAAGAAACTATTGCTTCAAGAGAGCCTTGGACGTCTGCTTTAACAATAATTGGAAGTTTTTTCATGTCTCCCTTCGATACATTCGCCATCATTTCTTCTAATGAAGATTTTTTTACTGACTCAGTGTTTTCTAGTTTTTTTTGTTCTTTTACTTTTTCTGTAATATCTTTTGCAATATCTTCATTAGGCATAACATAAACTGTGTCGCCTGCTTGAGGGACTGAGTCAAAGCCCAACACTTCAATCGGCATACCTGGATTTGCAGATTTAATTCTGCTTCCATTCTCATCGAGTAAAGCTCTCACTCTTCCAAAAGCTGAACCGCAGGTAAAATGATCCCCTTCTTTGAAAGTTCCATTTTTTACTATTACTGTTGCAACTGGTCCTTTACCTGTTTCAATTTTAGACTCAACAACTATTGCTTCAGCAAGTTTATCATGCTCGACGTTAAGGTCTAAAATTTCAACTTGTAATAAAATATTGTCTAGTAATTTTTCTAAGTTTGTTTTTTTGATGGCAGATATCTCTGTTTCTAGTACATCACCACTGTAACTTTCTACGACCACTTCGTGTGTTAACAAATCGTTTCTAACAATGCTTGGGTCGACATCTGGTAAGTCCATTTTATTAATGGCAAGAACGATTGGCACTTTAGCTGCTTTGGCATGTGAAATAGCCTCAATTGTTTGAGGTTTTACACTGTCGTTAGCAGCCACTACTAAAACAACAAGGTCCGTTAAATTAGCACCTCGCGAGCGGATATTTGAAAAAGCTGCGTGACCGGGTGTATCTAAAAATGTGATGGGATTATTTTTATGTTGAATTTGATAGGCGCCAATATGTTGGGTAATACCACCTGACTCTTTTGAGGTAACATTGGTATTTCTGAGTGCATCCAATAATGATGTTTTGCCATGATCAACGTGGCCCATGACAGTTACGATTGGGGGCCTTGGTAAAATTTTAGAATTTTTAGTTTTTTGATGATTTGCAATTTCATCTTTTAGACTAATTGCCTCTGCTCTTTTAGGAGTGTGTCCTAATTCTGTAACAATTAATTCGGCCGTATCACCATCAATATATTGATTAGCTGTAGCCATAATACCACTCTTCATTAAAGCTTTTACAACGTCTCCTGTTTTTTCGGACATTCTACTAGCTAGTTCTTGAACAGAGATTTTGACAGGAATGTCAACTTCACGAACGATTTTTTGAGAACTAGTTAGGTTTGGTTTATATTTAGTTTTTTGTTTTTCTCTATTTCTTTTTGTTTTTGCCAGACTCGGCATTTTTTCATAATCAGGCTCTTCGTCTAAAAGGTTGTTAACTGAAATAGATGACAGTTTTTTTTGAAATGCGGTTGTATTGAGAGTAAGTTTTTTTCTAGGCGCAGTAGAGCCTGCAGGGGAGGGTGTGGCAGGTTTGCTTGTTGTTGTTGGTTTTGTGTTCTTAGTCTCTTTTGTCATTCAAAAAATTTAGCTATTAAGAAAAATCTCCCTAGCGTCCATAATAATTTTTTCAGCAGCAGACTTTTCAACTCTTTTTTGGAGTATGCCCTCTTTACCAACTAGTTCATCAGTTGCTAAATCAGCAAGGTCTTGACGAGAAAAAATATTATTTTCTATCAAAGTAGCTAAAATTTTATTATCAAACTCTGATATCCCTTTAATGTAATCATCTAAATTTGAAGCTTGGATTAATTTTTCAAGTTCTGCTTTTTCATTTTCCATAAACTGTGTTGCACGAGCATATATCTCAGCTGCAAGTTCATTGTCAAAGCCTTCAATTTTTTCTATGTCTTGGATTGATGCGTTCGCTATTTTTTCTATGCTTGAGTATCCCTCAACCGCTAGTAATTGTGCGATCATGTCTTCGAGGTCGAGCTTTTCAGCAAAAAGAGATGTAATTTTTTTAAATTCTTCTTGTCTTCTCTCGGCGTCTTCTTTTTCTGTTAATATATCAATTTCTAAATTAGTTAAAATTGAGGCTAATTTAACATTTTGGCCTCTTCTACCAATAGCGATGCTGAGTTGATCTTCAGGTAAAACAATCTCTACGCGATTAGAGTCTTCAAACTCATTGACTTTTGCAACTTGTGCAGGAGCGATAGCGTTTTGAACATACATCGATTTTAATTCATTCCAATTTACAATATCAATCTTTTCCCCTTGTAATTCATTAACAATAGCTTGGACTCTAGAGCCCCTCATACCTACGCATGCTCCAACAGGATCGATGGACTTGTCATTTGCTCGAACTGTAATCTTTCCTCTGCTACCCGGGTCTCTTGCAACAGATAGAATTTCTATTTGACCTTCATAAATTTCAGGGACTTCTTGTTCAAATAATTTTGCCATAAATTGAGGATGTGTTCTTGAAAGAAAGATTTGATGACCTTTAGCTTCTTCTTTGATATCAAAAAAATAAGCTCTAATGCGATCTCCATTTTTAAAATTTTCTCTTGGTATCAGTTCGTCTTTTCTCAAAAATCCCTCTGCTTTACCAAGGTCGACAATTATATTTCCAAATTCAATTCTTTTAACAATCCCTGATAGGACTTCTCCAACACGATCTTTGAAGTCATTAAACTGTCTACTTTTTTCTGCCTCTCTGACTCTTGAATAAATTACTTGTCTTGCCATGTTGGCTGTAACTCGTCCAAAATTAACTGAAGGCAAAGGAATTGTTATTTGTTTTCCAACTTCTGTATTAGCGTCATACTTTTTTGCATGATCTAATAAAATTTGATTAGACTGTAAAACAGGGTCAATTGTTTCAACTACATCTTTAATATGGGATAAACTGATATTACCAGTCATTCGATCAATCACTGCTTTGATATTATTATCCATACCATATTTTGACTTCCCAATTATTTCAAAAGACTCCTCAAGAGCCTTCATGACTATGTCCATTTCGATGCCCTTCTCTTGTGAGACGACTTCGGCAATTTTTAATATTTCTGTGTTATTTAGCATTATCTTTTCTAGTTAAAAAAAAAGGCGGGATAACCCACCTCCTCATTGTTGGTTAATAATTTTTAAGAACGCTAAAATAGAATAATTTATGATTTTTGTCTAAGGCTTTTTTTTCGAATTTAGTATGTAAAGCATTGGAATCACTGTATTCCCAAGATTTCGGGCTAATATTTGGCATGGTGTATTTAAATTTTTTCATCAAAGCCAATGCTTCAATAAAATAATCACCATGGTCGGTTGCAAAATGAATAAAGCCTTTTTTTTTGAGTTTTTTAGTGAGATCTTTGACAAATGTTTGGTTAACGGTTCGCCTTTTTTTATGCCTATTTTTTGGCCAAGGATCTGGGAAATAAATCCTTATTTCCACAAAATAGTTATCTGGTATTAAAGGTAACAGCTCTTGGATGTTTAAATGGAATACTTTAAGGTTCTTTAATTTATGATGAACAGAGTTTCGAATAGCTCTCAACACTCCATCAGCAAAAATATCACAACCTATAAAGTTGACTTTAGAATTAGATTTTGCGTCTTCACTTATTTTTTCTCCATCCCCTATTCCAATTTCTAAAATTCTAGGAGTTTTAATTTTGTTAAATAATATTTTTTTTGGTTCGACATGATATTTTGTATATTGTTCGAGTCTTAAAAAAGACTTTCCTTTCTTTCTTCCAAAATATTTATTTTTTGACTCGAACATATAAAAAACTAAGTAGGAAAATTAAGAAAAGTAAAACCATCACTGAGTTCAGTGTTGAGGAGCAGATAGATTGGTTTTTAGTAATTGGGTGTTGGTAATACAGGTAACCTTTTTTATTACTTGCAATAGTTTGAATAATTTTACCTGAATGATCAACTATAGAAGTAATCCCAGAGGGTGTTGATCTAATGAGAGGTTTTTGAAATTCAACACTTCGTAAAAGAGAGTTTGCTAAATGCTGATGAGGTCCATACCATTTACCAAACCAAGAGTCATTTGAAATTTGTATAACCATATCTGAGCCACAAATCTCTTTATTAATAGATTGATAATTGAATATTGACTCAAAACAAATCATGGGGACAGCATTTATATCTTTGGGTAGATTAAGAGTTTTTTGGACATGACCTGGTGTATAATTCATTCCTAAATTTAAAAACTTACTCACTAAGGGTTTTATAAAAGGTATGTATTCACCAAATAAAACTAATTTTTGTTTATCATAAAAATCTATGATCTTTCCCTGATGATCAATAACATATAAACGATTAAATAATTGATCTTCTTCAATGGCACTTGAGCCAACTATTATTTTTTGATCTTCGTTAATCAAGGAGGATACTCTGCTCAGTAGTCCTATCCTATTATTTAAATCGATAGGCAAGGACCCCTCTGGCCAGATAATTAAATCTGTTTTTGGTGATTTTGAAAGGGCCTCAATTGTTAATTGTTCATATTTTTCAAGATTTTTAAGGACATCAAATTCAACTAGTGATTCATAGAGGTTGGGTTGTATTAGAAGTATATTATGTGTCTCATCTGTTTTTTTAATATTATTGTTTTCAATAAAACCAAAAAAATAAAAGATAATACTTAGTGCTAATAAAACACTAGGTATGATTTTATTTTTGTAATAAAGAAAATAAATCATTAAACCGATAATCAAATGAACGACAAGACCTAAGCCATATACACCTAGATAAGGTAAGGATTTTAAAATCCAAATATTTTTGTAGTAAATAATCGCTGAGGGATTCCAAGGAAAGCCCCCGAAGATAAATTCTTTTAATAACTCAACTATAGAGAGGCCTAGAGGAAGTAAAAAAATTAGTAATAATTTTTGTTTATAAAATGATAAAATTAAAATAGTTGCTGAATAGTGTAAAAATGCAACAAACAAAGAGAGGATAGAGACTAAAATTATTCCTAAAAATAAATATCCTGTTCCTCCTGAATAAAATGACTGGATAATCCAGCTAAGAGTAACTAATTGGGTTACTAAAAAAAAATAAAATATTTTTTTTTTAAAAAAAACATCGCTATTTAAAATGTTTAAAAAAAATATTACAAAAGACAGATAATAGAAAAAAGATATACCAAACGGGGGAAGTGAAAATATGTATAAAGTAGAACAAATAATTATTAGGTATGATGGCCTAGATATAGAGCTTAATAAGTTATTGAGATTTAACACCACTGACCACAACTTCAAGAATTTTTCTTGTTGATACCTTGTGAATGGTGAAAGATAATTTTTTATTAATTGTAAATTTTTCTTTTTTCTTGGGGATACGTCCTGCCATATTGAATATTATACCGCCTATTGTTCCAACATCCTCTTTTAAGTCCTCGGGGATATTTACATCGAATTCCCTCTCGAAATCATCCACTAGCATTGCAGCGTCCATGATAATGTTCTCGTTCTTTTGGCGGTACATTGGCGCTTCGTCCTTGTCATGCTCGTCTTCAATCTCACCAACTATTTCTTCCACTAGGTCTTCAATGGTTACTAAACCCGTCACACTATTAAATTCATCCATCACAATCGCTAAGTGAATGTTTTGTTTTTTCATTTTTTGTAGGAGGTTGAAAACTGGTGTCGCTGAGGGAATATAGATAACTTCTCTCAGTAAACTCTTGATATTAAAAGATTTATTATTAATTTTTTTAAATAAGTCTTTTATGTGGACCATTCCTAAGCAATGCTCTAAGTCATTTTTAACCACTGGCATCCTTGAGTGTGCTTCTTTGTTAATAATTTTAATGATGTTTTCTTTGTTAATATTTTGATCGATAAAGATTATCTCACCCCTAGGCACCATAACATCATCAACTGTTTTTTTGTGTACCTTCAAAAGATTATTAAAAATCTTCTTTTCTTCATTTTTTGCAATCCCTGAGCTGTCCGATGTTGCAGAAATAAGATCTATTATATCTTTTTTAAAGTTTTCATCTTGTATGAGTTCTTTGACTAATTTAATTGCTAAATTTTTTTTAATTTTCATGTACTTTTTTTAAACCTAAAAATTTCATAAAAGTATTCTCTAAGAATCTCATATTACTTCTTGATTGTTTATCATAGTGATCATAGCCAAATAGATGATGTAATCCATGGCTCACAAGCATAAAAAAATTTTGTTCATTAATTTTTTTATTTTTATTTAAAATATAACTGTCTGCAATAGCTATATCACCTGCAAAGTCTCCATCAGGAAAAGATAGTACATCTGTTATTTTATTTTTTTTTCTAAAATTTTTATTCATACTTTTTATTTCATCATTCGAAACTATTTTTATTGTAACTTGTGTTTTGTGATCTGCTTGATGAATCGTTTGAAAGTATTCTGATAATTTTTTAATTTTTTCATTTGAACTTTTAAGAAATTTTTCTAAATTATCGTCTCCGATTATCTCTATCACAAATTTTTTGTTACTAATCCTCAAAATTACTTATCGTAAGCATTAATTATTTTTTCAACTAATGTATGTCGACACACATCACTACTGTTTAAATGTACAAATCCAATATCTTTTACTTTTTCTAATTTTTCCATCGCATCCTGCATTCCACTTTTTGCATTATCGGGTAAGTCTTTCTGACTTAAATCTCCTGTAATCACCATTTTTGAATTTTGCCCTAATCTAGTTAGAAACATTTTCATCTGAGTGGATAATGTATTTTGTGCTTCATCTAAAATGATAAAAGATTTATTCAAGGTTCTTCCTCTCATAAAAGCGAGGGGAGCTATTTCTATTAAATTATTGACCATTTTTCGGTCAATTTCCTCACCTGGCATCATTTCATATAAAGCGTCATACAAAGGACGTAAATAAGGATCTATCTTCTCTTTCATATCTCCTGGTAAAAAACCAAGTCGCTCTCCCGCTTCAACAGCAGGTCTTGATAATATCAAGCGATTAATTTTACCTTCAACAAATAAACTTACTGCATAAGCAACAGCTAAGTATGTTTTCCCTGTACCAGCAGGACCAACTGCAAAAACAATATCTTTTGATCTCATCTCTTTTAAAAAGATTTCTTGGTTCTTAGTCTTTGGATAAATTGTTTTTAATTTTGTATTAATTTGAAATTTTTGTTCTTGTTCGATTTGCTCTTTGATATAGGTAGGCTTTGCTAAATCAATATTGCTTTCAATTTCCTCTGCAGAAATATCATTATTTTTTAATTTTTTGTATAAACCTTCAATTATAAAATATGCTTTTTCAACTGGATCTCGGTTTCCTTTGATAGATAAAAGATTACCTCTAGTATAAAGCTTTACTTTGAATTTGTTTTCTAAAACTTTTAAATTTTTATCGTGATACCCAAATAAGCTTGAGAGAAATTGATTATCCTCAAACTCTAATTGTTTTTGATGAGAAGAAATATTTACTGGACTCAATTAAATTTTTTCTCCAAGTAAAGAGTGTGTTAAAACCTCTTTAATTTGTACAGGGATTATTTGGCCGATAGTCTCTTTTTCACCTTGAAGCGCTACACTTTGATTAAATTGTGACTTCCCTTTAATTTGTCCTGATCGATTACCGGCACCATTGATTAAAACTTGCACCGTTTTCTTTACAAACTGGTTGTTGTATTTAATTTGTTGTTCGTTTAATAAATCTTGTGTGATCTTTAAACGTTCATTTAAGATCTCTTCATCTATTTCCTCACGATTGGCCGCAGGGGTACCTGGCCTCGGACTATACTTAAAAGAATAGGAGTTCATATATTTAACTCTTTCAATTAGATCGATTGTGTCTTCAAAGTCTTTGTCAGTTTCTCCAGGAAAACCAATAATAAAATCTGAAGAAAGAGCTATGTCAGGTTTGACTTTTCTTACTTTTTCGATGATTTCAAAGTAGTAATCTCTTGTGTGCTTTCTGTTCATCAGCTTTAAGACTTTGTCAGATCCTGATTGAACTGGGAGGTGAAGATAGGGCATGAGTTTAGAGTTTTCACCATGAAGGGAAATTAGATCATCAGTCATATTCACAGGGTGACTTGTAGAATAAGTAATTCTTTCAACTCCATCTATTAAACTAATACTGTTAATAAGAGATGCTAGATTATTTGATTGACCTTGAGTGTCTAAACCATGATAAGCATTCACATTTTGACCTAGCAGAGTAAATTCAACGACTCCCTGATCAATTAAGGATTTCACCTCATCTGAGATTTCCTTCACTGTTCTAGAATATTCTGAACCTCTTGTATAGGGAACCACACAAAAGTGGCAAAATTTATCACAACCTTCTTGAATAGTCACAAAAGAAGATTTATTCGATGTGTTCGTTTTAATATGATTGAGAGTGTCAAACTTTTCATTTACATCAAATTCAGTGATAGAGGTTTTTGGTAAATTATTTTTATCTAAAAATTTATTAAGGGACTGAATGGATTGTGGGCCAATGACCAAATCAACATATGGTGCTCTTTTTTGAATTAACTCACCTTCTGCTTGCGCTACACACCCTGCAACGATAACTTTTTGGTTATCTTTTCCTTTTTTATGAATTTTTCCTAAATCTGAAAATGTTTTTTCTGTTGCTTTTTCACGAATGTGACAAGTATTTAAAACAACATAGTCTGCTATTTGAAAGTCATCCGTTTGATTAATATTATGAGATAAGAAAATATCTTTCATTTTATCAGAGTCATAAACATTCATCTGACAACCAAATGTTCTAATATAAAATTTCTTATCTGATGGCATCGAGGGATTTGGCAAACAAAATTGCGTCTTGCGTATGCGAAGCGTTTATAGACTTACTCCGATAATAATTTTTTCTTTCATTGTAGGCTTTATAGCCTAATTTTTCATAAAGTTTAATAGCAAATTTATTGGAAGAACTTACTTCTAAGAATATTTTGAGTGATTTTTTGTTGATATTTAACAATTTTTCAAGCTCTTCCATTAGGTTAAAAGCAAAACCTCTGTTCCTAAAATTTGGCAAAATTGCGATATGTAAAATTTCAAATTCATCTAGATCTGAACTTTGGTAAAGATAATGTCCTATAAGAATGCCAATGAGCTTACTATCTAAGCTCATCTCTATGTTAACACTTTTTTTATTATCAAAGTGTTTATCAATGGAATGATTACTCCACGAAATTTCCAAGAGTTCTTTATATTGAATTAAAAAATCTGATGAGTTTGTTTTCTCGAAACTACAAGTCAAGATAAAAGTTTATCATAAAACAATAAGACGTTCTTTACTTTTAAATGACTTATGCCAAGATGCATTTTTATTTTTTATGTCTGCAAATCAAAAACTTTATATCAAGAAAAATTCTCGCATTCATTCATCTGGTCTTTTTGCCAAAACAGATATTAAAAGTGGCTCTCAAATAATAGAATACCGCGGCCTAAAAATAACAAAAGCTCAATCCGACAAGATTGCAGATGTACATATTGAAGCTAATAAGAAGGAAGGGAAAGTTGGTTCTGTTTATATTTTTACCTTAAACCAGCGCTATGATATTAATGGGAAAGTTTCTTGGAATTTAGCTAAATACATAAATCACTCGTGTGATCCTAATTGTGAAACAGATATTGTCAGAGGAAAAATTTGGATTAATGCGATCAGAGATATAAAAAAAGGTGAAGAACTCTCATACGACTACGGTTATGATATGCACTATCTTGAAGACCATCCTTGTAGATGTGGATCTAAAAATTGTGTGGGATATATTGTTCGAAGTAACCTTCGATGGCGTGTGAAGAAAAAATTAGCTAAGAAGAAGATTAAACTTATTTAATATTTTATCTTAAAAATCTTTTAACACACTTAAATCACAGATTGATAGAGGTCATCTTCTACTACTAAGATTTTTCGTTTCAAAGTTTATTATTCAGAGGAGTATTTACCCTCAATTAAAAAATGAACCTCTTCCATAATATTAGTTATTCTGTCACCTACTCTTTCTAAACCTTTAGAAATTTGTATAAGGGACAATGAGTCTGGGATATAATCATCGTTTTGTTTCATATATGATAAAACATCTTTAATAAATTCTCCATGTAATGTGTCAATGATGTCATCTCTTTCAGCAATCTTATCTGCCTGTGATAGTTTTCTTTCAAAAAGACAATTCAGTGCGTCATGTGTCATTACAGAGGCTTTATTTCCAAGTATTTCCAATTTTTCGATAAATTCAGGGGGTATACTGGAGTTAATCCTATATCCTTTTTTTGCAACTGTTACTAAATGATCTCCGATCCTCTCAAGGTCTCTTATAATTTTTATTGAACAAAAGAGGAACCTTAAATCATCTGCCATTGGCTGTCTCATAGCAATAATTTGAAAAACCGTGTCGCTAATATCATGATTTAGATCATTAATCTGCTTATCTGTGTCTATTATGTCATTAGCTAAATTTTCATCTCTTGTTGAAAGGACCTTTAAAGCTTTATTAAATTGCTCTTCTAAAATTGAACCCATTTTTATAAGTTTTTCATTTATTGAGTTCATCTGTATTTCGTAATTTTTATCTGTGTGTTGCATTTTTATCCAAACCTTCCTGTAATATAGTCATTTGTTTTTTGATTATCTGGCTTAGTAAATATTTTAGATGTATCCCCTTCTTCAATTAAATTACCTAAATGAAAAAAAGCGGTTTTATCTGAGACTCTAGCAGCTTGCTGCATTGAATGTGTAACAATGATTATGGTGTAACTTTTTTTTAATTCAGTAATTAACTCTTCAATTATAGATGTAGCTATTGGATCGAGAGCAGAACAGGGCTCATCCATTAAAATTACCTCAGGTTTAATTGCAATTGCACGAGCAATACAAAGTCTTTGTTGTTGGCCGCCAGAAAGACTTGTACCTAGGTCATCCAACCTGTCTTTAACCTCATTAAACAAACCTGCTTTATTAAGCGAAGTATTAACTATCTCATCCAATTCTTCTTTATTGTCGGTAAATCCATGAATGCGAGGACCATAAGCTACGTTATCGTAAATAGACTTTGGAAAAGGATTGGGTTTTTGAAAAACCATACCTATCTTTTCTCTCAGTTGTTCCACCTCAATTTCATTACTATAAATATCAATATTATTCATACAAATTTGACCTTCTATTTTGCAAATCTCTATTACGTCATTCATTCTATTAAGGCATCTAAGAAAAGTTGATTTCCCACAACCTGATGGACCAATAAGAGCTGTCACATTATTTTTTAAAAAGTTAAGGCTTATATTATCAATTGCTTTTTTATCGCCATAATGAACATTGACATTTTTAGTTGTGATAATATTTACCATTTTTTTTCATATTTTTTTCTAAAATACACAGAAACAAAATTTACAACAATTAAAAATATCAACAATAAAATTATTGCGGAGGATGTCTTTTCGATAAATCCTCTCTCAGCACTTTCTGACCATAAATAAATTTGAGCAGGCATGCCAACTGCAGGATCTAATGGAGTAGAGGGTACGTTCATTATAAATGCAACCATTCCTATCATTAAAAGAGGGGCCGTCTCTCCAACTGCTCTTGCTAAACCTATAATAGTCCCTGTCAAAGTTCCTGGCATTGCAAGAGGAAGCACATGATGAAAAACCACTTGATTTTTCGTTGCCCCTAATGCAAGTGCGCCTTCGCGAATTGATGGTGGTACCGCTCGAAGAGAGGATCGACAAGCTACAATTATCGTTGGTAGAGTCATGAATGATAAAACCATACCTCCAACAAGGGCAGTGGATCTTGGCAATCCAAAAAAATTCAATAATATCCCCAAACCAAGCAATCCAAATATTATTGATGGAACAGCAGCTAAGTTATTAATATTAATTTCTATTAAATCAGTAGTTCTTCCAGGTTTTGCAAATTCCTCCAAATAAATTGAGGCGAATATTGCAATTGGAAAACTTAATAGAAAACAAATTAATATCGTGAAAACTGAGCCCATAACTGAACTAGCAACTCCTGCCGACTCGGGATCCCTTGAGTCTCCAGTTAAAAAATAATCAGTATTAAAAACTTTTTTAACTTTTCCTTCACTTACAAATTGATCATAGATTTCCAATTGGAAATTATTAATTTTTCTCTGGTTCTCAGGTATGTCTCTATTAAAATTTCCTTTATGAATTTGATCTATGCCTGTTGAAGCTGTAAATGCAATCTCAATTGTTCGATTTAAATAATTTGGGTTATCTAATAATTGTTTTTGTGCCTCTTTATCAATTTTCCTATAAAACAATTTTTTAATTTGTTTAATTTCATCTTTGGAATAGTTGGAAAAAATTGTTTTAAAATTTTCAGATGTAACTTTTCTAAAAGATGCTTTTCTTATTTGTTCTTGAGATGAATTTTCATCAATTTTTAATAGATTTTGATCAAAGTGAAATGGTATTATAAAACTTGTCTTAAAAAAACCACCTATGCCTGCAAAAAAAATATTTAAAATTAATACAAGAACAAACAATAGGGAAAGGCCGACAGCAAATATTCCATAAAATTGAAATCTTCTCTCTGCTTTTTTTCTCTTAGTAAGATTAGTCATATACTTCTCTGTATTTTTTTACAATTTTCAAAGCAAAATAATTTAAGAATAAAGTTACAAAAAATAAAGTTAGTCCAAGTGCAAATGCTACTAGAGTTTTGGGGTTATCAAATTCGGTATCCCCAGTCAAAGCTGTAACAATTTGAGTAGTAATCGTTGTTGCAGGCTCTAGAGGATTTATAGTTAAATTAGCTTGGAGACTTGCTGCCATTACAACAATCATTGTCTCCCCAATAGCTCGTGAGATTGCTAATAAAAAAGACCCTATGATACCTGGTAAAGCAGATGGAAGAATAACTTTAATTATAGTTTCAGATTTTGTTGCGCCTAGTGCGAAAGAGCCATCTCTTAGGCTCTGAGGAACTGCAGTTATTACATCGTCTGATAAAGATGAAACAAAAGGAATAATCATAACTCCCATAACAACTCCTGCTGCTAGAGCACTCTCTGAGGAGACGTCTAAACCTAAAGTTTTTCCTAGCACAACTATTTTAGGTGCCACAACTAATGCAGCAAAAAAACCATAAACTACAGTGGGTATTCCAGCTAAAATCTCGATTACCGGTTTAGAAAAATCTCTAATTTTTTTTGGTGCATACTCTGCTAAATAAATGGCAGACATTAAACCTAATGGGATTGCAACAATCATTGCTAAAAATGCTATTAACAATGTCCCTCCTAAAAGTGGGATGATGCCAAATGCATCTTTGAGAATTTCTTTGTCTATAGTCTCTGAGCTATCAATAACAAAAGCTTTGTTTGGACTCCAATTTATGCCAAATAAAAAGTCAAATGGGTTGACATAGCTAAAAAAATTTAATGTCTCAAAAACTAAGGATAAAAATATTCCTAATGTAATCAATATTGCTAGAACGGAACATATTTGAATAAATCGATTGACTATTTTTTCAACATACCGCTGACTTTTATAATGGGGTAATATTTTTTTTCGTGCAGTATAAAAAGAAAAAGCTGAAATTAAAGTGATTACAAAATATGTAAAAAGTTTAAACAATCTTTCAAATTCTAGTATTTTTTGAGAAGCAAATAACTCGATGTCACTTTCTGAACCAAATGACATCCCTAAAGATAAATTTTTAGCCTTACTAAAAAAAAGCTTAATTTCATTACTATTCATTAACTGTAAGTGATCTGATAAGACAGCCATTAAATATTGAGCAAGAATAAAATTCTTTCCAATTAATAAAATAAACCAAACTATGATAGTTGGTATGCATATGTATAAAAAAGTTAAATAACCATAGTACGCTGGTAGACTAGCTAGTCTTTGATCTTTAGATAGTTCTTTAGATCTTTTTATCCCCAAGTAATAACCCCCGACAGATAGAATTAGCAGAAAAAGTACGGGGTAGTACATATAGTTTTAGTATATCAAAGATTGAAATAATATAGGGGGCGATTTGCAGCCCCCTGTTAATAAATTTAAATATTTACTTACAAGCAGAACCGAAGCCGTCCAATTCTTTGAGTGGATGTTTTTTTTCAGCACAGCTTTGTAAATCCATTGTTACTAAATCTTCTACGGACTCTAGAGTTCTATCTGTTAGATCATCAGTCATTGGTGCAAGGCCATATTCAGTTAAGTAACCATCTTCCCCAATAGCATCTTCGGAGACCATTAAAGATGCATATTCAGCAATACCTGGAATTACACCTATATGGGCTTTTTTGATATAAAAGAAAAGTGGTCTAGCATTAGGGTACTCATATGATTGAATGGTTTCCATGGTTGGCTCAACACCATCTATGATACTTCCTTGAATTTTATCCTGATTGGCACTCAAGAAACTATAACCAAAATATCCAAAACGTTCTGGGTCTTCAGCGAGTTTTTGAACAATTAAAGTGTCGTTTTCACCCATTTCAATTGTTCTGCCATCTTCCCTGTATGCTGTGCAGCCATCTTCGCTTCCTTTAATGTCCACGTATCCAGATTTTTCACAACCTTTTTCCATTACCAAACCATCGAACGCATCTCGAGTCCCAGAAGTAGGAGGGGCAACAAGTACTTCAATTTCATATTCAGGATAAGATGAGTCAATCTCACTCCATTTTGAATATGGATTTTTGATGATCACACCATCTACAGGAACTTCATCAGCCATTGCTAAAAAAATATGTTCTTTTTTTAAGCTAAACCTCTCAGCTTCAACACTATTTGAAAATGTAAGACCATCATTACCTAAGACCACTTCGATAACTTCAGTGACACCATTTTCAAGGCAAAGTTTTGCCTCTTTTGATTTCATTGGTCTAGAAGCATTTGTAATATCAGGAAATTTTTCACCAATACCTCCACAAAAAAGTTTCATACCACCACCGGTACCAGTGGGCTCAATGGTTGCTCCGTTATAACCCTCTTCAGTAAATCTTTCTGCACCAATTGTTGCATAAGGAAATACTGTTGATGAACCAACAATGCTAATAGTATCTCTTGCGTTAGCCACAGAAATTAGAGTGAAAAGAATAAAAGTTACAAATGTTTTTTTCATTTTTTTTCCTTTAAATTATTTATTTAATAAGAATCTTATATTTTAAATATATGAAGAATTTATTCGATAAAAATAGGAATAAAAGTTTTATATTTATTAATAAACATGAATGTGCTTAGAAATTGATTTAAGATTACATTGATACATTTTTTTTTAAATGTATTAATTCTAATATGTTACTGAAGACAAATATTAAGTTTGTTTTATGAAAAAAGTCCCTAGTTTTAAAAAAAAATATCTTGAGGGCAGAGATATGCTTTTTGGCTCCCTGATTAAAAATAATAATGGGGTCTTATTTAACAAAAGCCATGGTAATCTGGTCGATAAATTAATTATTGAGATTGTTAAAGATATTCAAATTACTTTTCCAGTTTCTGACTTCTGTTTAATCGCTGTAGGAGGTTATGGCAGACATGACTTGTCACCAAAAAGTGATGTTGACTTACTATTTATTTATAAAAAATCTAATAAAAATATAAGAGATTTTATTACTCAATTAAATAATACACTGTGGGATATTGGATTAGAAGTTGGAATATCTTTCTTAACAATTAAACAGGCATTAATCGATTCTAAGAAAGATACAAAGACAATTACAAAATTTGTTGAGACTCGTTTTATTATTGGTGATGAAATTCAATATGGTGAGTTTGTTCGTTCCATTAAGATTTTAATTGGAAAACAAAATCCCCTAAAGCTCAGCGAATTAAAGCTTATAGAGTTGGTTGAAAGACATGACTATCGAATAGGAATTAAAAGTAATTTAGAGCCGAATATCAAAGAGGGTATTGGGGGTCTTAGAGATATTCATACCATACTGTGGGTATCGATCTTTATGTTTAACATTTATAAATTAGAAGACTTAACGTCTATTAATATCTATACCAAAGAGGAAATTAAAGAATTAAAGAATGCTTGGAAATTTCTCTTAACCATTCGAGCATTTATTCATTTATTTAACGAAAGCAAAGGCGATGTTTTATCTATTGAAAATCAATTAAAAATTTCAAAAAAACTCTCTTACAAAGATAAAAAGAAGGAAAAAGGAGTAGAGATTTTTATGAAAGATTTGTTTGTGAATGTTGCAAAGATTAATTCTCTCTTAAGAGCCTTTTATTCAAAGCTTCCAGAGGATTTAATAATCAAAACAATTTATAAAAGAAAACCCACTAAAACTAAATCATTAGAAAAAGAATTTATAATTGAAAAAGGTTTTCTGAATTTAAAAAATAATACTGCTAAAAACCTTCAACTAAAATGGGCAAACGTCTTTGAAAAATCCTTGGAACATAATTTACTCATTCATCCTCGCTTTTTAAAGACCGTCGAGGAAAGGAGAAAAGTTTTAAAAAAAACCACTGATAAACAACATATCCAATCATTTTTAAATATTGTCGTCTCCAAAAAAAATCCTATACAGGCCCTTCATGATTTTAATGATACCCAGCTATTTAGCGAAATATTTCCTGAGTTTGGCAGAGTTTGGGGACAAGTGCAGTTTGATATTTATCATCACTACACCACAGACGAACACTTATTATTAACACTGCACAACCTAAATGAGCTAAGACAAAAATCCTTTTATAATGAAATATATAGCAGGTTATCCTCAAGAGAAGCCCTTCACATCGCTTTACTATTTCATGACATCGGAAAGAAGGGGCCAAAAAATCATTCTGTTTATGGAACAGAGTTAACTAATAAAATTTTAAAAAGACTTCCTGTATCACAAGAAGTGAAAGAATTAACATTGTGGCTAGTTGAACATCATTTAGTAATGAGCGATACAGCCTTTAAAAATGACACGCAAAGCTCTGAGGCAATTGCTAAATTTACTTCTATTGCGAACACAGAAGAAAAAATAAATTCATTATTTCTATTTACCTTGTGTGATATTGCTTCTGTTGGACCAAATATTCTAAATGAATGGAGAATAAGTTTGCTTCGAAGTTTGTTTTATAATGCAAAAGACTTTCTTCAAAGAGGCTTAGATACAAAAACTTATTCATCCTCTGTTCAAGAATCCTTGAAGAAGTCTGTATTACAACAATCCGATATAAGCCTGAAAAAATTTATCAACAAGTCAATCAAAGAATTTCCTGCTCCGTTTTGGGAAGCCTTTTCGTCCAGAATGATTGTAGATATATTTAAAATTTATCAAAAAAATAAAAAAGCAAAAATTATTAACTCAGTAAATTTTTTAAACTATGAAAATAAAGAATATAGTGCGGTTGTCGTAACGAGTAAAAATAGATCTGGTATATTAAAAGACATTGTCTCTGGGTTTACTCATTCTCAATCAAACATTCTAAGCTCCAGAATAATCTCTTTGAATAACAATCAAGTAATTGATGTATTTTGGGTAACGAACTTCTTCAATAAAGGTGTTTTAGATCTCAACGAGCAAAAGCGAACAGCGAAACACGTGATGAGCGCTCTTAATCAAAAAGATTTTAAACCCTTACAGTCCTTTACCAAAGATCAGCAAAAACTAGCCGTCAATCCTCAAATCACAATTGATAACGAGATGAGCAAGCAAGTCACTACTTTTCAAATATTATCCGGCGATCGACCGGGGCTTTTAATGGATATTCTAGGAGTGTTTCATGATAAACAAATTAGCGTTCAATCAGCAAAAATCTCCACTTATGGAGAGAAAGTTTTTGATATTTTTCAATTAACAAATAGTAATAACCAAAAAATAAAAGATACAAAATTGCTTAAATCTATAGAAAGCAATCTGATTTCTATTCTTTAGATATTTTTATGAATCAACTGAAGTCACTCGATCTTATTAGATAATTCTGATATCAATTTTATTAACAATTAAAAATGACTAGTTTCCAAAAAAGAGTTTTTTCTGGTGTTCAACCAACAGGGACGCTGCACTTAGGTAATTACCTGGGTGCTATAAAAAACTTTGTGGAACTTCAAAAAGAATTTGAATGTATTTATTGTGTGGTGGACCAACACGCAATCACCGTTGAGCAAAATCCAAAGGAGCTTCGCTCGAACACTCTAGAAGTATTAGCATCATTTATTGCTGCAGGAGTGGATTACAAAAAACAAATTATATTTCAACAATCAAGTGTAGCAGAGCACTCTCAACTCGCTTGGGTGTTTAATTGCGTCAGTCGTATTGGTTGGCTGAATAGAATGACACAGTTTAAAGATAAGGCGGGAAAAAATAGAGAAAACGTAAGTGTTGGGTTAATGGTTTACCCTAATTTAATGGCGGCAGATATTCTTGCATATCTTGCAACGCATGTTCCGGTTGGTGATGATCAAAAACAGCATTTAGAATTATCAAGAGACATTGCACAAAAGTTTAATAATGATTTTAAAGTCGATTTCTTTCCCCTGCCTGAACCTTTAATCTATGGCAATGCTACGAGGGTGATGAGTCTACGGGATGGAACTAAAAAAATGTCAAAGTCTGATGCTTCCGAGCTTTCCAGAATTTTATTAACTGATAGCGATGATGATATCAGCTCTAAGATAAGAAAAGCGAAGTCTGACTCAGACCTTATTCCAGAAGATAAAGACCAATTACAAAACAAACATGAATGTTTAAACCTAATAAATATTCTGTCTGCTTGTTTGGACCAGAGTATTGAAAAAACTTTAGCGGGCTATGCAGGCAAAGAGTACTCAAAATTAAAAAACGATCTTGCGGACACTTTAATTCAAGTTGTTGGTCCCGTTAGGAAAGAGATACGCAATCTTCTCGATAACAAGGATGAGTTAAATAAGATTTTGCAGGTGGGGAGTGAAAAAGCATCCACAATCGCAGGCCCTATTATCAAGGAAGTCTATAAGATAGTCGGTTTTAGATAAACACTTAGGCTTGAATTTTCCAATTTTATAGACATATTATTAGCAATGTTTGTACAAACTGAACCGACACCAAACCCAGCAACGCTAAAGTTTTTGCCAGGAAAAGAGGTGATGACAGATGGAACGATGTTCTATCAAAACCAAGAATCTGCCTCTAACTCTCCATTAGCAATGAACTTATTCAATATTAAAGGAGTGGAGGGAGTTTTTTTTGGATCGGATTTTATCACTATCACGAAGGGCAATGATAATGATTGGACTCTTATGAAGCCTGCTATCTTAGGCTGTATCATTGAGCACTTTACAATGAACAAACCTGTCATTTCAGAAAACACAGCATCAACGGAGCATGTCATTGATGAAAACGACAGTGACGTTGTAAAGAAAATTAAAGAACTTCTTGATAGTAAGGTAAGACCCGCTGTTGCGATGGACGGTGGAGATATAATTTTTGACAAATATAATGAAGGAATAGTTTTCCTTCAAATGCAAGGAGCCTGTCAGGGATGTCCTAGCTCTACGGCTACTTTAAAAATGGGAATTGAGAATATGCTAAAGCATTATATTCCTGAAGTCCGTGAAGTACGACCCGTTGAAGCCTAGTTTTTTTATTTTTTTTTTTGGATTTTTTATAAATTCTTTTCTTAACGCAGGAGAATTTGATAGTTGGGTAGATTTAAATAAATATTACAAAAAAAATAATTTTATACCTGAGAGTTTAACTGAAAAGAATATCGATCACCTTCCCATTATATCTGAATTGCCCAAAGATTTTTCAGACATTCAAGATGTCCCAATAAAGAAAAAATTATTTTACCTCGTCACACTTCCTATAATTTACAAAACCAATATTTTAATCATGCAAGAAAGAAGAATGGTTGTGAATATTGAAAAAAAGTATGCTAGAAAAGAATTAAATGAAAACGAAACCAATGAGGTGATTAGACTATCTAAAAAGTATAAGTTAGATTACAGCGAGATTAACAAAAAATTATTTAAAAAACTTAAACAACGCATAAACATTATTCCTATCTCCCTTGCTCTAGGGCAGGCGATTATTGAGAGTGGTTGGGGCCAGTCAAGATTTGCCAGTGAAGGAAACGCTCTTTACGGCCAATGGACAACCCGTGAGGATAGAGGAATTATTCCCCAAGATAGAGATGAGGATAAAACTCATGCCGTTTTAAAATTTAATAATTTATCTGAGAGCGTTGAAGCTTATATGTTTAATATCAACACGCACCCTGCGTATTATAATTTTCGAGTCGTAAGGCATATTGATGAGCGCCTCAAATACACAGATCCCATCAGTATGAAGGTGAAATATTTAGCGGCTTACGCTGAAATTGGCGATAAATATGTTGATCAATTAGAACTCATTATTGCTTCAAATAAACTTCAAGATTTTGATCGGTTCAAAATTAATTAATTAAATACTGATAACCAAACCAAAAAATACCGTTATTAACTTTTGTACAATTAAATCTTAGTCTTCCTTTTACAGGAAGTCTGTTGAGCTCAATTAATAATTTACTACTAAGGTTTGTTGTTGTTTGATTAAAAGAGCCTTGAAAATCACTGATGAAACAATTGATGTTCGATGCGTCTTCTTGAAAATCTAAAACATATCTTGTAATTGGTTCTATTTGATAAGGATTGCTTGGTTGAATGTCTACGTTATTGAAAGGTAAAACACTGGACGCATCTTTGATACGATCAATAGATCCATAGTTTTCATTGAGAGGAAATCTAGGAATAAAATACTTTTGATTAATCGAAAAGGCTCCTGAATGTTGACCAAAGGCAGCATCAAAATATTGCGAAACAACGTTTTGTGCTGTGGAACTGTTCTCACCAAAAGGATAAGCAAATAAATTAGGAGTAATACCTAAGTTTTCCAAAATAAGCTTTTGAGATTTTTCTATTTCGTTCGCTATTTCTAATTCATTAAGAGTGGGTAGACTGGAATGAGAGTGTGTATGATTTTGAATATCAACATCTCTATTTAATGCATCTTTGAGTTGGCCCCAAGACATATAATTCTGCCCACCAATATTTTCTGTATTTAAAAATAAAGTAACGGGTACTTCAAATTTTTCAAAAACAGGTAAGCCCACTTCATAAAACGATAAGTATGCATCATCGATTGTTATGGAAATAGATTTTTCTTGTAATTTATCTGGGAACAAAAGATCTTTTACTAAAATAAATTTAAATCCTTGATCCTTTAAATATGTTAAATGACTAACTAATTGTTCTTTTCGAATATTTGTTGAGGGGTACTTAATTTCATCAAAACGGTGATACATTAAAATGTTATTTGGAATTGTATCATTTACACTTGTTGCATAGGATGTATTAACTGGAATTACAAAATTAGATATAAAAATGACTAATAAAATGAAAAATTTTGAAATCGGCATCGATAGTTCTTTATCATACTGTTCTATTACTTTATTTAAAAATGAAAAAATTATTTGGGATAAAACAGTAAAAAGTGAGTTTGGACATGAAAAAGTTTTATCTAAATTGTTGGCTGACTTAGTAAAAAAAACAAAAATAAAGGCTGAATTCATTAAAAAGTTACACCTCAACAAAGGGCCAGCGCGCTTTACTGCAATACGAAATTGCCATTCGCTCATGAAAGGCTTTTTTATAAGCCACGAGGTGGAAATAGTGAGCTACTCTATTTTTGAGCATTTCTTTTTGGGACTTAAAAAGAAACCCACTAAAAGCATCTTGTGTTTAGTAGATACAAATAGAAGAGATTTAGCTATTCAAAAAATTGATACATCTGGCAAGTTAGCTGGCAAGACAAAGACTTTAAATATTAATTCAGATCTTATTGAATTATTGAGTCAAGATTATTACCTAATAGGGAATGGTACAGAGAAGCTGAAAGATATTTCTGAATTTAAATTTATTAAAAGTAAAACTTTGTCTGTAACGAAATTAAAATCAAATTATTTTGTGAACAAATATTATAAAAAAAAATCTAATTATAAGTTTCCTAAAATTATTTATCCGTACTCTCCTTTATAAAAGATTAGAAGTTTAAAAAAGAGTATTTTCTTTCCATGTACTTTTGATGATAGTCTTCCGCTGGACAATAGTTTTTAACAGGCTCTATGACTGTTGTGATTTTTTGATTAAATTTACTTTCATTTAATTTGTCTGTGATCTGTTTAGCTACTTCTAATTGGGTATCGTCGTAGTAAGCTATAACTGAGCGGTATTGAGAGCCTCGATCTGGGCCTTGTTGATTTAAAGTTGTGGGATCATGGATTTGGTAGAAAAACTCCACTAAGTTTTCGTATGAGATTTTTTCTTCATCAAAAGTTAAAAAAACAACTTCAGCATGGTTTGTATTACCTGTACAAACTTCTTCATATGTAGTTTTATCTGTTAAACCTTGAGAATAGCCAACTTGGGTTTGAATGACTCCTTTGATCTCAGAGAATTTTTTTTCTGGTCCCCAAAAACATCCTGCTCCAAATAAAGCTTTAGACATTCATTTTACCTTTGAGCTGGGTTCTTTGCGCACTTCTTTGATGAATTCTTTTTCTCCAAATTTCATAACTTTTTCGTTTTATATTATTTTTCATAATTTTTTTTACTCCCCCCTCATTAATTTCATAAATTTTTGTTATATGGCTAAAATCAGTTTGATCATCCCATGCCATTTGAATAATGTCACTAATCTGAGTTTGATTAAATTTCATATTTAATGATACAAATCATGGATGTTTTCAGATCTATAACAGTTTGAGGCATACCCTTGCTCTTGAGTTACGAACTTAAAAAGTTTTCCCGCATGTGGTTGTCTTTCTGCCTCGATATCGTTTAGACCGACAGACGCTGTTGTAATAAAAAGCTCATTTAAATTTTTTCCACCAAACGTACAACTTGTTACTTTTGAAACAGGAAGTTGTAATATTAATTTGAGACTACCTTGTTTATCAAAGCAACAAACTTTACCGCTCCCCCACATTGCAACCCATAAGTTGCCTTTTTTATCAACTGTCATTCCATCTGGATTTCCATCAATTTTGTTCATAGAAAGAAAAACTTTTTTGTTTATTCCATTACGAGACAAGTCGTTTATTGAAAAGATATAAATTATTCTTTTTATAGAGTCCGTTACATAACCAACGTTTCTCTCGTAATCAAAAACTGGTCCATTGGAAATAATATAAGAGTTATCAGAATAAATTGGTTTTAAATTAGTATCGTGGCATATGACTTTACCCGTCTGAGACTTTTGCTGAATATCCATAGTCGATATCCATATCTGACCATTTAAATCCACATCTGCATCATTAATTCTATTATTAGGACTTTCAAACTTGATCTTTGTAAGAAGTTGTTTTTTTGAAAGAGAGGGATGAATAGAAAAAATAGAGTCGTAAGAACTCATAATATAATTTTTATTGTCTTGTAAAAGAATATTAGTCACACCGTCAGGTACAGTGAAATGTCGCTCTCCACTATTCTCTTGATCTGTTTCAATTATTTTATTTTCATAAATATCCACCCATAGCAACTTATCATGCCTCCAGTCCCAGATTGGTCTTTGTCCTAAAACACTTTTATAAGATTGATGACAAACAGATGGTTGTTCATATTTAATTTTCACAAATAAGATTATAAACTATATAACTCGAAGAAAAAAGTGGACAAGATATAACTTAGATTCGATTGTTATATTTTGTTTTTAATATAGAAGTTGCATGTGAACTTTATTTACCTAATAATTTAGGAAATTGATGACTTTTATAATTCCATTTAAATATTTCATTTTTATTTCATTACTTATTATAACAGTGAGCTGTGAGACAACTGATGTGGAAGAGAAGGTTATAAAACCAGAGCCCGTCACTAAAATTATATATACCCCAAAGGTAGAGGAAACCGTTGAAGAAAATGAAGAAATTGTTGAACATTTCAAAGATATAGAGCTATTTTTAAATAAACCCTTGAACGATTTAATCATAAAGTATGGGAAGGCTGATTTTTCAAAGATAGAAAAGATTTATGAATTTCATAGATACAATACTGATAATTGTAGAATCTTTATACAAAACAAATCATCTGATAAAAAAATAATTAATATTACGATTTATAATTATAAAGATAATTCTTTCATCGAAATGTACTCGAAAGAATTATGTACATAAATTTGAAACAGATAATCATTTAACAAAGAGTAATAAATAATATATTTAATCCTAATGAATATTAAATTTTCAATATTTTTATTATTTATATCCGTTAATTGTTTCGCTCATCACCCTGGAAATAAGATAGATGCCGAAAAGCCTTATCCTTTGATTAATTTAGAAATTATAAAAGATAAAGTTGATGGATATAATTTATATATTGATTTAGAAAATTTTACATTAAACCCCTCGCAAATTGGAAATGAAAATCAATCTAATATGGGATACTTACAATTATTTGTAAATGATATAAAAATTACAAGAGTTTATTCTAACTGGGTGCATGTTCCTCAACGCTTTTTTAATCTAAAAGATAATTTTATAAAAATTACATTTAATTCAAATCTTTACGATGAATTTACGATAGAGGGAGAGCCTCTTCAATATATACTAAAGGTTACTGGCGATTAAATTTTAATAACCCAATTAAGTATAATATGTCCTCTATGAATAAAATGAGTTTTTATACTTCATAAGGAAGTGAAGAGTGGTGCAATACTATTTTCAATGAACCGTTTTTAGTTTTTTTATAACCCCAGCTTTTATCAACTTTAACCTGATCTCCCTTTTTGTCGATCAGTGTTACCCAACCCATCCACATGGCGATATTTTCCTCTAAAAATATTGAAGATGTTTCTGATTTAAAATCACGCCAAGATTTAATTCCAAATCCACTATCCAAAGGGTACTTTGGGTTATTTCCAATAAAATAAGATAAGGCGCCTTCTTTATTTGATCGAAATGTTTGGCTGCCCCCACTAAGAGTTGGTTTAAATAAGACTGGCCCAAACTCAAACCCATATAACTGATCTAACATTTCATTTGCAACTATTGTAGCATCATCGATGCCTGATTTTTCATAGGCTTTTGAAATTGCTATCATACCATTGCCCCAAGCTACACGCGCATCAGCTAATTCATTTTCATTGATTGTCATTTAATGTGAGCCATTTCATATATTTAAAAATTTTTTTATTTATTTAACACGATTGACAATAAAGTTTACAAGACTTGACATGTATAGCAAGGCCTCCTTATTTGTACCAAAGAATTTTTCCATTGTTTTGTAATTTTTATTTTGTATCTGTTTTAAATATTTAGAGCATTCTATACGACTAAGTTTATAAGCAATACTCGCTTTTTTGGAGTCTTTTTTAATTTTTTTACCAACTTTACGTTCATTGCCCCATCTATCTAACATATCATCTGTAACTTGAAAAATTTTTCCAATGGTATTAGCAATAATTTTTAGTTCTCTCTTCTTACTCACATTCAAATTTTTTACGTTTAAAAGAAGATTGAAGCACAAACTAAATAGAGCACCTGTTTTTAAAAGATACATCTCTTCTATTTGTTTTATGGTAGAATTTTTTTTCATATAAATATCTAAGGATTGTCCTGCTATTAAGCCTTCCATGCCATTAGCTTTAGAGAGCATCTTAATTGAGTTTACTTTTTGACTAGCAGAAAGGTATTTTGACTCTGCTAGAGTTTTGACTGATAAGACCTGGAACATATCTCCAGCTAAGACAGCAGTGGCCTCATCAAATTTTTTGTGAACAGTTAGCCTTCCTCTTCTATAGTCGTCGTTATCCATAGAGGGCAAATCATCATGAATTAAAGAATGAAGATGAACACACTCAATTGAGAGGGCAAAGTCATCTAAGAGGCTAGGCTTAATATTTAAAAATGAACCCATATAATAAAGCAAGAAAGGTCTAATCCTTTTTCCCCCAGTTTTGGCAAAATAAAGCAAAGCCTTTTTGATGCGTTTATCAGGTGACTTTAATTTTTCAATGTGTTGGAGGAGCTTTTTATCAAAATTAAGAGAAAATGCTTTAATTTGTGTTTCGTCAAAGGTTGCACTTATTTTCATGTACTTACAAGTTATCTAAATAATGTGACGTGTGATTATCAAAAATGAATATAATGACTCCAATAAAAACCAGATAAATAATTAAATTAACGGTTTTCTTAGTTTTTTTGTTATTTATGTAGCTTTTGTTGAATTTCAGCAATACCCATAACAACAGTGTGGATAAAAAGAATAAAAACCCATTAAACAGTACACTATCTTGAAAAATAGCCATTTTTTTACCCACTATACTCCCAAAATATATTAATAAAAGTCATATTAAGTATTTTTTTTTTGCAATTAATACCTATAATCCGTTCAAATTAACAAATCCAAAGTTTTAGGATTCTGTTATAAGTTTTAGAACTTAAGAAAAGGAGTACTCAATGATTAAGTTTTTGAAATCAATGGCTATCCCAACAGCTGCACTTGTTGCACTGCCAGGAATAGCTTCTGCAAGCGTTGGCTTAGAGCCAAACGACTTTGTTGGGATATCTTTTTGGGTTATCTCAATGTGTATGGTTGCCGCTACTGCATTCTTTTTTTTAGAGACTAACAACGTATCAGGTAAGTGGAAGACATCTCTTGCACTTGGTGGTCTTGTTTGTTTAGTTGCTGCAGTTCACTACTTCTACATGAGAGAAGTGTGGGTAACAACAGGTGCTACACCTACTGTTTATAGATATGTTGACTGGTTAATCACTGTTCCTTTACAGATGATTGAATTTTACATAATCCTTGCTGCTGTTGCTACAGTTTCAGCTGGTATTTTCTGGAGACTATTAATTGGTACTTTAGTAATGCTTGTAGCTGGTTATGCTGGTGAAGCAGGCTTCATCAACGCATGGGCAGGTTTCATTGTAGGTCTAGCTGGTTGGGCATACATTTTATACGAAATTTTTGCTGGTGAAGCTGGTAAAGCTGCTGCTGACAAGTGTCCTGCAGCTGTTCAAACAGCTTTCAACACAATGAGATGGATTGTTACAGTTGGTTGGGCTATTTATCCTTTAGGATATTTCTTCGGTTACTTAACTGGAGGAGCTGATGCCGTAACATTAAACGTTATCTATAACGTTGCTGACGTTGTGAATAAGATCGCTTTTGTCGCAGTTATCTGGGCTGCTGCAGTAGCATCTTCAGGCAAAAAAGCTTAATAAAGCTTTATAACCTATTTAAACCAGGCAAGGCTAACTTGCCTGGTTTTTTTTTATCTAAAATTCCTATATTTTAATTATCTTGAATAAAAAAGTTGTTGTAATTGGTGGAGGGTTTGGAGGACTAGCTGCAGCGTTAAGGTGTAGAAAGCTAGGTTTTGACGTCACTCTTATTGAGAGGCTTAACATGCTCGGTGGAAGGGCTAGAGTGTTCGAGAAAGGTGGCTACAAGCACGATGCTGGACCAACAGTAATAACAGCACCATTCTTATTTGAAGAACTATTCGAGTTGTTTGGAGAAGACCTCAAAGATCATTTAGATTTCAAATCCCTAGACCCTTGGTATAGGTTTTACTTTCATAATGGGAAAACTTTTGATTATCGACCTTCTATAGAAGATACAAATAATGAAATTAGAAAATTTGATGAAAATGATGTCAAGGGCTATGACAAATTATTAAAAACATCAAAAGATATTTTTGAAATAGGCTTTGAAAAGCTATCAGATAAACCCTTTATTTCATTCTGGGAAATGGCAAAACAATTACCCTCTTTAATCAAGCTAAAGAGCTATTTAACAGTTAGCCAATTGGTAAATAGCAAATTAAAAAATAAGTATCTACGGAAAGCATTTTCAATACACCCTTTGTTAGTTGGAGGTAATCCATTTACAACAACATCTATTTACGCTTTGATACACTACCTTGAGCGAAAATGGGGAGTTTACTTTTGTATGGGCGGCACAGGTAAAATTGTAAAAGAGCTAGAAAATTTAATGGTAAGGCAAGGCATTGATATAAAAAAGCAGTCCGATGTTGAAAGAATTTCTATAACTAACGGTAAAGCAGAAAATGTTGTACTTACAGACGGAAGTAAAATAGAAGCAGATCTTGTAATATGTAATGCAGACCCTCCAACAGTTTATAGTGAGATGTTGCCTTCAAAGTATTCAAGAGACAGTCTTTTGAAGCCTAAAAAATTTACACACTATTCTATGGGTCTGTATGTTCTTTTTTTTGGATCTAAGAAAAAATTTTCTAACGTTGCTCACCACACTATTTGGATGTCTGAAAGATATAAAGAATTATTACACGATATTTTTGAGAGAAAAATTTTAACAGATGATTTTTCACTTTATCTTCATCGACCTACTGCAACAGATGAAACTTTTGCGCCTAAGGGATGTGATAGTTTTTACGTGTTATGCCCTGTTCCCAATCTTCAGGGAAATGTTCAATGGGATACAGAAGGACCAATACTTAAAGATAAAATCGTCGAAGCCTTAGATAAAACCATTATGCCGGGATTGACCAAAAATATAGAGGCAGAGTTCTGGATGACTCCTGAAGATTTTAAAAAAGATTATAGGTCAAAATATGGTGCAGGGTTTTCAGTAGCTCCAATTTTTTCACAATCGGCATGGTTTCGTTATCATAATAGAGATAAAAAAATATCAAATCTGTATTTCTCTGCAGCGGGATCACATCCAGGAGCTGGAATACCAGGAGTGCTTTGTTCAGCTAAGGTGATTGAGAAACTTATAATTAAGGACTTTAAAGTTAGTCATTAAGGTGACACCTTTTAAAACAAACACCTATAGCATTAAATCAGAGGGTAAAAGTTTTTATTGGGCAAGTTTTTTCTTACCTAAGAAAAATAGAATTGCTGCTTCAAAACTTTATAGCATATGCCGCTATCTAGATGACGTTGCTGATAGTTCTGATTTAGATAAGTCCTCTCAAATAAAAGATATATTTGAACAAGTTAAATATAACAAGACATCTGAGATCAATATTTTCTTTGAACAAAACCAAATCAATTTAAATATTTTAAATGATTTAATAGATGGATTAATAAGCGATCAACAAAATGTTAGAATTGCTGATGAGAGGGAATTAGTAAAGTACTCCTATAGAGTGGCTGGAACAGTTGGTTTGATGATGCTGCCAATTATTAATACTAAAAATAATGAAGCCAGAAAGCATGCTGTTGATCTAGGAATTGCGATGCAATTAACTAATATTGCGAGAGATGTATTTGAAGATGCTAAATTAAAAAGAGTGTATTTACCTCAGGAATGGATAGGTCAAATTACTTTAAGTGATTTAACAGATAATAATATTGATGACCAAAAAAATAAAATAATTGAATTATCAATTAAAAACTTAATAGAACTCTCTGAAAAGTTTTACGCAAATGGTTTTTGTGGTATGAAATATATTCCTTTAAGAACAAGATTAGCGATTTTTTTCGCTGCAAAAATCTATAAAGGGATTGGTAATAAAATTAAGAAGAAAGGTTATGCGTATCAATTCGAAAGAGTTTATTTAAATAAATTAGAAAAATTATGGATTACAATAGTTTCAATACCTGAGTTTTTATTTTTAAAGAGTATTTTTACATCCTATAAACCAATTAGAGATAATTTTAAAAATGAAAATATATGACGTCGCTTTTATAGGTATGGGCGCTAGTGCTCTAGCTACAGCTAAATTGAATTATGCGGGAACGAAACATAGTCTTATTGGTATCGATAAAGAATATCATAATAAAAGAAATAATTTTTTTGCATTCTGGATGACAGATTGGATGGAAAATTTTAGCAATCTTGCACAAAAAAAATGGTTTAATTGGGAATTTTACTTGGCAAATGAATGTATATTGCATGAAACTAAAGATTTACCATATTGCACAATACGGTTTCAAGATTGGAAAAAATATTGTTTAGACGACCTAGAAAACTTGTCCATTAAAACCCTAAATGTTCATCGTATTGGTAATTTAGAGAAATATTTTGAGATAGAGCTTGATAACGGCGAAAAAGTTTATGCGAAGAAAATTTATGACTCTAGAACACCAAAATTAGAGGAAAATAAGGTTAAGCAGCATTTCTTTGGGTACCTTATAGATACAAAGCAAGTTATTGATAACAAAAAAGTTACTTTAATGGATTTTCGTGTTGACCAAGATGTTGGATTACACTTTATGTATTGTTTGCCAATAAGTGAAAATAAAGTATTAGTTGAGTCAACAGTTTTCTCCTCAGAAATCCAAGCTGATAGTTGGTATAAAGATCAAATAAAAAAATATATTGAGACAAAGTTAAAGATATCTGAATATACAATTGTTGACGAAGAGAAAGGTGCTTTACCGATGTATGATATTAGAAATAAATCATACAAAAATTATATTAATATTGGCTCAAGAGGGGGCGCCACTAAAATATCAACAGGGTATGCTTTTTCTTTTTTTTTAAAAAACTTAGTGAAACATAAGGATGGCTCTGAGAAAAAACATCATTCCTATTTTGATCAGTGGATGGATAAAGTCTTTGTCAATTACTTAAAAAATAATAATGGGACTGAAAAAATTTTTATTAATATGGCTAATTCACTAAATGGTAATGAGTTTGCATCGTTTATGATGGGTATATCTAATACAGCAACAAAATTTAAGGTCATAATGTCAATGCCCAAATATAAATTTATAAAAAGTGCTCTTGGTACTATTATTAACTAAATGTATGAACTAAGCTTTACCTCGTTACTCGCACTTTGTATGGTTTCTTTCATAGGCGTTCCCCACGGCTCTTTTGATGGTGCTGTTGCAGCTTTATTAGGATACAAGACAAGAAAAGATTTTTTTATTTTTGTTATCTTATATTTGATTATATCTGCGTCTGTAATTGTGTTTTGGATTTTCTTTCCAGTGGTCACTTTATTTATATTCATTTTTATGAGCGTAATTCATTTTGGATTATGTGATTGGTCTTATTTAGAATTAGGAAAATATAAGTGGTCAATATCGATAACCCATGGTTTAAATATTGTATTTGGGATTATTTTTTTTCACACAAGTGAAACGTTTGAAATATTTGCTTTTTTATCTAATTCATCTTTTATCCACCTTCAAAACTATCTTTTCATAGCATATTTTTTCTACTTCATTCTATTACTAAGATATAGTTACTTAGCATTCATTGTGCCAAGATTAAGATGGGGTCTTTTGGAAATGATTATTGTATTACTGATTGTTTTTTTGACTGAACCACTTGTTGGCTTCTCAATTTATTTTTGTTTTATTCATACATTTAAACACGTTAAATCAATACTTAAAGATACATCAAAACACTTATCCAATAATAATTTTGTAAGCATAACCACTATCTCTTTTACTCTACTAACATGGATTGGGGGGAGCTTTGCAATAGTCTATCTTTATAATAATTATTCTTTTGATGAGTCGTTTATAAAAACTTTGTTTATTGGATTAGCTGCTCTAACCCTTCCTCATATGACTTTAGTGGATGTTTTTTATAGAAGAAAATTTAATTAAGAAAATTAGGTATTTTAAAGGTTATGTTTTCATCTTCTTTAAAATTTAAAACTTCGATTGCATAAACCTTTTTAATTTGATCAATGAACATATTTAATTGCTCTTCTGGAGCGGAGGCGCTAGCCGTCAGACCTATTGTATTGAATTCTGCTAAGGTTGAGTAATCAAAGTCATTTATATTTTCTATTAATTCACTATATTTGCAGCCAAATCTTTTAGCAGTCTCAACCAACCTAATTGAATTTGAACTATTGTGCGCCCCGATCACAAAAAAAGCATCAACATTTTTAGACATCTCTTGTACAGATAATTGCCTATTAGAAGTTGCGTAACAAATATCTGATTTTTTCGGTGCAAGGATTGAAGGGTATTTTTTTTCAAGGGCATCAACAATATCTTGTGTGTCAAATACTGATAGCGTTGTTTGTGTTATGTAGGCAAGTTTTTGGCTTGAAGGAAAATATAACTTATCAACATCATCGATATCTTGAACTAAAGTTAAATTACTGATGTCTTTTAATTGGCCTGCGGTTCCATCAACCTCTGGGTGGTGTTCATGACCAATCATTATTATTTTATATTCGTTGTTTTCTAACTGAATTATTTCTTTGTGAATCTTGCTAACTAATGGGCAAATGGCATCATAAAATAACAAATTATAATCTTTAGCTTTGTTGATAACTCTTTGTGCAACACCATGGGCGGAAAAAATAACTGGTTGTTTTGTATTTTTAGGTATTTCTTCTAAGGAGTCTACAAATACAACTCCTTTCTCTCTTAAATTGTTGACAACAAACTTATTATGAACAATTTCATGGCGAACATAAACTGGGGCTCCATATTTTGTTAGGCTTTTTTCAACCATCTCAACAGCTCTCTCAACTCCGGCACAAAAACCTCTGTGTTTAGCCGTTATAATCTTTTTAACCACGGTACATAGTTATCATATTATTATTAAATAAATTATTTTATAATTAATAAAAGTTGCTGGGCTTCAATATTTTCGCCAGCTTTTACGCAAAGTCTCTCTACGGTTCCAGGTTGGTCGGCGTAAATAACAGTTTCCATTTTCATCGCCTCGATAGTGCATAATTTAGCACCCTTGGGTACTTTTATTCCTTCTGTGACGGCAACATCTACAAGCAAGCCTGGAATTGGTGCTGCCACATGATCCTTGTTACTTGGGTCTGCAGTTTCTTTAGCTAAATCGTCTACTGCTATAGAATTGTCTTTAATGTCAACTGATCTAGCTTGACCATTTAATTCAAAATAAACTGTTCTAAAACCTTTTTCGTTGGGTTCACTTAGAGTGAAGTATCTAATGATTAATGTTTTTCCGGGTTCAATAGAAACATATATTTCTTCATCCGTATTCATACCAAAAAAGTAATTTGAAGTTGGAATAACACTAGTGTTGCCAAATTTCTTTTTATGTTTCATATACTCATCAAAAACGTCAGGAAAAAATATTTGTGAAATTGTATCTTTCTCAGAAATAATCTCATTGTAGTTTTTCTCTAATTCTTTAGTTCTGTTTTTAATCTTTAAAAAAGGGAGTTTTGAACCAAATCTATAATTAATTGGTTTTTTTCCTTTTAAGATTTTCTTTTGGAGTACTTTTGGAAACCCTTTGTATGGTTGACCCAATCGACCACTAAAAAACTCAATTACTGATGCAGGAAAACCAACATCTTTTTTTGGGTCTAAGACATCTTTAATTTGAATATTATTTGCCAACATATAAATTGCCATGTCACCAACAACTTTAGATATAGGTGTAACCTTAATAACATCTCCAAATATTTTATTTACCTCCGCATACATTGATGCTAATTCTGGCCATCTCTCATCAGTAATGCCCATTGATCTTGCTTGCTCTCTTAAATTTGTATATTGCCCACCTGGCATCTGATGTAAATATACCTCAGACATACTAGTTCGAGTTTTACTTTCGAAAGGCTGGTATTGCTTTCTAACACCTTCCCAATAATTTGCTGCAGTCCTAACAACAGCAGAAGATATTTTTGGGTCTCTGCTGTTTCCATCAAGTGATTCAAGAACTGCGCCGAAGCTAGGTTGTGAGGTAAAACCAGACCAAGAGTCAATTGCTACATCAACTATATCCACTCCAGCATCAGAGGCATTAAGCAACGTCGCAACACCGTTTCCACTTGTATCGTGTGTATGGAAATGAATTGGGATTTTTATGTTTTTCTTTAATTCTTTAAATAAGATTTTTGCCGCCTTGGGCTTACATAAGCCTGCCATATCTTTAATAGCAAGGAAATGAACTCCCATTTTCTCAAGCTTTTGGGCCATTTTTAAATAATATTCAAGTGTATATTTTTTTTCTGCAGGTGAAGATAGATCACCAGAATAACAAATAGAAGCTTCACAAATTTTTCCGGATTTTAAAACTTCATCAATAGACACTCTCATATTTTCTATCCAGTTTAATGCATCAAATATTCTAAAAACATCAATCCCTGACTGAGCAGAAAGCTGAATAAACCTTCTTAAAACATTATCTGGATAGTTTGTATATCCAAGTGCGTTAGACCCTCTAAATAACATTTGTAGTAATGCGGATGGCATTTGCTCACGTAATTTTTCTAAACGTTCCCACGGATCCTCTTTTAAGAATCTTAATGCAACATCAAAAGTCGCCCCACCCCAGCATTCTAATGAAAATAAATTCTTAAGTCTTTCTTCGTATAAATCGGTTATGCCTAACATGTCTTGAGTTCTCATTCGAGTTGCTATCAAAGACTGATGGGCATCTCTAAAAGTAGTGTCTGTGATTAGTAATTGTTTTTCTTTTAATACAGCATGAGCAACAGCAGATGGACCTTCAGCATCTAAAATTTGTTTATATGTATTATTTACTGTCTCTTGTGCTTTTTTTGATCTAGAAATTCCGTAGTCAGAGAGTTTTGCCGGTGTGGTCTCTCTTAATCGTGGTCTGTTAGCAACTTCTGGATTGCCATTGACAATAACTTCTGCCAAAAAATTTAATGTCTTAGTGGCTCTATCTTTTCGACCAGAGAATTGAAATAAACTTTTTTCGCTATCTATAAATTTTGTATGGTATTTAAAGATGTCGAAGCCTTCGTGATTAATTAGCTTTAATAAAAAAGGTATGTTTGTTTTTACACCTCTGACTCGAAACTCACTTAAAGCTCTGTTCATTCTTCTCTTTGCTTCAATAGGAGTTTGACCTTTCGCAGTAACTTTCACCAAAAGAGAGTCATAATATGGTGTAATAATCGTACCTGTTGATGCGGTTCCAGCATCAAGCCTTATTCCAAGACCACTCGCAGATCTATAAACATTAATTTTTCCATAATCTGGTGCAAAATCATTGGCTGCATCCTCCGTTGTAACTCGTGATTGGATGGCGTGACCTTTCATGTGTATATTTTCTTGAAGTGGTACACCACATATATTATCACCAATTTTAGCACCAGCTGCTAAAAGAAACTGGGCTTTAACTATATCAATACCTGTTATTTCTTCTGTTACTGTATGTTCAACTTGAACTCTTGGGTTAACTTCAATGAAGAAAAAGTCTCTAGATTTAGCATCCATTAAAAACTCTACTGTTCCAGCACATGAATATTTAACTTGTTTTCCAATTCTCACACCTGCTTCACAAATTGCATTTCTCTCTTTAACTGACAAGTAGGCAGCAGGAGCTCTTTCAACTACTTTTTGATGACGCCTTTGAAGAGAACAGTCTCTCTCAAAAAGATGAACTATGTTTCCATGAGTATCTCCAATTATTTGGACCTCAACATGAAACGCTTTTTCGATGAGTTTTTCAAAAAATACATCGTCTTTTCCAAAAGCACTTTTAGCTTCTCTTCTAGCGGTATTAATGTAATTTTCTAATTCTGTTTCTTTTTTAATAACTCGCATCCCGCGACCGCCACCACCCCAAGATGCTTTGAGCATAATTGGATAGCCAATTTTTTTTGCAAGGTCTTTACATTTTTTTAAATCTTTTGGTAAAGGTCCTGTGGAAGGTATGGTTGGAACTTTGGCTTTACCGGCAGTTTTTTTTGCTTCAACTTTATTTCCGAGGGATCGCATAATATTTGGAGAGGGACCAACAAAAATTATATTGTGCTTTGCACATTCATCAGCAAATTCTGGGTTTTCAGATAAAAAGCCATAGCCAGGGTGTATGGCATCACTGCCTGAGTTAACTGCAATTTGTACGATTCCTTTGTAGTCCAAGTATGCTTGTATAGGTCCTAATCCTGAACCAACGAGATAACTTTCATCTGTTTTAAAGCGATGTAATGCAAAACGATCTTCGTAAGAGTAAATGGATACTGTTTTAAAGCCTAATTCTGTTGCAGCACGAGATATCCTAATTGCGATTTCACTTCTATTGGCAATTAATATTTTCTTAATTTGTCTCATAATGGTAAATAAAGTTATTTTTATACATTATTCTATTTTTTTTCATAGATAATCTGGTTGAAATTAGGGTTTTTTTACTTTGATAGCCTTTGTTCTTTTTGGATAGCAATCTTTGCAAATTTTGCATTCAATTCCGAAGCAGCTTCTTGCTTTGCAGAATTCTCTTCCATAGAAAATCATTTGTAAATGAAGTCTATTCCAAGTCGCTTCTGGAAATAATTTTTTTATATCCATTTCAGTTTGAACGACATTTTTTCCATTAGTTAAGCCCCACCTTTGTGCTAAACGGTGTATGTGCGTATCAACAGGAAACGCAGGATGACCAAAGCCTTGGGACATCACAACACTTGCTGTTTTATGACCGACTCCCGGTAAATTCTCTAAATCTTCAAAAGTCTCTGGAACCCTACCATTATATTTTTTAATTAAAATTTTTGAGAGTTTAGAAATCGCCTTTGATTTTTTAGGTGCAAGTCCACATGGTTTGATAATTTTATAAATTTTATTTACAGGCACCTTTGCCATATCATGAGGATTATTTGCCATTTTAAACAATAAAGGTGTAACCCTGTTAACGCGTTCATCCGTGCACTGCGCACTTAACAGTACTGCTATTAAAAGCTCATAAATGTTCTGATGTTTCAGTGGAATTGGGATCTTTGGATAGAATTTATTCAAATTACCCAAAACGACGTTTGCTCTTTCTTGTTTTTTCATATTATTGTTGGTGTGCTATTAAATCTATTATAAATATAAATATAATTTTATAAATTGATAGAATATGACAAGAAAACTGCACTTAAAACCAAATAGAAGTTTAACTAACCTTCAAATATTGTTTTTCTTACTAATTACAGGTTTTTTAATTATTTTTATTGGAGGAAGATTTTTACTTGTTGGGGCTTGGCCCATAATAATCTTTGGTCTAGTTGAATTTTCTATTTTGGTTATTTGCACTATTTATTTTGTTAGGAGTTTGAAAAAAACTGAAAAAATTTCTTTGGAATCAAAATCTATGCAATTAGAACGGCTTGATGGTGATGAAATTGTTGAACAGAATAGTTATAATCTTAATTGGTTGAAAATAAAAAATGAAAAAAATTCCTTGAGTGTTAACTATTCTGGTAAGAAAAAATTATTTGCTAGTTTTTTAAGTGAGGATAGAAGAAAAAAATTAAAAAGAATAATTGAAAAGTACAGTTCCTCGTCTAGCTGATCATGTCTTTAAAAGAATAAAAACCATTTTCCTGCGCAGAAAGCCAAACTGCCACCTCAATGGCACCATCGGAAAAAATTTTTCTATTATAGGCCTTGTGTGTTAATTCTACAGACTCATTATCGCCGTGAAATATAACTGTATGTTCCCCTGGTATATTCCCTCCTCTTATTGATGAAAATCCAATTTCATTTTCTTTTCTTTGGCCCTCTTGGTCTTGACGTTTAAAATTAAAATTTGATTTGGATAGCCCAAGCACTGCTGCAATCTCTTCACCAAGCTTTAAAGCTGTTCCACTAGGAGCATCCTTTTTATGTCGGTGATGTGTCTCAATTATTTCTATATCAAAATCTTTTAAATGTTTTGCGGCTTTTCTTGCAATTTCAAAAAATGTATTTACACCGTAACTCATGTTTGGTGCATAGAAGATTTTAGTTGAATTACTTGATTGCTTTAAAAGATTGAAATGACTTTCATCTAAGCCCGTTGTACCAACTACTAAACCAGTGTTATTAGAAACGGCGGCTTCTGTAAAATTAAATAAGGCTTTAGGTGACGTGAAATCTATTACTATATCTGCTGTTTTAAAAGACTCTTCTCTTGTGGTAATGATATTTTCTGGAATTTGATACTTGGATATAAAGTTAGTGTCAATATCCTTGACATCAAATACACCAATAAGTTCAACATTTGTATTTGAAATCGCTGAACTAATAAGATTATTTCCCATTCTTCCTAATGCTCCAGCAATAGCTACTTTTACTTTAGACATGATTAAGTCTTGTTATACCTAAATAAGCCAATATGGAATAGCAAAATTATTAAATATTATGCTAAAATTAATAACATGATCAGACTTCTACTCATTCTTTTAATTTTACTATTGGTAAGTTTGTTATTATTTAATAAGAAATTTAGGGAGGCTTTTACAATATCAGTAATACCTCTAGTGTTGCTGGTCGTAGGACTTATTGGATATATGATTTACTATATGTTCAGCACTAACTATTTTTCATAGTTATATTTGTAGTAAGTATTATATGCCTTGCTCGGTTTTAAAACCGAGGTTTACCCAATCGATCAATCCTTTGTCCATTTCATAAATAGTGCCTTGATATCCTTGTGCAACTAAATTGTCCGCTACCTTTTTAGAGGTTATGCCTGCAGTGCAATGAATAATAATGTCCTTGTTATCAGGATTTATGGAATTAATCTTTTCAACGGTTATTTCTTTAAAAGGAATATTGTGTGAATTCTCTATTCTTATCTTATTGTATTCATATGGATATCTGACATCAATAACTATCGCTCCTTCTTGAATTCTTTTTAAAGTTTCTTCTGTGTCTATCGGTATGTATTTCATTAGCTTATTATCTGCAAATAATAAATGAGTTGATAGAAAAAAAAATAAAAAAAAATATTTTAACATGCGGTTAATCTTTAAAACGGGAGTGACAACTTTTGCAGCTCCCAAATAAGTTTTGATGATATTGTTGTACTTCGTCAACATTACCCTCCAGTGCTGCTAACTTAGCGAATGCTGCATTGTCCTCTGTTTCTTTTGCAATTTGATTAAATAAGTCTCTATTATCAATAATGTCTGTACTTGCTTTGGACTTACCGCCAAATGAATCGTCAGGAAATAAAGTTGGGTAGACTTTCATAATTTCTTCAATTTCTTCATAAATACTTGCAAGGTCATCATTGATAACTGAGTCCCTAATGAGGTTATTTGCGGCTCTCATAAGTTTATTATAATCTCTCATCGATTCTTGTCTGTCTGCAACAGGGTTTGCGCTCAAAAGTGAAGTGGAAAAAAGTAATAAAGCTAGGGAGAGTTTGATCATGTTTAATTAAGACATATATATAAGCTATTAACAAGGTTATTAATAATTAGACGCTAGATCGTTAAATATTAGCTTACCATTATCTAAAATTATTAAGTTGTCAGCCAATTTTTTAATGTAATCCATATCATGTAACGTCATGATAATTGTTTTAGATTTGCTTAAATCAGATAATTTCTCGAAAAATTTTTCTTCGCTTTCTATGTCTAAGTTTTGATTTGGCTCATCCATAATTAATATATCTTGCTCGAAGCTCATAAGCCTAGAAATGAAAACTTTTTGCTTTTCTCCCTCAGATAAACTATCAAATTTATTTGCTTTTAATTTTCTTAAATTAAATAGATTATAAAAAGTTCTGTCAATTTTTGTTTTTTTGATACTATTCAAAAGCAAAAAATTTTCCTCTAAACTCTTATTCAACGAAAGAGATCGTTGAAATAACATGGGTACAGGCTTTTCATATTGTGATTTTATAGAGCCCTTACTTGGGACAATTAGACGATTTAAAATTTTTAATAGTGTACTTTTACCTGACCCATTCTTTCCAGAAATAACAGTAATTTTATTTTTTTGGATACTAATATTTATATTATTCAGTATTTTTTTTTGATCAGTAGTATATGAAAGATTATAAGCGCTAATCATTTTTTAAAGTATTTAAGATAATTGATATTATTAATGTTAATGAAATTAGTATGGCTCCTAAAATAATACCTAATGAAACATTCCCTTTAGAAGTTTCTAATGCAATGGTAGCTGTCATATTTCTTGTAAAGTGATCAATGGATCCTCCCACGATAGCTGCGGCCCCATATTCACTGATGGCTCTTCCAAACCCCACTAAAATCACGGTGATGTAAATATTTAATTTATTAGATATAAGCAAGAAAATTATATCCTTTTTACTTGCCCCGTAGGATAAGAGTTCTTCTTTGTAAATTGGGTAATCAGTTTCAATATTTTTAATAATTAAGGTAATCATAATAGGAAAAGTAATGACTATTTGAGCTAATATCATAGCCAATGGTGAATATAATATTTCCATCCAACCAAGAGGCCCAGATCTGCTAATTAATAAATAAACTAAAAGCCCGGCGCAAACAGGAGGAATGGAAGTCATCGAGCTTAAAAAAATTACTATAGATTTTTTCAATTTGAATTGATAAATCGCTAGAATATATCCAAAAAACATTGAAAGAATAAATGATATGATTGTCGAAAATATGCTCACATAAAGTGTTATGAAAATCGCTGACTGTATTTTTTCAAAGGTTAGCATCTAGAAAATTAATAAAAATTTAGTTTGTAAAAAACAATTTTTCCCCATTATAAGTAAAGTTATTAATAACATCTTTGCCCGCGCCTGTAATTAGCCATTCAATAAACTCTTTTGATTTGTCATATTCAACGTGAGGAAATTTTTGAGGATTAATTGCTATTATTCCATATTCATTATGCATCTCTTCCCCTCCTTCAAAAAGGATTTTTAAATTGTTTTTATTTTTAAATGCAATCCATGTGCCCTTATCGCTGAGGGTATAGGCATTCATCTCTGATGCTACATTCAAAGTGTTGGCCATGCTTGTTCCTGTTTTTATATATTTGTGATTATCGAAAAGGTTAATATTAGCGAGTTTCCATAAATCATTTTCTTTTATATGAGTTCCTGATTTATCGTCTCTCGAGATAAACTTTTGGTTTGAAAGTGAAATTTTTTTCATAATATTTTTTATATCGGTTTCCTGAGATATTTTTGCAGGATCTTCTTTAGGGCCGACAATAATAAAATTGTTATACATTAATTCATATCTTTTAACCCCAAAGCCATCTGAAACAAATTTTAATTCATCTTTTTTTGAGTGTACCATTAACACATCACCATCGCCTCGTTTGGCGTTAGATATAGCGTTACCTGTGCCAACAGCAATTGGTCTAACTTTGATACCTGATTGCTTTTCAAATTTACTTGACAGTAAATCTAGTAGCCCTGTATTTGCAATACTTGTTGTAGATTGTACAATTATGTAATCTCTTGAATGAGCATTAAGATTTAATAATATAAATAATATTGATAATAATATTTTATTAAATTTCATATTATTAAAAATAGTAACATATATATGGGTAAAATTTGAGACTAGCTAACACCGCAGATGAATACGGCTTAATCAGTAAATTATTTCACTGGTCAATGGCACTTCTATTGATTGCCGTCTATTTTTTAGGTAAGAACTTAGAAAATAATTATCAGTATTATTATGAAATATTAATCATTCATAATACTCTTGGCCTATTAATACTTTTATTAGCTATTTTTCGGCTTAGTTGGAAATGGATTAATATAAGACCAAAGCTTTTAGTTAGTAATAAAATTTTAGTATATGCAGCTAAGACTACATATTTTTTATTTTATTTTATATTTTTTTTACAGCCAATTTCTGGTTATTTAGTGACGAACCTACAAGGAGATACTGTTATCTTTTTTAATATAGAATTGGCGTCAATAATAGATGTGGATAGTGATTTGAGGTTTATATTCAGACAAATACATGAGTACACCAGTAATGTTGTTTTACTCCTCTTTTTTATTCATTCAGGAGCAGCATTGATGCATCATTTTATCTTAAAAGATCGTACTCTTAAAAGAATGATGTTCTCAAAAAAATAAATTACAACCAATCAGGCACTGGAAGTTTTTTGGATAATAAGTAATTTTTATTATAAAGTTTACTGAAATATTTATTTGCATCGTCACACAAAATTGTAACAATGTTTTTTCCTGGCCCCATTTCTTTTGCCATTTCAATTGCCCCGGCTACATTTACACCAGAGCTAGAGCCAAGAAACAAACCCTCTGTTTTGACCATTTTGTATAAGAGTTCAAATGCTTTGTAGTCCGTAATATGATATGAAAGATCGACAAGGGAAGGTTCTACGTTTTTGGTTACTCTATACTGACCTATTCCCTCCGCTTCTGACGGCTCCCCTTTAACTTCTAGTTTTGAAAATTTGAAATAATTATACATTTGGGCACCTTGTGGATCTGTACAAGCTATTTTAATGTTTGAATTTAATTCTTTGAGTCCAATAGATGTGCCTGCTAGAGTTCCTCCAGATCCTATAGCGCAAGTAAAGCCATCTACTTTTCCATCAAGCTGATTGAATATTTCTACAGCTGTAGTTTTCGAATGAAATTTATAATTTGCCGTATTATCAAATTGGTTAGCCCACATAACAGAGGTTTCTCCTTTTGATTGTAATTCCTCAACTAGTCTCTTAGATACGTGTTGGTAATTACCTGGATCTGAGTAAGGTTTAGTAGCTACGACTTTGAGCTCTGCTCCCATGTTCCTTAAAATACTTTGCTTTTCCTCAGAGGCTCCATCAGGCATAACAATTATAGTTTTGTATCCCCTAGCATTATTAATCATTGTTAAGGCAATACCTGTATTTCCAAAGGTGCCCTCTACAACAGTGCCTCCAGGCTCTATTAAGTTATTCTCCTCGGCATCGAGAATTATTCCCAGAGCTGTTCTGTCTTTAACAGAACCGGCTGGGTTCATAAATTCTGCTTTTCCATAAATATTACACCCTGTAATTTCAGATGGATATTTGAGTTTAATGAGTGGCGTATTGCCAATAAAATCAACTATATCTTTCATTTTAAATTTTAGACAGGGCTTGGTCTAAATCTGCAATCAAATCATCAACATCCTCGATACCAACCGATATTCTTAACAATGTATCGGTAATACCCAATTTTTCTCTTATCGAAGAATCGATTGATGCGTGAGTCATGATAGCAGGATGTTCTATTAAACTTTCAACTCCTCCTAAACTCTCTGCTAGGGTAAATATATTTAGATTTTTAAGAAAACTTTTTACTCCATCAATATTTGTATCGAGAATAAAAGACATCATTCCACCAAAACCATCCATTTGTTTTGCTGCGACTTCTTTATATCTTTCATCAATACCTGGAAAAAAAACTTTATTAATTTTAGAGTGGTTTGTTAAAAAATTAGATACGGAAATAGCGTTCTCATTATGCTGTTTCATTCTCACAGATAGTGTTTTAATACTTCTTGTTAGTAAATAACAATCGAAGGGTGAAGGAATAGCGCCAACTGCATTTTGAATATATGAAATTTTCTCGGCATATTCTTTATTTTCTTTAATCACAATGGACCCTCCTACGATATCAGAATGACCACCTAAATATTTTGTGGAGGAACTCACAACCATATCTGCTCCTAATTCAAGTGGTCTTTGATTGAAAGGAGAGGCAAATGTATTATCACAAATAACTGGTAAATTAAATTCACTTGCAATACTAACAGTGTTTTTAATATCAATAATTTTCATTAAAGGGTTTGAGGGTGTTTCAACCCAAATGAATTTAGTATTTTCCTTTATTTCATCATTCCAGTTTACGTTTTTATCGAAATCAATATAAGTTACTTCAATATCGGATTTTACTTTATCAAATAATCTACGTGTGCCTCCATAAACATCATCGGAGCAAATTATATGGAAGTTAGTACCAAATAAATCGCAAACTGTATTTATTGCTGACATTCCAGATGCAAATGCAAAAGCTTTGTGACCAGACTCGATTTGTGCTAATAGTTTTTCTAATACATCTCTGGAAGGATTTTTTGTTCTCGCATATTCATATTCAAAGTTTCCAGGTTCAATTTGTTTAAACGTTGATGAAAGATGGATCGGCGGCATGACTGCTCCGGTTTCTTTATCTGAACCATGTCCAGCATGAATTACTTTTGTGTTAAATTTTTTTTTCACAGCTCAATTTATAACCAATTAATTTTTAAATAACATCTATAACAATATTTTTCTTATTTGACAGGCTTTTTTAAATTATAAAAAATCTGTTTCATATCAACCAAAATTGGAATATTATACCCGTCCCCTAGCCGCTTGGGTTGAGACATTGTCGAGGAGGAAGGTGGCAAGGGGCAAAAATTCTTTATAAAACCAAAAGTCATTTTTAATATTTGATCATTAAATTTAAGTTTCTTTCGAAATTATCTGTTTTAAACGATCAATTTTCATATCTACGGTTATATCGTTTGGCATCAGTCTTTTCATTTCTTCATAAACCTTAAGTGCCTCTTCGTAGTTTTTATAATAAATCAAAATTCTACTAAGGCCGTCAAGGGCTCCGAAATGTCTGGGTTCTAAATACAAAGTAGCCTCTATATCTCTCATAGAGCTTTCATAGTCCCCCATCATAAAAAAAAATGTGGCTCTTTTATTGTAAGCCTCTGCAAAGTCTGGCTCCTCTTGAATTATGAAATCTAAAGAAGCGATAGCATCTTTATAGTTTTTTGAACTGAAAAAATAAGGCATGTTATCCATGATTGTCTGAGCTTCAGAATTTTCAGTTATCAGCCATTCTTCCCAAATTTGAGATACTATAAGACTTTGTTCTTTGTAGCTCTTAACCTCATAAAGCTGACTAAATAGATCATCAAGTTTAGGGCTGTTTTGATCTGCATAACTAACGGATAGGTTAAAAAGAAAAGTAAATATAACAATAAAAATTTTCATCTAATTTGTTAAATTACGCATATATATAATATGCAGTTTAAAAAAATATTTTATACTACCGTATCCATATTTCTATTTAGTACTCTATCAATCGCAGATACTATTGATAAAACTGAGTTTAGCGAAACGCAAGCTATAATTGAAAGCCAACTAAAAGCCTTTATTAACAAAGATGCAGAAGGGGCTTTTTTTCATGCATCTCCTTATATTAAAATGAGGTTTAATAACCCTCAAGATTTTATGAGCATGGTTGAGAATTACTACGAGCCAGTTTATAACCCAAAAGATTATTATTTCATGGAGTCTAAATTTTTTGAAGGATCAATTTATCACCAATTGCAGATAATCTCTCAAGACAATGTTTCTTATCTAGCAATGTACTCGCTAGTTAAAGATAATGGTGAATGGAAAATATCAGGGTGTTCTATTTACCCAATGAACCAACAATCAATTTAATTTTTTTAATTTAGAATAAATCAAATAACCTGAGATAATAATTAAAATGGCTCCTAATATTTCAATTGTTGAAGGGTAATGATTGAAAACAACAATGCTTATAACTATCCCAAAAATTATCTGTGAGTAATGCGTAATACTAAAAAATGAGGCTTCAATCCTTCTAAGGGAATAGATTAAAATCATCATAGCAACGCCATCAATCAAACCGGCACTTATCATTATTAAAAAATCGTTCATAGCAATATCTTTATAATGATTTATTGAAAATATTGTAAAAATTATACCAGCAGTCGCCATACTATAAAAAGTTAAAGCCATAGTTCTCTCGGACTTCCCATATACCCGAACAGTAAAATCTAAACACGCTAATGATATTACTCCTAAGACTAAAAAAATAACTCCTAAAGAATTAAATCCTGCATTTAAACTAAAACCTGAGACCATAAAAACTGCTATCATTGCAAGTATTAAAGAAATTATTTTTGAAAGATAAATACTTTCTTTCAAAATTACTATCCCCATTATTGAAAGGAGCACTGGAGCTGACAAAATTATTGGGTAAGCTATAGATAATGGGAGAAGAATTATTCCCTTAACTACAAAATAGTAAGTTAAAGTCATTAAAATTCCTCTGAAAAAGTGGAGTCTATAATTTTTAGTTTTTATTTCTGCAAAACTTTTTCTATACAGCAAGTAAATTAAAACTGGAATTAAAGCAGAGAAGCTGGCTATTGAAAAAATAACTGTATCTTTATAAAGATCACCAATTAGTTTTATGATTGTGTCTGCAATGGAAAATAATAAAAAGGCAAAAGTACCTAAAATATATATTAAGTGCTTTTTACTCTCTAATTGAGACATGGAATTTACTTCTATATCTCATTACCAAGAGTAATACGAACAATTTAATAATCAGTGGAATAAAAAAATAGAATATCATTATATTTGGAATATTGGGGTGTAACGAGAAATTAATAGACTGTAAATAGCCATAACCAGTTAATGCGATGCCTGCAGCGATACCAATGGCTGCTTTCTTAATTATTGAGAACAATGAAGTAAAGATCTGAGATAAACGATTGTCATTATTTTGATCAAGAATATCTGCTAATTCAATTTGAGGGATAATAAGATCAATTCCAATCCCAATACCAGTGATTAATATGACAAATAAATATATTTGCCAACTGTTGCTATTTGTAAAAATAACAAAAAGGAAACCAAATATAGTTAGGCTAGTACCAAACTGAAGAAGAAACATATTTGAGAATTTTCTTCCGTACAAATACCAGAAAGGTGTAGATATCAATGTTATTAAAAAATATAAAATTAATAAATAACCTGCATATTCGGTAAGACCCAAATAATCTGAAACGAATAAAATAAATAAATTTGCAGTAAAGTTATTAGCAAGTAAGTTAAAAAATGTTATATAAGAAAAAGATACAATCTTTTTGTTTTTTTCTATAAATGATTTTAGTTGTACCCAAGAAATTTCGTTAGACTTATAATTTAGCTCGTCGTCATAAAATAAATAAAAAATTAATCCCCCTGTAATAGCTAAGATAATAAAAATTAACCCGCTTATTTTTATTACGTTTGGGTTTAACAAATCAACACCCTGAAGTTTTGAAATGATAGTAGGAATAATTAGAGCTGATAATACTCCTAAAATTGCAAATATTTCTTTAATTGCGGCTAAACGGAATCTTTTTTTAAGAATTTTTTTTTGATCTATTACAATTGAATCATAAGGAATAATTGCAATTGAGTAACTAATCAAAGCTAAATTGTAAAAGAAAATGAAAGAATAAATGTTATCTGATTGAATAACATAAAGACCAAATAGAGAAAAAATAAATACTATTATACCAAGAAGGATTTGGTTTTTTTTTGATCGACCTGAAATAATTCTTTTTTCTGATAGGTAGCCAATTAAAAAGTCTGAAATAACATCAAATAATCTAGATGTTAATATTACTAAACCAATGACACTTAAGGGGATACCTATTGATAAATTGTAAAATGTTGGCAAAAAAATAAATAATAATAAAAAACTTCCAGCAAGATAAAATGATTGAAAACTATAGGATAAAATGGATTTAAGGTTCATTTCTAGATTTTTTGTGATTGAACAACTTTGACTATATCAAAATATTAACTAGTGTTCAGTTAGCATTCATGCGGGGGCTGATTCGGCATTTCACTTTCCTCCTCTATATGTCGAGTCAGCCGTTCCTTTATACTCTATATCTAGTATCTGCCTCTTAATTTTTTTCCCCCACATATAATCGCCAAGATTTCCGCTTTTCGTTACTACTCTATGACATGGGACTAGTAAACCCACAGGGTTCTTCCCAACCGCAGATGCTATAGCTCTTACAGCTTTTGGTTTTTTTATCTTTATGGCAAGATCAGAATAAGAAATTGTTTTACCATAGGGAATTTTCAAAATCTCCTTCCATACTTTTTTTTGTAATGGCGTTCCGTTGATAAATTTTATTTTAAGATATAATGGTTTTTGAATTTTTCCTTTAAAAAACTCAGTTATAAAAATATTAACTTTTCTAAAGATCAATCCTTTACTTGGATTGTAGAGTTTTATGATACTCTTTGTTCTTTTATCATTATATTTGATTAAATAATGAATACCTTTTGGGCTATCTAGAACAAAAAACTTACTGATTGGTGTTTCGATAAAATCAAAACAATAACTCATTAATTAAACATTTTTTTTACTTTGTCGAAAAATCCCTCTGTCATTGTCGAATTTTTCTTGGTAAGGGTGTCATTAAATTTATTTAGAATTTTTTCTTGATCTGCTGATAAATTTACTGGGGTTTCAGCATGTACTCTAACAATCATATCCCCTCTAGTTTTTGCTCTTAATATACTCATGCCCTTACCTTTTATTCTTAGTTTGTGTCCCGACTGCATTCCCTTAGGAATTGAGACGTTAACCATTTTTTTTTCTATTGTGGGAACTTCAATATTACCCCCCAAAGTAGCAGTAGTGAAAGGTATGGCAACATCGCATATAATGTTATCTCGCTCTCTTTGAAAAAGTTTGTGGTTATTTACATTGATAAAAACATAAAGGTCACCGTATGTGCCCCCTCTTTCTCCAGCCTCTCCCTCTCCACTCATTCTAATTCTGTTGCCAGTTTCAACCCCTGCGGGGATTTTGATTTGCAGTTTCTTATTTTGTTTTACTCTGCCTGTATTACTACATTTTGAGCATCGGCCCTTCATTTCTTGGCCTGTTCCGGCACATCTTCCACAGGTTCTCTCCATAGAAAAAAAGCCACTTTGTGTTCTAACTTTTCCATATCCTTGGCAAGTAGAGCAGCTTTTATAACTGTGTTGTTCGGGACAATTGATCATTTTAGGTATAGTTACGTCTAATGCTTTTCCAGCAAAAGCTTCCTCTAAGTCAATTGTGACATCGTAACGTAAGTCATCGCCTCTACTTTCGCGTTGCCCACCCTCACCAAAGGCACCAAATATATCCTCAAAAATATCTGAAAATCCACCAAAGCCCTGCTGTCCAAACCCACCAGCTCCACCGCTGCCCTGTTCAAAAGCAGCATGACCAAATTGATCGTATGTTTGTCTTTTTTTGGGGTCTTTTAAAATTTCATAAGCTTGGCTTACATCTTTAAATTTTTGTTCAGCGGAAGCGTCACCCTGATTACGATCAGGATGATATTTCATTGCTAATTTACGGTAGGCGCTTTTAATATCATTGTCGCTAGCTTCACGGGATATACCTAGAGTGTCATAAAAATCCTCAGCCATAATAAATTAACGCAAGCTAAGATTTACTGTCCGCTTGCTTTTTTATCGTCGTCTACTTCTTCGTAATCAGCATCGATAACATCATCTTCATTTTTATTTTCATCAGATTTATTTTCTTGCTGTGGTTGTTCTGCACCAGGTGCTTCAGTTGATTGCTGGTCTTTGTACATCGCTTCACCCATCTTCATGGATGATTGAGTAAGATTTTGTGTTTTTTGTTTTATAGCTTCAGCATCATTTTTTTCAAGGGCCTCTTTTAAATCTTTCAAGTCAGCTTCTATCTTAGATTTATCTTCTGAACTTATTTTATCGCCATGCTCTTTGATGTTCTTTTCAACTTGAAAAACTAAACTATCTGCTTGGTTTTTAACATCAACTTCTTCTCTTTTTTTCTTATCTGTTTCTGCGTTAGCCTCTGCATCTTTTACCATTTTGTCGATCTCTTCATCTGACAAACCTCCGGATGCTTGTATTTTAATCTGCTGTTCTTTTCCTGTGGATTTATCTTTTGCAGACACATTGACAATACCATTGGCATCGATGTCAAATGTTACTTCAATTTGAGGAGTTCCTCTTGGCGCTGGGGGTATGCCAACTAGATCAAATTGACCAAGAAGCTTATTATCAGCAGCCATTTCTCTTTCACCTTGGAAAACCCTTATAGTAACTGCGTTTTGATTGTCTTCTGCAGTAGAAAAGACCTGACTTTTTTTTGTTGGAACAGTGGTATTTCTCTCGATTAACTTGGTAAATACTCCTCCTAGTGTTTCAATACCAAGTGAAAGTGGTGTTACATCTAAAAGCAATACATCTTTTACATCACCTTGAAGAACACCTGCTTGGATTGCAGCACCCATGGCTACAACCTCATCGGGGTTAACACCCTTACTTGGGTCTTTACCAAAAAAGTTCTTAACAATTTCAGTTACCTTAGGCATTCTTGTCATTCCACCAACTAAGATCACATCATTAATATCGCTTGCTGAAAGGCCTGCATCGCTTAAAGCTTTTTTACAAGGTTCAATGGTGCTCTGAAGAAGGTCATCAACCAGCTCTTCAAGTTTAGCTCTTGTTAATTTTACATTTAAGTGTTTTGGCCCAGATTGATCTGCTGTAACAAAAGGTAAGTTAACATCTGTTTGTGTAGAACTTGAAAGTTCGATCTTTGCTTTTTCAGCTGCCTCTTTTAAACGTTGTAATGCTAATTTATCATTTTTTAAATCTATGCCTTGCTCTTTTTTAAATTCACTAGCTAAAAAATCAATAATTCGTAAATCAAAATCCTCTCCACCTAAGTGAGTGTCACCATTAGTGGACTTAACCTCAAATACACCGTCTCCAACTTCTAGAATTGATACATCAAAAGTACCACCGCCTAAATCGTAAACAACTACTGTACCAGATCGTTTTTTATCTAATCCATATGCTAGTGAAGCTGCTGTTGGTTCATTAATAATTCTTAAAACCTCTAGTCCAGCTATTTTACCAGCATCTTTTGTTGCTTGTCTTTGTGCATCATTAAAGTAAGCCGGAACGGTTATTACCGCTTGAGTAATTGTTTCCGCAGTATAAGCCTCGGCTGTTTCTTTCATTTTTTGGAGAATGAAAGCAGAAATTTGGCTTGGGCTATATTTTTCACCCTGTGCTTCGACCCATGCATCTCCGTTGTTACCTTTGATAATCTTAAAAGGAGATAAGCCTAAATCTTTTTGGACGGTGTCGTCTTCAAAACTTCGACCTATAAATCTTTTTACTGCGTATAATGTATTTTCCGGATTGGTCACAGCTTGCCTTTTTGCTGATTGACCAATTAACTTTTCACTCTCTGTGAAAGCTACAACAGAAGGTGTTGTTCTAGCACCTTCAGAATTTTCTATTACTTTTGGATTCTTACCATCCATGATTGCCACGCAAGAGTTTGTGGTACCTAAATCAATTCCAATAACTTTAGCCATTTTATGTTCCTACTTTTAAAATAAATAATCTTCTATTTATATGGGTTAATACTTGCTTAATTCAAGGGCAATAAAACTGTTGAAATATATTACTTTTCAGGTTGTTTTTCTTCTTCAGTATCTTTTGCGCCTTGATTTTCTTGAGGTTTTTTTGAAACACCAACCATTGCTGGCCTTAACAATCTATCATGCAATGTGTATCCGGGTATCAGTTCTTTGACAATAGTGCCCGGTTCACAATCATTTTTTTCGATCTCCATCATAGCTTGATGTAAATTGTGGTCAAATTTCTCATTAAGACTCTCGATTTTCTTAATACCAATTTTTTCAAACGTACTCAATGTAGATTGAGCGATCAAATCTAAACCCTCCACGACAGACTTAATGCTATCATTGGACTTAACATCATCTGAAATACTTGATTTTGCTCTTTCAATATTATCTCCGATATTAATTATTTCTTTTGCAAAATTAGCTATTCCATATTTCAGTGCATCTGACTGTTCTTTTTCTGCTCTTTTTCTAAAATTTTCTAGTTCAGCTACTGCTCTTAACCTTTGATCTTTTAAACCTTCAATTTCTTCATTAAGTTTTTGAATAATTTCTTCAGCTGTTTCAGATTTTTCTTCAACCTCAGACTCAGCAGCTTCTGTATTATCTAAAATTTCCTCTTCTGACTGAGTTTGATTTTTATTTTTTTCTTCTTCTTCCATTATAGTCCTTTTATTTTTTAGAAATTGTTTCAGACATATAACTTACAATAGGAACAATGCGCTGATAATCAATTCTTTTCGGACCTATCACACCAATAGCACCAGTAAGTCCATTTTTAGTTTTATAATTTGATAAAATCATCGATAGGTTAGTATTTTTAAAAAAGTTTGTATTGCTACCAATAAATATTTGTACTCCTTTTGACTTTTTCAAGGCCTTAATCATTTTATTAGCCATTTTACCTGTTTCTATGTCACTCAAGAGTTCATTGATGCTGTCAAGGTCTGTATCTATATTATTTTTTATTAAGTTTGGTAGCCCTCTTACAAAGAATGTCTCTGAGTTTTGAGATCTTTCAATTTTTATACCATTAAGGAGTAATTTTTTTGTGGTGTTGCTAATTTGATTTTTTGCAGATTTGATAAAAATTTTTATATTATTTTGTATTTCCGCAGGAGTCATAGATTTTGGAAATTTATTAATAAAATTTCCAATGCTATTTAAATCTTCTATTTGAATATTTTCATTAATTTCTATTAATCTATTAGATGTGTAACCATCATCATGCTCAATAATGAATATAACTTTGTGATTGTCAATTTTGTGGAAATCAATTTTTCTAATTTTTGTCAATTTTTCATTATTAATTACAAGACTAGCTTGTTTTGATAATCCATTCAAAGTATTTGTAATCAATTCCTGTTCATTTAAAAAATTATTTGATTTAGATGATTTCTCAATTATCTCTCTTTCGCTTTTACTTATTGCGCCTGGCTCTAAAAGAGCATGTGTATAAAACTGCAGGCCCAAATCTGTTGGTATGCTACCCGCAGAAAAGTGTCCTTTTTGTATCAGTCCGTGAAAGTTTATTTCATTTAAAACATTTCTGATAGTGGCAGGTGAAAGTCTATAAGAAATTTTTGAGCTTAAGGCTTTCGAGCCCATCGGCTCTCCAGTCTTTAAATAACTTTCTACAAGTGCCTTAAATATAGACTTTGACCTTGCTCCGATGTCAGTAATTTTTTTATTCATTAATCTTTATTAATCTTATAACTTAAAATAATAAAACATAAATGTCTGGATATTCAAGAAATGATAGGGACCTTTCTAAAATTAGAAATTTAGAAATAATCCCAGGTTTTCAACCTAATAATCAGTCATCATGTTTGGTAAAATTAGGTGACACCCATGTCTGTTGTTCTGCTATCATTGAAGATAGGGTTCCTGGATTTTTAAGAAATTCTGGAAAAGGTTGGTTAACTGCAGAATATGGAATGTTACCCTCTTCTACATCTGAAAGAATGGATAGGGAAGCAGCAAAAGGGAAACAGTCTGGGAGGACACAAGAAATCCAAAGACTTATTGGTAGAAGTTTAAGATGTGCTGTTAATTTGGATATACTTGGTGAAAAAACTATAAAGATTGATTGTGATGTTATCAGTGCTGATGGTGGCACAAGGACTGCATCAATAATTGGTGGATATGTCAGTCTTGTTCGATCTATAAATGAATTTAAAGATAAATATAATCTATCAAAGGCTATTATTGTAAATCAAGTTGCAGCTATCTCAGTTGGTGTCGTTAAAGGAACACCTTGCATAGATTTAAATTATAACGAAGACTCTGGAGCTGAAGTAGATTGTAATGTTGTAATGGCTAATGATGGACAATTTATTGAGTTTCAGTCTACTGGTGAAGAGGCTAAATTTAGCAAACAAACTATTATGGATTTTATAGAACTTGTTGAAAGCTCAATGCCAGAGATTTTTAATACTCAAAACTTAGCAATTGAAAAATAGTTTATTACTTGGCACAAGCAACGCTGGTAAATTACAAGAATTTATATTTTATATTGAACACTTTAGTTTGTTTGAAAATTTTCATATACATGATCTTAACGAGTTCAAAGATCTCGGAGAACCTATAGAAGATGGTAAAACCTTTAAGAAGAATGCTGAAATTAAATCAAAATATTTTTTAGAAAAGACTAATTCTCTTGTGTTGTGTGATGATAGTGGGTTTATTGTAAACGACTTAAAGGACTATCCTGGCATAAATACAGCAAGAGAAGCTAAAAAAATGGGCGGCGAACAAAAGGTCATTGATTTTATTTTTAGTAAGTTTGAAAACTTAAATTATATTGCCTCATCATTTTTTTGTTCTATTTGTGTAATAGGAAAAAAAGAAAAATATAATGTTTCTGGCAGTATTCCAGGTTTTATTATAAAAGAAAAAAAGGGGGTGAATGGTTTTGGATATGATCCTTACTTTATTCCAAAATATAGTAATAAAACTTTCGCTGAAATGGAAAAAAGTGAAAAGTTATTAAATTCACACAGGTATAAAGCATTTGAAAAATTATCTACTCAAATATTACAGGATAATTAATCATCAAATTATCAATAGACAATTTCCCAAAATTTTCATGATTAATAGTGCTTGGTAAAAAATTATTTTCTAAAATCTGGTTAACAATAGACAATGATATTTTCACTGAAGTTTTGAAGAAGAATTCTCGATGAGGTTCAACCATATTGACAATATTAATATTTTTCAAGAAAGTCCTATTTATAGGATTATAATAGTTTTCTAAACTTTTCCTTTGTTCTAAAAAGTTATCAATTAGATAAACCCTCTCCAGAGGATAGGTTCCATCCTCAGTTGCTAAATAGCCAACTAGATCCTTATAACTAAAACTATCATCAAGTATGATTATATTGTCGTAGGTGTTAAGATCACCCATCAATTTTACTGATAGCTCTAAATCTACTGCACTATCTCCAAAAGGAGTCGATTTAATATATTTCAAAGGATAAGTTTGTTCAAAATATTTGAATAATTTTAATCCATAATCATTTTGCTTATATAGAACGCCCAAAGAATTTGATGACTTTATATAGTCACCAAGTATTTTGATATGATGATAGGGGCTACTAAATACGAAAATAATTTCATTATCTGCATACTTATTCATAAGCGAATAATCATTTGATAAGGAAATTATAAAGGTATTTTCACCAAGTTTATTTGGTAAATGAAATAAATCTTTTGAATTAGTGGGGCCTATTATGAGAGTATTGTTGAGTTGGTTTTGTATTTCTTCTATCGAGTAAATAAAATCAACTTTTTTAATGTTAGAGAAATTTTCAATTTCCTTTAAAAATACCTCATAGAATAACGAAGTTAAAATTTCGTCCTCTGATAAAAAAACAATTATTTTTTCAATATTATTAAAATTAATCAATTTGTCCTCAGGTTTTGTTGGTTTTTCTGCAGACTCTACCTTTTTTGTTTCCTCTACTTTTTCATCAGTAATTTCTATCTCATCAATTATTTCTGGTACGGTTTTTATAGGCTGTTTTTTTTCGATTGTAGTTGGGACACAACTAAAAAATGATATTAATGTAAATAGTAAAATTATTTTTTTGAAAAAATTCATATGAACTCAGGCTTTTATTTAGTTTCTACTCCCATAGGAAATTTAGATGATATCACAATAAGAGCTATAAATATTTTAAAAAATTCTGATTTGATTCTATGTGAAAATACTACGAATAGTAAAAAACTTTTAAAAAAATATGAAATCAAAACATCTTTATCAAAATATACTGATCATGACTTTCATAAAAAAAAAGATTACATACTTAAATTTTTGAATTCTAACAAAGTTATATCATTAATATCTGACTCTGGCTCTCCTCTAATATCAGACCCAGGTAATCAGCTAATTAATTTTTTATTTAAAAAACAAATTAAAATATATTCAATACCTGGTGCCAGCGCACTAATATCAGGTATTCAATTAAGTGGCTTTCTAAATAAGAAAAAATTTACTTTTATTGGTTTTCTGCCCAAAAAAAAAGAACAAAAAGATAAGATTCTTTTAGAAAATAATTTTAACAATTTAATTATTTATTCTACCAAACAACAATTACAAAAAGATATTAATTCGATAGCCTCTATTTCAAAATCGTTTGATGTTGTAATACTGAAAGAATTAACAAAATTGTACGAGGAGAGAATATTTATTGATAACAAAAATTATGTGGATTTTGATTATTCTAAAATTAAAGGTGAACTTGTCTTGGCCGTAAGTATTGAAAAAGAGAATATTGAAGTTAATGACTATGATAAAAAAGAAATATTGGCAATAATTGATGAAGTGGGTGTAAAAAAGGCTTATCAACTCGTTAAAAGTAAGTATAGAATAACAAGAAATGATTTTTATAAATTATCAATTAATTTAAAGAATGTTTAAAAGACTTATAATTTTAATTTCGGTATTATTCATTGGTTGCGGCCCCTCTCTTATAAGCACAGGCGCGAAGACTGTGATTAAAGAAAATGAAGACGAAAAAACTTTTGGTGAAAGTTGGGACGATGCTACTATAAAATTGGGTATTAAAGAAAAATACTTTTCATACGACGCAACACTCTTTACAAGAATTGATGTTGAAGTTGAATTAGGAAAAGTTCTGCTAACAGGAGTTGTTCCTTATGGCGATATGAGATTGGAGGCTGTAAGGCTAGCTTGGAAGCAAGATGGTGTAAATGAAGTATTAAATGAGATATCAATTGATACTGGATATGGCCTTGATGATATTGCTAAAGATAAATTTATTAGCACACAGCTTTACACAAAAATATTTACAGACTCTAACATAAAGAAATTTAAATATGATTTTGAAGTACAAAAACAAATTGTTTATCTGTTTGGTGTATCCAGCAATGAACAAGAAATAAGTAGAGTGATTGATCACGCCAAAGATATAAAAGGCGTTTTAGATATAATTAATTATATACAATCTAGATAACTAGACATTTGCTAGCAAATGTAGATGAAAATGAAATACCTCTTGACCGCCTTCTTTACCTTTATGAGTTTTAATTTGAAATCCTTGATCACGAAATCCCAAATTATTTATAATCTCGTCAACAGATGCCCAAAAATTAGTTAGATAAAGTTTATCAGCATTTTGTAAAAAATCAGATATGTCTATAAATGACTCTTTAGGAATTATTAAAAGATGTGTTTTTGCTTTTGGGTTGATATCTTTAAAAGAGAGCACATATTCGTTTTCAAAAACTTTATCACATGGTATTTCTCCGTTTAATATTTTTGCAAAAATATTTTCATTGTCATAGTTCATAGTCTCACAGGTACCCCTTTATTTTTTAAATATTTTTTTACAGACATAATTTTATATTTTCCAGAGTGAAATACACTCGCAGCTAATAGACCAGTAGATTTTGTTAAATGGCCTAAATAAAAGTGTTCTAGGTTTCCAACGCCACCACTAGCTATGACAGGAATACTTACATTACTAGTTACTTTTTTTAACATGCTACTATCAAATCCATTTTGAACACCATCTGTATCCATTGATGTCATTAATATTTCTCCTGCACCTAAAGACTGAACTTGTTTTGCCCAAACTATAAGTTCTTTTTTTGTGATTTCTCGTCCCCCTTTTACTACAACTTTCATTTTATTTTCATATCTCTTACCATCAATTGCAACAACTATACATTGAGAGCCATGTTTTAGTGAGGCTTGTCGAATTAATTTAGGATTTTTTACAGCAGCCGAATTAATTGATACTTTATCTGCCCCTGCATTGAGTAAATCTGTTATATCATCCAAACCTGAAACACCACCGCCAACTGTCAAGGGAATATTAATTACTTTAGCAATTGCCTCAACAGTTTTGATAAATGTTTTTCGATTTTGATAAGACGCATTTATATCTAGCATACATAACTCATCAGCCCCAGATAAAGAATAATACCTTGCCATTTCTACTGCATTACCCATGACTTTAATGTTTTTAAAATTAACACCCTTAACTACTTTATTTTTTATAACATCGAGACATGGAATTATTCTAATTTTAAGCATTAAATTGAGCTAAACTTTCTATAGTAATTTTATTTTCATATATTGCCTTGCCCACTACGACGTTATTGAAACCATTTATTTTACTGAGTTCAAGATCATTAAAATCTTTTACTCCGCCGCCAATGGTAATTTGTTTATTGGTTAATTGTTTAATAGAACTAAAAGTTTTTATATTTAGGCCAGATAACATTCCATCGTTAACAACATCAGTGACAAAATAAGAGTGAATAGGTCGATTATTGTACTTATTTACAATATGCTCAAGTGATAGATTGTTCGTTTTTTGCCATCCATGAGATACTATTTGATTGTCTTTTATATCCAATGCGATAGATAGTTTTTTTATTAAACTATCTTTATAATCTAAGACATCATCAATATTTTTGATTGCAAAGGTGCCGATTACTATTGTATCAAAACCTTGATTAATTTTATCATTGATAGCATCTTTACTTCTTATGCCTCCAGCTACTTCGATTTTAATATCAATTTTTTTTCTTATTAAATCTAGTGCCTGATTGTTATTGCCTTTCCCTAAAGTGGCATCCAAATCAACAACGTGTATTGTGTTAAAACCAGCATCTTGAAAAATTTTAGCCATTTCAACGGGTGAATTTTCATAAATAGTTTTATCACTCAAAACACCTTTGGTCAGGCGAACGCATTTACCTTCTATGATATCAATTGCAGGAAAAATATTCATGACTTCAAAATGTAATTTTTAATCAAATTTAGTCCATATTTATGGCTTTTCTCAGGATGAAATTGAACACCATAAATGTTTCCTTTTTTAATTATGGAAGGAAATTTTTTACCGTAATGAGTATTTGCTAAAACATTTGATTTTTTAATATTTTGAAAAATATAACTATGAACAAAGTAGAAGTCCTTATTATCAAGATTTTTTTTAATTATTTGGTCTTCTTTATTCAAACGTATAGAGTTCCAACCCATGTGTGGGATGATTAAATTCTTACTTTTAAATTTTTTAATCTCCCCAGCTATTATACCTAATCCTCTTGTAGTCTTCTCCTCATGCCCCATATCAGATAAAATTTGCATACCAACACAAATACCTAAGTATGAAAAATTATTTTCTAAATATGTTTTTAATGGGTTATAAATTTTTAATTTTTTTAAGTTTGAAATAAGAGTAGCATAGGCGCCTTGACCAGGTAAAATAATTTTATTATATAAAGAGTAGTCAAATTCACCTCTAATTATTTTTAACTGGTAAGATCTTCCTTTTATTATTTCTTTGATTGCTTTATTTATTGATCCGATATTTCCAGATTGCCCGTCAATAAGCCCAATAACTTGTTTTTTCAAAGTTTACCTTTTGAACTCGGAATATCTTTTTTTTTCGGGTCGATTGATATCGCTTTTTTTAGAGATATCGCAAAAGATTTAAAGCAACTTTCAATAATATGGTGATTGTTTTTTCCATATAATGTTTCTATGTGACAATTCATTCTTGACTCAGTCACTATAGATTTAAAAAATTCTGAAAAAAGTTCTTGATCCATTTCACCAACTTTTTCTAAAGATGTTTTAACATTCCAAATAAAATACGGACGATTGCATAAATCTATAACTGATCTAGTTAATGTTTCATCGAAAGATACATAAGAATGTGCAAATCTTGTTATACCTTTTTTATCACCTAGTGCTTTTTTTATACTTTCACCTAGGGCAATTCCTACATCTTCTACAGTGTGGTGCATGTCCACTTTTAAATCACCATCACATCTTAATTCTAAGTCTATCAAGCTGTGTGTGCTTATTTGCTGTAACATGTGATCAAAAAAAGGTATACCTGTATCAATTTTATTTTTTCCAGAACCATCAAGATTAATTTTAATTGATATCTTTGTTTCTTTTGTATCTCTATTAAATGTAAAATCTCGCATTTGTAATCAGATATTTAGTACCTATATTTATAGGAATAATGAATAAAAATAAAACAATAATACGATCTACCACTGTTGTTTGCGTTCGTGACAAAGAAAGTGTTGTTATAGCTTCAGATGGACAAGTAACACTGGGAACATCAGTTATTAAATCAAATGCTAATAAAATTAGAACATTTCATAAAGACCAGATTATTGTCGGATTTGCTGGATCAACCGCCGACGCTTTAACTCTTTTTGATAGACTAGAAAAAAAATGTGAGGAATTTTCGTATAACTTAAAAAGAGCATGTGTCGAATTAGCTAAAGATTGGAGAACGGACAGATATCTTAGAAGGTTAGAGTCAATGATTATTGCTGCTGACAAAAGCGAGACGTTTCTGATAAGTGGAACAGGTGATGTACTAGAACCACAAGAAGGAATTGTAGCTATTGGGTCTGGGGGAAACTTTGCATTAAGTGCCGCAAGAGCTTTGAAAAGAAAATCTAATTTATCTGCTAAAGAAATTGCATCAGAGTCCCTTAAAGTTGCAGCCGAACTTTGTATTTATACAAACAATACTTTAAACATTGCCGAGATTAAAACTTAATGGATAACCAATCCCTTACGCCAAAAGTTATCAAAGAAGAACTTGATCGATACGTAATTGGTCAGGATGATGCAAAAAAAGCAGTTGCTATTGCACTTAGAAATCGTTGGAGAAGATTGAATGTTAAAGATGAAACATTGAGAGATGATATCATACCAAAAAACATTTTAATGATTGGGCCAACTGGATGTGGTAAAACGGAAATAGCAAGAAAACTGGCAAAACTTACACAGTCTCCTTTTATAAAAGTAGAAGCAACAAAATTTACAGAAATTGGTTATGTCGGTAGAGATGTAGAGCAAATTATTAGAGATTTAATTGAAGTTGCAATTAATTTAGAAAAGAAAAAAATTAGAGATCGTTTCATAGATGAGGCTAAATTAAATGCAGAAGAAATAGTTTTGAAGGCTTTGCTTGGAGACAATCCAAGTGAAGAAACGAAAGAAAAATTCCGGTTAATGCTAAGAGATAATCAACTTAATGATAAAGATATTGAAATAGCACTAGACCAAAAATCAAATCCTTTTCAATCTCTAGATATCCCAGGCATACCAGGTGCTCAAATGGGTATGATTAATATGAATGATATTTTTGGCAAAGGTATGAAAAACAAGAAGAAGACAAAACTTAAAATAGGCGAAGCTTATGAACCATTAATCCAAGAAGAGATTGAAAAAATTGCTGAAAAGCAAAACGTTGTTCAAAATGCTATTAAAAGCGTTCAAGAAAGTGGGATAGTTTTTATTGATGAAATAGACAAAATTGCACCCAATAGTGAAAGACGAGGCGGAGACGTCTCTAGAGAAGGGGTGCAAAGGGATTTATTACCTCTTATTGAGGGTACAGTTGTCAGCACGAAATACGGCACTATTGAGACAAATCATATTTTATTTATAGCATCAGGTGCATTTCATCAATCCAAACCAAGTGATTTACTCCCTGAACTTCAAGGTAGATTGCCTGTAAGGGTTAGATTAAATGCTCTCAAAAAAGATGATTTTATTAAAATTTTAAAAGAGACTGATAATAGTTTGACAAAACAATATAAATCTTTGTTTGCAACAGAAAATATTGAATTACAATTTGAAGACGAGGCTTTAGAAGAGATAGCATCTCTAACTGAACAAATAAATTCTGAAGTTGAAAACATTGGTGCTAGACGCCTGCAGACAATGTTTGAAAAGATACTTGAAAGAATTAGCTTTGATGCAAACCTCAGTGATCAAAAAACAGAAGTTGTTAATAAAGCTTGGGTCACTGATGCTGTAAAGTCAGAGATAAAACCCACTGATGAAAAGAAATTTATTCTTTAAATTTGAGCTTAACATAAAAGGCACCTAATCCTCCATGTTGTATTTTACAAGGAGAATAAGACTTTACCATAAATTGAAACTTTTCTGTATCTAGCCAAAATGGAAATTGCTTTCTTATCTTTCCTGTAAAAAATTCTCCGCCTTCAGCTTTATTACCAAGCCCAGTTACAATTATGTGAAACAGATTTTTTTTTAAATAATTTGTTTTGAAATATTGAATTAATTTTTGACGAGCAAGGTCAACCGTTAACCCATGTAAGTCTATCTTACTAAATTGGTTATTCTTAAATTGTTTATAAAGGTTGTTGTCCAATAAGACTGCCTTGGTTTGATTTTTTTTTGGTATTATTTTCTTATTTTTTAATTTATCAGCTTTAATAGTGTTTACTATTGGCCCCCCTATAGAAATACTAATTTTCTCGTTGGGCTGGTCTTCTAGCCGTTTTTTATTTGTTTGATTAGATAAATTAAATTTTATTTTATGAGACAAGTTTAATAGAAAAAAGTTTCCAGTTAGGATCAGAGGATTTTTTATCTTTCTCGAAACCCCACTCTTCTACAACATTTAAAATTTCATTATTTGCAACGTTATAATGTTCAGTTTCAAATTTAACAGACTTAATTAATCTTAAATCATCGGATTTATCATCCAAAATACTAGTGGACTTCACTTCTGAAAATTTTATTTCTTTGGGGGCTTTCGCCTGTTCCATAGCTTGCATAGCCTCTGGTGTGAGAAGATCTTTTACCTTTTCAATATTGTTACTTTGGTAAGCCTGAACAATCATCTCATAGGCCTTACTAGCGCCATCTAAAAATTCATTATTTTCATTTTTGGGAACTATTTTTGGTTTAAATTTAGATTGAGGATTTTTTTTAGTTCTAATATTTACAATTTTTCCATCAGAAGATCCGAGAATACTTCTTAAGCGATATACTAAAAAAATGGCGATAGCCCCAAAAAGTACGATATCTATAAATTCACTACTCATAATTTTTTAACATTTTAGCCCAATTAGAATTAGGTATTTTACTTTTTATAAACTCTTTATGGGCTTCTGTCTCTTCTTTTGTTAATACGACGGATGAGTAATTCGGCTCACTAGCTAAAGTGATTTTTTCAGATTTCTTCTCACTTAGTTCTAGTCCTATTTGATTAATGCCCTGTAATTCCAAATATACATCAGTTAAAAGCTTTGCGTCTTTAAGAGCACCATGTTGGTCTCTGTTAATAAGAGTATTTATCTTCAATTTCTTTATAAGCGCGTCTAATGATACTTGTTGACCGGGAAATCTTTGCCTTGCTATCTTAATTGTGTCTATAACTCTCTCTTTTGCAATTTTAGGTTTAGATAGTTTTTCTAGTTCAAAATTCAGAAAACCAACATCAAAAGACGCGTTGTGGGCAATAATTGAACTATCTTCAATAAATGTGAGAAAATCATCAGCAATTTCATCAAAAAGTGGTTTATCAATTAGGTGTTCATTAGTGATACCATGTATTTTAATATTATCTTCTGTAAGAGTTTTAGAAGGATTTATGTATTGATGATAACTAGCGCCAACTTCCTTGCTATTTAGTTCAATACAGCCGATTTCAATAACACGGTGTCCTTCTTTATGTTCCAAGCCTGTGGTTTCAATATCAAGTATGATTTCTCTCATAGTTCATTTAGTAATTTAATAATATTTAATCGTAAGTTCAAGATTGAACCGTTGTTATCTAATGTAAAAGTTGATTTATTTTTTTTTATATTTTCGTTAATTTGCTTGTTATTCATTAATGTAAAATAATTCTTACTTACGCCTCTATTTAAAACTCTTTTCCTTCTTTTGTTTATATCTGCTTTAATGAAGACTGTAACGTTGTAGTGATGAGATAAGTTTTCTTCATAAAGTAA
>CABZMT010000003.1 GCA_902526965.1 uncultured Alphaproteobacteria bacterium
TTTCGTCTCCTACATTAGGCATATCTCTTGTAATTTCCTCTGGGCCTAATTTAGTATCTCTACACAGAACTTCAAACTCTTCAATATGTATTGAGGTGTATCTATCTTCATGAACAACTCTTTCGGACATTATAATTGAGTCTTCAAAATTGTATCCATTCCAAGGCATAAAACCTACAAGTAGGTTTCTTCCTAAAGCTAATTCTCCTAAATCTGTTGAAGGTCCATCAGCAATTATATCACCTCTTTCAACATAATCTCCAATTTTAACGATTGGTTTTTGATTAATAGCAGTGCTTTGATTAGATCTTTGAAACTTTTTCAAATTATAAATATCGACACCACTTTTATCCTTACTAATATTTTTAGAGTCAGATCTTATAACTATTCTTGATGAGTCTACTTGATGAACATATCCGCTATTTTTTGCAATAACAACAGCGCCACTGTCTCTTGCAACTTTCGATTCAAATCCAGTGCCGACAAGAGGGGCTTCACTTTTAACAAGAGGAACGGCCTGTCTCATCATGTTTGATCCCATTAATGCTCTATTGGCATCATCATTTTCCAAGAATGGAATTAAAGAGGCGGCCACAGAAACTAATTGTTGAGGATTGACATCCATAAAGTCTATTTCAGATGGATCACAGAAAATAAAGTCACCTCTTCTTCTACAGCTTACTTGTTCTTCTGCAAATTTTCCATTTTCATTAATTGGGCTATTTGCTTGAGCTATAGTATAGTTTTCTTCTTCGTCAGCATTTAGATATAAAACTTCATTAGTTACAGAGCCTTTAACTATTTTTCTATATGGTGTTTCGATGAAACCATATTGATTAATTCTAGCAAAAGATGAAAGACTGTTGATTAGACCAATATTTGAACCCTCAGGAGTTTCGATTGGGCATATCCTACCGTAGTGAGTTGTATGAACATCTCGAACCTCAAATCCCGCTCTTTCTCTTGTCAAACCACCAGGTCCTAATGCAGAAATTCTTCTTTTATGCGTTATCTCACTTAGTGGGTTAGTTTGATCCATAAACTGACTTAATTGACTTGTACCGGTAAATTCTTTCAGAACAGTTTGTATGGGTTTTGAATTTACAAGATCTTGAGGCATGATTGACTCAATATCAACTGTTCCCATTTTTTCTCTAATTGCACGTTCCATCCTGACTAAACCAATTCTGTATTGGTTTTCAATTAGCTCTCCTACTGAACGAACACGCCTGTTTCCAAGGTGATCAATATCATCTTTACCAGCACTTTCTGTTTTCATATCAAAAAGTTTTTTTGCAACTGCAAGGATATCGGATTTACTTAAAATTCTTATTTTATTAGCTTTATCTAAAGATAAATATGTATTTAATTTAACTCTACCTACTTCAGATAAATCATATCTATCTTCGCTAAAAAACATATTTTGAAATAAGTAGTTACTTGCCTCTAAAGTTGGAGGCTCACCTGGTCTTAAAATTTTGAAAATATCAAAAAGAGCTTCTTCTCGAGAATTATTTTTATCAGCTACAAGAGAGTTAATAACACCTAAATTACCAGTGGCTTGATTAGCATTAATAACAGAAAATTGATTGATTGATAATTCTTCTAGTCTTTTAAAGAACTCTTCACTTAATAGTGTACCAGCTTCAGCATAAACTAATCCGTTATCATAATTAACTATGTCATTAGATAAATAAAAACCATAGAGATCCTCTTCTTTAAAGAAAAATTTATTAATTTTTTTATCTTTAATTTCTTTGAGTAATTTAAGAGATAATTTTACATCTTTGTAAGCAACTACCTCATTAGTGTTAGGGTCTACTAAATTAAAGGGTAAGTTTTTATACTTAAATTTATTTAAATCTAAATTTACTATCCAACCTTCTTTACTTTTCTTAAAATTAAAAGTTTCATAGAAGTAAGTTAAAATTTCCTCAGATGTCATTCCTGATACTTTATAAATATCTGGCTCAACCTTATTTTGAATACACTCCTTTAAATATTTTTCTGATGCCTTTGATGGCAAGGCCTGAAGAATAGTGGTGGAGATCATTTTCTTTTTTCGATCAATTCTAAAGAATAAATTGTCTTTATGATCAAATTCGAAATCTAACCAAGAACCTCTGTATGGAATTATTCTTGCATTATATAAGACCTTACCACTTGCATGAGTTTTACCCTCATCATGGTCAAAAAATACACCAGGTGATCTATGTAACTGACTGACTACAACCCTTTCGGTTCCATTAACTACAAAAGTACCGTTATTTGTCATCAAAGGTAAATCACCTAAATAAACGACTTGTTCTTTAATATCCCTTAATGATTTTTCTTCTGTTTCTTCATTGATATCCCAAATTATCAATCGAAAAGTGACCATAAGTGAGGCAGAGAAGGTTAATCCTTTCCTTCTACACTCATCAACATCATATTTTGGGTTATCTAGATAATAATCAATATAGTGAAGTTCAGATTTACCTGCATAGTCTTTTATGGGAAAGACAGAGTTAAAGACTTCTTGCAGGCCTGTGTTTGAACGGTTCTCTACTGATTTCCCTAATTGAAGGAACTTATCGTAGGAAATTTTTTGAATATCAACTAAATTTGGAACATCGATTGTTTTACCAATCTTTCCAAAAGAATAGCGAATTCGTTTTTTTTCTGTAAAGCTAAGTGGCATAATATGTAGAACCTATAATAACTGATTATTTAAGTTCTACTTTTGCGCCTGCGGCTTCTAGCTGTGTCTTCATAGCTTCCGCCTCATCTTTCTTAGCTCCTTCTTTTAAAGTTTTAGGAGCACTCTCTACCATGTCTTTAGCCTCTTTTAAACCAAGACCTGTAATTGCTCTTACTTCTTTAATAACATTAATTTTTTGATCGCCAGCTGCTGTTAAAACAACATCAAAAGCATCTTTTTCTTCTGCTGCTTCAGCTGCTGGAGCTGCACCACCTGCTGCTACTGCAACTGGTGCTGCTGCGGTTACACCCCATTTTTCTTCTAATAGTTTTGAAAGTTCTGCTGCTTCCATTACTGTTAGTGTTGATAGTTCATCAACAATTTTATTTAAATCTGCCATTTTTTTTGTCTCTCCCTAATTAGTCTTTTTTGTTTTGTAATATTGAAATAATGTCCTGATCTGGTCTTTGTAATAACCTAACAAGTTTAGATGCAGGTGCATTAATCAATCCAACTATTTTTCCTCTGATTTCATCAAGAGAAGGTAAAGTTGCAACCTTTGCTATATCCTCTTTTGAATAAAGCTGGTTATCAAAAAAAGCTGCCTCTGCAGATAGCTTTTTTAAATCTTTTTCAAATTTTTTACAAACTTTCGCTGTTCCTACAGGGTTATTTGTAAAAATTAATAATTTTTGGTTTGATAAAAAATCAATCAGACCTTTTTTTTCTTCATCTTTATTAACAAATATTTTAACGATATTATTTTTTGATACTTTGGTTACCCCATCGTTATTTCTAATTTCAGTGCGAAATTCAATCATTTCTTTTACAGACATCTTTGAAAAAGATGCAACAAAAACTGCAGAATAATCTTTTGACATTTGATCAAGATTTTCAATATATTGTTGTTTTTCGGCTTTATTCATTAAATTTCAACCCTTAAACCAAATCCCATGGAAGATGATAAGTAAACAGAATTTACAAAATTACCCTTTAATCCAGATGGTTTTATCTTTTTAATTTCATCAAGAAAAGAAATTACATTTTCAGTTAATTGACTCTCCTCAAAGCTAATTTTTCCAAGAGCAGCGTGTATTGTTCCTGCTTTATCATTTTTATATGCTACAAGTCCTTTATTTATATTTTCAATTGTGCTTTTTACATCGTTTGTCACAGTACCTGTTTTTGGGTTAGGCATTAAACCTTTAGGTCCTAAAATCTTCGCTATTTTACTAACGACTGACATCATATCTGGAGTGGCAACAATAACATCTACGTCTATCTTTTTTTCAAGAATAGCAGCCAGATCTTCTCCACCAACATGTTTTGCACCAGCTGCTTTAGCTTCTTCTGCAGCTTTTCCTTGGGCAAAAACAGCAATTAAAACTTTTTTTCCCAATCCATGAGGAGGAATAAAGCTTCCTCTGACATTTTGGTCTGACTGCTTAGAGTCAATACCTGTATTAATACATACCTCTAAAGACTCATCAAATTTTACATATTTTTTTTCTTTAATAATTTTAACTGCATCAGATATTTTGTAAGACTTTAAAAAATCAATACCTTCAATTTGTTTTTTTTTATTTTTAGTTAAATTCATTATACTACTTCCATACCCATTGATCTTGCTGATCCAAGTATAATTTTTGATGCTTGCTCAACGTCGTAAGCATTAAGATCTTCTAATTTTTCTTTAGCAATATCTTCAACTTGTTTCATTGTAACTTTACCTAACTTTGATCGGCCAGGTGTTTGACAACCTTTTTTAATTTTTGCAGCTTTCTTTAAGTAGAAAGTAACTGGTGGTTTTTTTGTTACAAAATCAAATGATCTATCTTTATAAGCAGTAATAACAGTTGGAATTGGTGCACCTTTTTCCAATTCCTTTGTCTTATCATTAAACTGTTTACAAAAATCTTGGATGTTTAATCCTTTTTGACCTAAGGCAGGTCCAACAGGAGGAGCAGGGTTTGCTGATCCAGCTGGAATTTGTAATTTTATATATCCTAATACTTCTTTTGCCATCTAATTAGCCTTTAACCACTTGTGAATAATCTAACTCTAAAGGTGTCGGTCTCCCAAAAATTGAGACGGACACTTTAAGCTTTTGTCTTGAACTGTCAACCTCTTCTATAATACCGCTAAATGAAGCAAATGGACCATCCGATACTTTAATTTGTTCACCAACTTCGTACTCAAATTTAGGTTTAGGATTGTCAACACCCTCTGTAATATCTTGTAATAATTTAGATACTTCTCTTTCTGATATAGCAATTGGTTTGTCTTTTGTTCCAAGAAAATTTGAAACTTTTGGAATATCTCTCACTAAGTGCCAAGTATCATCATTCATAATCATTTTAATTAGAACATATCCTGGAAAAAATTTTTTTTCGGAATTAACCCTGACACCCCTTCTTACTTCAACAACTGCTTGTGTAGGCACAGAAACTTCAGATATTAAATCCTCTAAATTAACTTTTTTTGCTTCGTCTAAAATTGAGTCTGCTACTTTTTTTTCAAATCCAGAATGACAATGTACAACATACCATTTTGAAGAGTCTGTACTTTCAACCATTGAATTAACCTAAAAATATTCTCACAATAAATGAAAAAAATTGATCTAAAAGCATTAAAATAATTGCAGCAATACTAATCACAACCAAAACAATTCCAGCTGATGTAAAGGTTTCTCGTTTGGAGGGCCAGGTAACTTTAGATACCTCCTGTCGAACTTCTCTTAAATATTTAGCTGGGTTAAATTTCATATATTTTTTTACTGTTTTGGCAGGAGTGGCAGGCATCGAACCCGCAACCTCCGGTTTTGGAGACCGGCGCTCTACCAATTGAGCTACACTCCTTCATATTAGTATTACTGCAGAGAATATTTTTACTCGATAATCTCTGAAACAACTCCTGATCCAACTGTTCTTCCACCTTCACGAATAGCAAATCGTAAATTGTTATTCATTGCGATAGGAGCTAACAGCTCGACTTCAAGAGTAATATTATCTCCAGGCATAACCATTTCAGTGCCCTCAGGTAATTTAATTGAACCAGTAACGTCAGTAGTTCTAAAATAAAACTGAGGTCTGTAGTTTGCAAAGAAAGGGGTATGTCTTCCACCCTCTTCCTTACTTAAAGCATAAATCTCGGCTTTAAATTTTTTGTGTGGTTTAATACTACCTGGAGCCGCTAAAACTTGGCCTCTTTCAACTTCTTCTTTTTTAGTACCACGAAGAAGTGCACCAATATTATCACCAGCTTCACCTGAGTCTAAAAGTTTTCTAAACATTTCTACACCAGTACAAACAGTTTTAGCTGTATCTTTCAAACCAATAATTTCAATTTCTTCACCAGGTTTAATGATACCTTGTTCTACTCTTCCGGTAACAACAGTACCTCTTCCAGAAATAGAAAATACATCTTCAACTGGCATTAAGAATGGTTTGTCTAATTCTCTTGTTGGAGCAGGGATGTACTCGTCAATTTTTGACATTAATTCAACAATTGAATTTTTTCCAATATCTTCATCTCTATCTTCAACTGCAGCGAGGGCTGATCCTTTGACGATAGGAATATCATCACCAGGAAAATCGTATTTTGATAACAATTCTCTAATTTCGACTTCAACAAGTTCTAATAATTCTTGATCATCTACCTGATCAACTTTGTTTAAATAGACAACAAGTGCAGGTACACCAACTTGTCTTGCTAAAAGAATGTGTTCACGGGTTTGAGGCATTGGACCATCAGCTGCGTTAACAACTAATATACCGCCATCCATCTGAGCAGCACCAGTAATCATATTTTTTACGTAGTCTGCGTGACCAGGACAGTCAACGTGAGCATAGTGTCTTTTGTCTGTTGAATATTCAACGTGTGCAGTTGAAATTGTAATACCTCTCTCTTTTTCTTCAGGAGCTTTATCAATTTCATCATATGCAGTAAACTCTGCGCCACCTTTTTCAGCTAATATTTTTGTAATTGCAGCAGTAAGTGTGGTTTTACCATGGTCGACGTGACCGATAGTTCCGATGTTGACGTGTTCTTTCGATCTGTCAAATTTTTCTTTAGTCATTTTAAGTTGTTACCTCTTTTTTTTAATATCTGTTACTAAATTTTTTCAATGCAATTGGAGCGGGTGAAGGGAATCGAACCCTCGTAGCCAGCTTGGAAGGCTGGAGCTTTACCATTAAGCTACACCCGCGAATTAGCGGGTAACCACTACAAAACACACTCAAAATCAAATCCTTATAAGTTCCGATAAACTACTAATTTTTCTTTAAAATTCAATAAGAAAAGTGAGAAAAAAGTGGTGGAGGGAGTAGGATTCGAACCTACGTACACTTGCGTGAACAGATTTACAGTCTGCCGCCTTTAACCACTCGGCCATCCCTCCAAAGTGTATAAAACAGTTGTTGATTAATAGATATTTGTCTTTGAAAGTCAATAGACTTCGTAATTTTTTACTGCTATTTAGAAACTATGCTTATTTCAGGAATAAATTCTTGCACAAGTTGTATATTGCACAATCCTGAAAAAATAATTGAAATTTTCATAAATATTGAAAAAAAATTATATTTTTCAGAATTAATAGAACAAAATAAACTCAATAATAAGACTAGGTTATTGAAAAAAAGTGATTTTTCTAGGATTGGTATTAAAAATGATAGGTTTTTCAATGATATCGTTATAAGAAGAGAGAAATATAAACCCTTTAATTTAGACGATATTATTAAAAATAATGAAAAATCACTTATTGTTGTAGCTGATCAAATCACAGATCAAAATAATCTAGGAAATATAATAAGAACAGCACTTCTTATAGGTGCTGATGGTTTACTGCTCTCTGAACATTCTTCAGCAGATATAAATGACGTAACCTCTTTAACTTCGTCTGGAGCTGTTGAAGTATTGAAATATCATGTTTCCAAAAATATAAACAGGTCAATAGAGGTTTTAAAAAAAAGTGGATATTGGACATATTCTTTGGATATGAGTGGTCAGGAAATTAATAAAGATTTTAAATTTGATAATAAGTCAGTGATTATAGTAGGTAGTGAGGGAAAGGGTATTAGAAAAAATATATTAAGTAAGAGTGACTTTAAAATATGTATCCCTCAGATGAATGTAAGTGGAATTGATAGTTATAATGCTGCTAATTCTCTAGCAATTGCTGCTTATCATTTCAAAATTAGTACTTTTTAAATATTGTTTATTTTAAATTTTAATATAAATAATTACACAATGCCGCCTTAGCTCACTTGGTAGAGCAGTTGATTTGTAATCATCAGGTAGCCAGTTCGATCCCGGCAGGCGGCACCACTGTCTTCAATTGATTCTTTCTAATAGTTACATTAATCTTAATCTTTATGGTTTCAGACATTGATCAATTTGGTAGAGATACTTCAAAAAGCAATACTTCAAATTTAAACGAGGATAAGTCCAAAAAAATTTTAGACTCATTAGCTGAAATTAAAAAACAATTAGAAAATAAAGAATATAGTCCAAAGGTTGAACAAACATCACCTAAAATAGAGGTGAAATCTAATAATGATAATTTAGATTTAAATGAATTAAATTCAAGAATTAAGTCTTTAGAAAAAAAACTAAATTCTCTTGATTCTTTTTTACAAAATAAATCCGAGGTCACATTAGTGGATAAATCATTAGATGGTGAATTAAGCATATTTAATCAATTAGATAATCAATCTCCAGATAAACAAAATAAATCATTACTTGTAATGGAAAGTGAAAATATTAATAACAAATCAAAATTTAAGTTATTTCATTTTATTATGACAATTAACTTTCTTTTTTTAATTCTTATAGGTTTAATTGTTTATATAAAAAACATACCTATCAAAGAAGTTTTGAATATTTTTTAAAAATTAATTTACTACAGCTTGTATTTTTTCTACACTCGCAGCACTAAACTTAAATTCTGGGATTTTACCAATTGGATCTAATTGTGGGTTAGTTAATACATTTGCTGCAGCCTCGGCAAAACAGAAAGGCATAAAAACCATACCTTCAGGAATTTCTTTATCACTCCTAACCTTAATAGCAAGTGAACCTCTTTTAGTTTTAACTAAAACTTGATCTCCAGGACTAATGGTCATTCTTTTCATATCCCATCTGTTCATACTTACTATTGCTTCTGGTTCAAGATGATCTAAGACATTTGCTCTTCTAGTCATGGAACCCGTATGCCAGTGCTCTAGCAATCTACCAGTGGTTAAAATCATTGGAAAATCATCATCTGGTAACTCTGCTGGGGGTATTAATTTAGCAGGAACTATTTTACCTCTTCCATTTGCAGTTGGAAAATTTTCATTAAATATAATCTCATTTCCTGGTTTATTTGGATCATCACAAGGATATGTAACTGAGTTTTCATTTTCTAATCTTTCATAAGTTATATTCTTTAATGACGGCATGACTTGTGCCATTTCATTAAAGATATCTCTTGGGTGTAAATAACTCCAATCTAAGCCCAAACCCTGAGCTATAGCCTGAGTAATCCACCAGTCTTGTCTCGCAGACCCCGGAGGAGCTACAGCCTGACGACCTAATTGCACTTGTCTATTCGTATTTGTAAAAGTTCCAGTTTTTTCAGCATGTGCTGAAGATGGAAGAATAACGTCAGCATGCCAAGCAGTTTCCGTCATAAAAATATCTTGGACTACTAGATGATCTAATTTAGCTAAAGCAGCTCTTGCATGTTTTTGGTCTGGATCTGACATTGCAGGATTTTCACCCATAATGTACATCCCTTTAATTTCATCTTCTAAAATTTTATTAATAACTTCAACAACTGTTAATCCTTTTTTATCGTCTAAGTCTGTCTTCCAAAAATTTTCATATTTTTGATGAATACTTCCATCTTCAACAGATTGATAATCTGGAAAGACCATTGGGATCAAACCAGCATCAGAGGCGCCTTGAACATTATTTTGTCCTCTTAGTGGATGTAGTCCTGTTCCCTCCCTACCAATTTGTCCTGTTGTTAAGGCTAGTGCGATTAAACATCTAGCGTTATCTGTTCCATGAACGTGCTGGGAAATTCCCATACCCCAGAATATAATTGATCTCTCTGATTTTGCATAAAGCCTCGCAACCTCGCGTAGTTCCTGAGCTTTAATACCACAAATGGCTTCCATTTTCTCAGGAGAAAAATCTTTTATTTCCTCCTGTAATTTTTCAAACCCTTCAGTTTGTCCTTGAATATATTGTTCGTCATAAAGTTTTTCTTCTACAATTGTGTATAAAAGTGCATTGAGCATAGCAACGTCAGTACCAGCTTTAAATTGCAAATTATGAGTAGCGTGTTTTGTTAAACCTTGTTTTCTTGGGTCCATCACAACAAGTTTTGCACCTCTTTTAGCAGCGCGTTTGAGATAAGTAGCTGCAACTGGATGGTTTTCTGTCGGTCTCGCACCAATTACGATTACACAGTCTGCATCAGAGGCAGACATAAACGGTGCTGATACAGCTCCAGAATTAACACATTCCATTAATGCTGCAACTGAAGAGGCATGGCAAAGTCTAGTACAGTGATCAACATTATTAGATCCAAAACCCACTCTAACTAATTTTTGAAAGAGATAAGCCTCTTCATTAGAGCACTTCGCAGATCCAAAACCAGCTAAACTTTTTGACCCATGATCCTCTTTTAAATTTAAAAAGCCTGCTGAGGCTCTACTTAAAGCGTCTTCCCAAGTGGTTTCTTCAAAATAATCATAAATATCTGCATCTTTAATTTCTAAATAAGGATTTTTGTTTACACCTGATTTTCTGACCAAAGGTTTTGTAAGTCTCCCATCATGATTTATGTAATCAAAACCAAACCTGCCTTTAACACATAACCTATTTTCGTTTGCAGGACCGTTTTTTCCATCAACGTATAAAATTTTTTCATCTTTAACGTGAACTTCAGTTTGACATCCAACGCCACAATAAGGGCAAACACTCTCTACTACTTTATCTGAGTAAGCATCTCTATGACCTTCCTCATTGACAACAGTTGACTCCATAAGGGCTCCAGTTGGACAGGCTTGAACACACTCTCCACACGCAACACAAGTGCTATTACCCATTGGATCGTCTAAATCAAAAATTACTTTAGCAGTTGAACCTCTATAGGCCATACCAATCACATCATTAACCTGAACCTCACGGCAAGCACGAACACATAAATTACAATTAATACATGCATCTAAATTTACACTCATAGCCTTATGAGATCTGTCTAATTCTATTTTGTCTTTACTTGGAAAGCGGCTCTCACTAACTCCTAATTTATCTGACCAGTTCCAAAATTTTGACTCAGGATCAGGTGAAACATTTTTGTCAGGTTGGTCAGATACTAGAAGTTCAAAAACCATAGAGCGAGATTTTTCCGCTCTTGAAGAATTTACGGTAACCTCCATACCCTCAGTTGGTTTACGGATACATGAAGCAGCAAGAGTTCTCTCGCCTTTAATTTCGACCATACATGCACGGCAGTTACCATCTGCTCGATAACCCGGCTCAGGAGAGTAACAAAGATGGGGAATATCTATGTTATTTTTCTTTGCAACGTCCCAGATAGACTCATCTTTAGCAGCAAAATATTCATTGCCATCAATCTTGAATTTAATATTTTCTGACATTAGTTTGTTACCTCTTCAGGGAAATGTTTAATAACAGATAGCATTGGGTTTGGTGCTGCCTGTCCTAAGCCACATATTGAGGCGTCCATCATTAGTGATGATAATTCTTTTAGGAGGTCGACGTCCCAGGAAGACTCATTCATTAGTTTAAGAGCTTTCTCAGTTCCGTTTCTACATGGAGTACATTGACCACAACTCTCATCATGAAAAAAGAACATCAAATTCTTAGCAATATTTTTCATATTATCTTTATCAGATAACACCACCACTGCGGCAGATCCGATGAAACAACCATGTTCTTGTAGTGTATCAAAATCTAATGGAACATTGTCTAATTTTGCTGGAAGGATACCACCAGAAGCTCCACCTGGTAAGTACGCTTTAAAGGTATGTCCCTCTTGAATTCCACCACAATATTCGTCAATGAGCTGTTTTATTGAAATACCAGCTGGGGCTAACTTTACACCGGGGTTTTTTACTCTTCCAGAAACCGAGTATGTTCTCAAACCCTTTCTACCATTAAGACCGTGGCTACTAAACCAAACAGCTCCTTTTTCTAAAATTTCTCTTACCCAAAAAACAGTTTCAACATTGTGAATTAAAGTGGGTCTTCCAAACAAACCTACTTGAGAGGGAAATGGAGGTTTATGTCTTGGTAATCCTCTCTTACCTTCTAAACTCTCTAACATAGAAGACTCTTCGCCACAAATATAAGCACCTGCACCTCTTCTAAAATGAATTCTAGTTTTAAAATTTAAGTTATTATCCTCTAAAATTTTAATTTCTTTTTTTAAAAATTTAATCACATCAGGATACTCATCGCGCATGTATATATAAACATCAGTAGCTTCAACAACCCACGCAGCGATTAACATACCCTCAAGGAATCTATGCGGATCTCGAGTTAAATAATGATGATCTTTAAATGTTCCTGGCTCGCCCTCATCTCCATTAATAGCCATCAGCCTTGGTTTATCCTCAGCTCTTACAAATCTCCATTTTCTACCTGTTGGAAATCCTGCACCACCTAAACCTCTCAGTCCTGATTGCTCCATTTCTTCGATCAATTTCATAGGGTCTTTCTTATCTTCAATACAGTCTTTTAAAATTTTATATCCACCTTCTTTTACATAATCATCGTAACTTATGTAATTTGGAATAACAGGTTTTGTGTCTTGTTCTTCTAAAGCTTTTTGAACTGCAATCACATTTGCATTTACAAAATGTTTTTTTCCTACTTCAACTACTGGTGCCTGGTGACATCTTCCCATACATGGAGCTCTGACAACCCTTACATTACTATCCAAATTATCTTTTAAATCTTTTTCCAGAGATTTGCATCCGTTCATCTCGCATGTAATACCATCACACACTCTTATAGTTGTATCTGGTGGGATTAAATCATCTTCTTTGTATATATCAAAGTGAGCATAAAATGAGGCTGTCTCATAAATTTCAGTAAGAGGTAAATTGGTTAACTCTGACAGGGCAGTTAAATGTTTAGGTTTAAGACACTTATATCGATCTTGAATTAAATGAAGACTCTCAATTAACATATCTCTTTGTCTAAAAAAGTCGTTTGGTATAAGGTTTTTAATATCGTCTATTGACTGATCATCGCTTTGGCGTCCTTTATTAAATTCAAGTGCTTTTCTTCTACCAGAACCGGGATGAATCTTACTTTGTGAGTCTTCTTTCATTATGTGTAATGTAGTAATTTTTTATTAAGAATCAATTATCAATAAGTAATTAATTGATAACAATTACTTATTAAAGCTTTTTAAGAACTTTAGAAAGTTATTTTTTATGGGTGAGGGACTTTTATCATCTATATGAACAATACCTACTTTATGCATGATTTCAGGGGAAACTAATTTAATAAAATTTGTATTTTCATCGTAGTTAAAAGATTGAGTAAAAATGTATGGCATTATGGTTGAGAATTCAGAACTATTTACGTGTGAGTATATATGTGTCATCGAATTTGACTCAATTAAAACTCTAGGATTAATATTATTCTCCTTAAACACTGCATCTAAAATTCTTCTAAATTGATTTTCTTTAGAAATTAAACATAGATCTAAATTGCCACATTCCTGCCATTTAATCTTTTTTTTATCTTTTAGATCCTCTTTTTTAGAAATTAAGTAGTATGTTTCACTATAAAGAGGTATTTTTTCAACTCCTAAAATTGGCTCATTTTCTAAATAGCTAATACCAAGATCCAATTTAAAATCATGAAGATTTCGATCTATCTCATTTGAGGACATAGAGATAACTTGTAATTTAACATTAGTAAATTTCTTGACGAAACTATTGAGCAAAAAAGAAACCTCTAATAAAGCAGTTGGAATTACTCCTATTCTTAAATTACCTGTTAAATTATTTTTTAACTCAGTACTTAATTGTTTTATATTAATATATTCTTTAACTATGTTTTTAAATCTTTCTTTAAAAATTTCACCCTCGGAAGTTAATCCAATATAATTCTTACCTCTTTTTACTAGTCTTACTCCTATTTCATTTTCTAAAGCCTTTAATTTCATAGATAAAGCAGGCTGCGAAATATTTAGTTTTTCTGCAGCTCTATTGAAATGCTTCTCACTGTCTAAGGCTAAAATAATTTCAAAATTCTTTATTTCCATGGGTTTTTAAAATAAATATATATGTAAATGAATTATTATCTAGATACTAAAGGATTTGAATGCCCCATACCTGTATTAAAAGCTGAAAAATTTATAAAAAAACTAAAAAAAAATGATGTTCTCACAATAGAAAGTGATGACCCTTTATCACATTTTGACTTTAAAAATTTTTGTGAAGAAAATAAATATAAGATAATCTCGCTCAAAAAAGAGGGTAAATTAGTAAATATAAAATTTAAAATTCAATAAAATTAATTTTTTCACCTTTTTTTATTTTATTTATACCCTCTGGAACGATAGCTAACCCGTCAGCTTCAGCAAGAGAGATTAGTTTTGCCGATCCTTTTGAATTGTGGGTATGTAATAAGTTTTTAGATAATTTCACACGATAAAATTTTGTTATATTAGATTTTTTATTTTCCGAAAAAGCAGATCTATAATATTTAGTAATGCTTGAATAATTATTTCGAGAAGGATCTATAAATAAACTTATTAAGAAAAATAAATTGATGAAAACTGCTAAAGGGTTTCCTGGAAGTGAAAAATAAAAATTAGATTTCAATTTTGAAAAAATTACTGGTCGACCAGGTTGAATCCTTACATATTTAAAAAGTAGATGGGTATGATCTTCTAGGAAAGATGATATAAAATCTTTAGAGCTAAATGATGACCCACCAGAACTTATAATGATATCAAATTTATTTTTATTATTTTTATAGAAGCTTTTGATTTTTAACTGGTCGTCTTTTAGTACACCTAAATCTTTAGCTTTTATATTAAATTTCTTTAAAAAATAAATTATTTGATTTTTGTTTGAGTCATAAACTTGATGGACTTTTATTTTTTTGCCAGATTTGATCAATTCATTTCCTGAAGATATCACACCGACATTTAAAGGTTTATATACCCATAAATTAGTAATTCCTACAGATGAAAGTAATGCAATTTTTATAAAATCAATTTTTTCATTTTTTTTTACTAAAATTTTATTTTTTTTTAAATCTTCTCCTTTTTTTTTAATATCTTTATTAGAAATTTTAGAATATTGGATTATTAAATTATTGTCCTCAATTTTTGCATTTTCTAAGGAAATAAAATTTTGAAAGTTTTGTGGAATAATGGCACCTGTATTTATTTTATATGCTAACTTGGGGTTCAATTTATTATATGAATGCCCTGCGCTAAGTAATGTTTTCGATATCAATATTTTTTTTAAATTTTTATTTGAAATAATATAACCATCAAGCCCTGCACAATTTTGTAGAGGAAGGTTTATCGGTGAAGTAATTGCTCTTGATGCAACCGCAAAATAAGATTTCTTTAGTTCAACCCTAGTTTCTTTAAATAATTTCTTTTTTTCTTGAATAATTATTTTTTGTGCAAGTTCGAATGATATTAACTTAGGAATTTTCATTATATATCTCAGATGCAATTTTATCTATTTGACTATGATTAAAGGTTTGTATTGGATGATCCAAATCATCATCAGTAACTATGTATTTTACATTATTAGTAGATTTGTAGAGGTAGTCTTTATCATTCTTTTTTATATGTACCTCTAATTTAATTAACTCATCATAGCTCTTAAAACCCTCAAAGATTAATAAATCACAATCTTTATTTAGATCTATTAAACTGCCTAAATGTATATTTGGTGTAATTTTCTCTTCCATTAAAGCAAGTCTTTTATTAGATACCAGTGTTGTTTTGTATGCTCCAGATTTTCGAATTTTATAGCTATCCGTATTAGGATGATCAATATCAAATGAATGGTGAGCATGTTTTACGACACCAACTTTTATTTTTTTTTCTTTAAAAAATTTTACTAAATTACTTACCAAAGTGGTTTTGCCACTATTTTTCCAACCAATAACAGCTATTGTTTTCACTTTGTCACCATAATACAATCAACAAAAATATGACAGATTTTTTAATCAAACCAAGTGTAAATAATAAATCCTTATTCAAATTAAAAAAATCAATTAATGAAAAAGGAGAGATGACAAAAATTCCAATTATTGAAGAAAAACCACTTACCCTTTATTTGAACAATCAAGAGATTGTTACAATTATGACTATAGGCGATTATCCAAAATATTTAGCTATTGGATACCTATTCAATCAGGGAATGTTAAATAGTATTGAGGATGTAAAAAAAATTGAATTTCATAAAGACCTAAAAACAGTAGTTGTTAGAACTAAAAGCAAAACAAATTATGAAGAAAAATTAAAAAAGAAAGTAAATACCTCTGGCTGTGCTCAAGGCACTGTATTTGGAGATTTGTTTGAAGAAATAAATTCTATTTCCTTAAATAAGAAGATAAATATTAACCATCAACAGTTAATTAATTTATCAAAAAAAATTAATACTGAACCAAGTTTGTATTTATCTGTTGGTGCAATTCATGGATGTGTACTTTGTAAAGGGGAAAATCCTCTTTACTATTTTGAGGATGTAGGAAGACATAATGCTGTCGATAAAATCGCTGGTTTGATACTAGAAAAAAAAATTAATGTAAAAGAAATGTCTTTTTACACTACAGGTAGATTAACTAGTGAAATGGTATTGAAGTGCATTAAGATGGAGATACCAATATTACTCTCACGTTCAGGATTTACAGCCTGGGCTGTTGAAATAGCTAGAAAGAAAAATTTAACAATGATTGGAAGAATAAGAGGTAAAAGATTTAATATTTTATCTGGCGACTTTAGATTTACCGACAATGAGTAAACTCATATCAGTTATCCTGACTGGGGGTAAATCTTCAAGAATGGGCTATGAGAATAAAAGTTTTTTAAAATTTAATAACAAAAATTTTATTGAGATTTTAACTAATAGTCTAAAAGATAAATCATATGAAATTATTATAAATGCAAATAGGGATATTCAAAGGTACGAAGAATTAGGATACAGAGTCGTTAAAGATAAGATTGAAGGTTATAAAGGACCATTAGCTGGTTTACATAGCGCTCTGGATTTATACAAGAACACAGATGAAGATCTATGGTTTGCACTTTTTCCTACTGATGCACCAATTATAAATACTAAAATAATAGATATTTTTCTTTCAATTTCCGAAAAAAATAATAATGCATATATTTCCAAAATTAATAATATTATTGAACCTATGTTTTCTTTTTGGTCTTTAAAAATTTATAAGAATTTAGAAAATGTTCTTCTAAATAATGATGGATACAAAATTATGAAGTTTGCAGATGAAATAGGATTTGATTTTATAGATTTTACAAAAGATAAAAAAGCTGAGTTTTTTAATGTAAACGATAATGATGATTACACTGAGTTTTTAAGTTTTAGAGAAACTAACTAATAAAGACCCACCATCATTAAGTTTTTGTTCAGTATGACGATATCCTCTTTCCTCTAAATAAGGGGTTAAATCTTTAAAGTTTATATATGTAAAAGCTGGTATACCTTCGTTAAACGTAAGAGGTTCAATAGTAATAAAAATCTCATCAATTAAGTCAGCATATAAAAAATAGTCGTGAACGCTAGTTCCTCCTAATACTAAAACACTTTCTTGGCAAAGATCTTGAAATTCTTCCCACTGATTAAAGTCTGGGTTAAAATAGAATTGATTAATAGAATTTTTTATTTGTTTAATTTCTTGGTATTTTCTTGAAAAGATAACTCTTGATCTAGTGTCATTAGGATTTAATTCATGAGTTTTCCTACCCATTACCTGCCACTTATGATTCTTAATTAGGGTATTTAGGTGAATTTTATCTTCATGGCTTGTCCATTCAAATGGATTATCTCCGGAGTATTTCGCAATAAAACCATCGCTTGAACACGCGAATGCTAGGGTATATTTAATCATTAATTTATTTTATTAATTTTAAGTATAATATTTTTAAACAATATATGAATTTTTACCTACCTATTGCAGAAATATCTATAAATATTTATATATTAATTTCCCTTGGTATTGGAATAGGTTTTATTTCTGGACTATTTGGTATTGGTGGGGGATTTATATCCTCCCCTTTATTGATATTAGTTGGAATACCTCCAGCAGTTGCAGTTGGAACTACTACTGTTCAAGTATTTGCTTCTACTTCAACAGGAGTAGTAAGTCATTTTCAAAGAAAAAATATAGATTACCAAATGGGTGTAACAATGGTTATTGGAGGATTATTTGGAACATTTTTTGGAGTGTTAGTCTTAAATAACCTGAAAAATATTGGCTTAATAGATAATTATTTGAATAGCATATATATCGTCCTATTAATCATTACTGCTACTTTTATTCTATACGAAACTGCAAAAGTTAATATTGTTCATAAAGATAAAAAATTTAAATTGCATCAGCACTCTTGGATACACGGTCTTCCATTAAAATTTAAATATAGAAAATCAAAGTTATATATAAGTATTTTAGCTCCTTTATTTATAGGTTTTCTTATTGGAGTATTGACTGGTCTAACTGGGATAGGTGGGGGTTTTATACTTATACCTTGTATGATTTATCTTTTAGGAATGAAAACAATTTCAGTCATAGGAACGTCATTATTTAATATCACGATAGTGTCTTTTGTATCTTTGTTTTTGCAAATTTATATTAATCAAAATATAGATTTTGTATTAGCATTAGTTTTAATAATAAGTAGTTCTATTGGTGCTGCAGTTGCATCAAGAATAGTTGATTTACTTGATCAAGAAAATTTAAAAGTCACATTTGGAATGCTTTTATTAATTATTTCTTCTTTTTTAGCATATGATTTATTTAGAACTCCTGAAAATCTATTTATTATCAATTATGTATAAATTCATCTTAATTATTTTATTATTTTCTAAAATTTCTTTTGCATCTAATTTTTCTTTAGATGAATTTGACATTGAAATAAATTCAAATTTTTTAGGTAAAGAAGTGGTGTTGTTTGGTAACAAAGATAAAGAAAGTAGTATCATTTTTATTTTTGAGGGAGAAGATAAGGAGGCTAAATTAACAACTAAGGTCAAAGAAGGTTATTTATGGATCAACAAAACTCGAAGTTTAAATAATCAACCAAGTTTTTTTGCTATCTTTACTACCCCAAAAAAAACTTTAAATGAAATACTTCTATTATCGACTTTAAAAGATAAACATCCGCTAATAAGTAACCCTTCTGTAAGCCTATATGAAATCAGAAAAGCAATGAAAAGTAAAAATTTGTACATTGAGGAGGAACTTGAAAACTTAAATGGAAATTTGTTTTTAAAAAAATTTCTCATACCAGATAATATATCACCAGGAAATATTAAAGTTTATATGTATGAATTAAAAAATGATCAAATCATAAAAATGTCTTCAAAAAATTTAATAATAAAAAAAGGTGGTATCTCATTTAAATTAGAAGAGTTATTAAAAAAAGAGTCTTTTATTTACATTTTTATTTTAATTGTAATTTCATTATTGCTAAGTTTATTAACCAATCTAATATTTAGAAGAAAATGAAAAAATTTAATAATAGAAATTATTTTGTTGTAATTGATCAAAGTGAAGAGATGTGGACTGCTGTTAAGTTTGCTGTAAGAAGGGCAAAAGTAACAAAATCAAGTATTACAACAGTGAGTTTCATTCAAAGTGTCAGTGAGGGTATGATGCTTACATCATTAACTGAAAAAATTTTAGATAAAGACCAAATTGAAACTGAAAAGCTAAAACATAAAGAAGTTCAAAGCTTCATATTCGAAAAATCTAAAATTAAAGCAAAATCTGAGATATTTAAGTTTAATGAAATCGATGAATTTGTAAATTTTTTGAATAAATATTCATCTAACTCAACGATTGTTCTTGCAACAAGTAAGGATATTGGGAAGCCAGGTCCACTTATTGATAAATTAATATATGAAAAATCAAGTTCGTTACATTGTCCTCTTGTCATTATTAATGGTAATCTTGAAGATAAAGAGATTGAGAAGATAATTTAACTGAATAAAAAAGAATTTAAAATCTGTTTGGTCTGCCAAAGACCTTTTAATTGGAGAAAAAAATGGGAAAAAGTATGGAATGATGTTAAATATTGTTCAGAAAAATGCCGAAGGTCAAAATCAAAAATAATAGAGAAAAAATAGCAAACTTACTTTTAAGTATTGGTTGCGTTAATATAAATTTCAAAAAAAAATTTACCTTAACTTCTGGTAAAAAAAGTCCAGTTTATGTTGATTGTAGAAAGCTTATCTCTTTTCCTAAAGAAAGAGAAATTATTATCAATGAGATAAGTAAACAAATTAAATCTAAATATAAAAAAAGTTCTACTATTATAGCAGGTGGTGAAACTGCAGGAATCCCCTACTCTTCATTTCTTTGTCAGAAGATGAAGAATCCAATGATTTATATAAGAAAGAGCCCTAAAGGATTTGGAAAAGGAAAACTAATTGAAGGGGATTTTAAAAAAAATTCTCATTCAATTTTAGTTGAGGATATGGCTACTGATGGAGTTAGTAAATTACACTTCATAAAGGCTTTAAGACAAAATGATCTCAAAGTAAAAGACATATATGTAATTTTTTTCTATGGCATATACCCTAATGCAAAAAAAAATATGTCAAAAATGAAGGTTAATTTAAATTATCTTGCAACTTGGCAAGATATATTAAACGTATCTCCAAATTATATTTCAAACGATGATTATTTAAAGTTAGAGAGCTATTTATCTTATATAAAAAATGGAAAATAGAGTAATAAGTATTGTATCAGGTGGTTTTGACCCCATTCATCCTGGACATATCATGATGATGAAAGATTGTCTTAAGTTTTCTAATTATTTAATAGTTGGTGTTAATTCTAATAAATGGTTGATAAATAAAAAAGGTAACTACTTTATGGATATCCGGCATAGAATATATGTTGTGAGTTGCTTAAATGTTGTCAACGAAACTATGGAATTTGAAGATGATGATAAGGGAAGTGCTAATAACTTATTAATAAAAATTAGAAATAAATATTCAAATAATAAAATTATATTTGCAAATGGAGGAGATAGATCAGACCCTTCTAAAATTTTAGAGTTTGAAACAGCTAAACAATACAATATTGATTTGAAGTTTGGAATAGGGGGTAGTCACAAAGAGTCATCTAGTTCTGATTTATTGAAACGATGGAGTGAATACTCAAAAAAAATTTAAGGGCTAAGGGTATAGCTAACCCAATCATCATTATTTAGTTCAAACACTTCTCTTTTGTGAATTCTGTGGGGCATATCCTCCCAAAACTCTATTTTTGAATATTTGACTATAAATCCACCCCAGTAATCTGGACGAGGAAAATCATTACTTTCAGGATACTTACGTTTGTAAAATTCGATTTTATCTTCTAAATCACTTCTTGAGTTTAAAATCTTTGATTGATTTGAAGCCCAGGCACCTATCCTACTTAAATAGTGTCTAGAATTAAAATATTTATCAGATATTTCTTTTGATACTTTTTCAACTTTGCCCTCTATTCTGATTTGTCTTAGCAGTGACTTCCAATGAAAATTTAAGCAAACATTGGTATTTCTTAAAATGTCATTTCCTTTGTTGCTTTTGTAGTTAGTATAAAAAATAAAACCAGCATCGCTATAATCCTTTAATAAAACCATCCTTGAATGAGGAGAATTATTATCATCAACTGTTGAAAGACACATTGCATTAGGATCATTGATCTCCTTTTCTGTGGCTAAATCAAACCATTCTTTAAACTTAATAATTGGATTTAATTTATCTGACATGGTATGAGTATTATATTAGTTTTAGCAAAAAATGGATTTAAAAAATAAAAAAGGACTAATTATGGGAGTAGCCAATGATAAGTCTATAGCATGGGGCATTGCTCAACAATGTGCGAAATTTGGTGCAGATTTAGCTTTCACTTATCAAAATGATCTTTTATTGAAAAGAATAGACCCTTTAGCTAAATCTGTTGATTCTGACCTATTGATACAATGTGATGTAAGTGATGAAGGCTCAGTTAAAAGAGCTTTTGATCAAATCAAAAATGAATGGGGAAAATTAGATTTTTTTGTTCATGCAGTTGCCTTTGCAGATAAAAATGAATTAAGAGGTAAGTATGTAAATACTTCAAAAGAAAATTTCATAAATAGTTTAAATATATCTTGCTATTCATTTACTGAGTCTTGTAAATATTGTTATGAGTTAATGGATGAAGGAGGAAGTATTTTGACTTTAACTTATTATGGAGCAGAACAAGTTATGCCCCACTATAATGTAATGGGTGTTGCCAAATCAGCATTAGAGGCATCTGTTAAATATTTAGCTGTAGATATGGGAGATAAAAATATTAGAGTCAATGCGATATCTGCTGGCCCAATTAAAACTCTTGCGGCATCTGGTATTGGTGATTTTAGGTTTATTTTAAAATGGAATGAACTTAACTCTCCATTAAAGAGAAATGTAACTCTAGAAGACGTCGGTAATACTGGTACATATCTTTTAAGTGATCTTTCTTCTGGCGTAACTGGTGAAATTCACCATGTTGATTGCGGTTATCATACTGTTGGAATGGTAGCTGTAGATGAAGCTGAAGGAGTAGCAGGGTTGTTAAATGAGTTTAGCAATAAATAATTAAACTATGTCACACAATTCTTTTGGTAATTTATTAAGGTTTACTACATGGGGGGAGAGCCATGGAGAGGCTATAGGATGTATAGTAGATGGTTTTCCATCGGGAATAACAATTGATACTAAATTTATCCAATCCAAGTTAAATTTGAGAAAACCTGGCCAATCAAAATATACTACTCAAAGAAAAGAAAAAGATGAAGTTAAGCTTCTTTCAGGTGTCTTTGAAGGTAAGAGCACAGGTGCCCCTATTTCAATGATTATTCATAACACAGATCACAGAAGTAAAGATTATTCAGATATTAAAAATAAATTTAGACCTGGACATGCTGACTATACTTATTTTATGAAATACAAAAATTATGATTACAGGGGTGGTGGAAGATCCAGTGCAAGAGAAACAGCTATGAGAGTTGCTGCTGGAGCCTTAGCTGAATTGCTTCTTAAAAAATATTGCCGTAATAAATTAAAAGTAACAAGTGCAGTTATACAAATAGGAAATGAAAAAATTAGTGATAAAACCTGGAATAATAGCTTTATAGATAAAAATCCATTTTTCTCACCTAACAAGACTATAGTAAAAAAATGGGAAGAATTAATTTTTTTTCATCGAAAAAATGGTTCTTCACTTGGTGCAATAATAGAAGTAAGAGTTTCCAATTGTCCTGTGGGCATTGGGGAACCAATTTATCAAAAACTTGACTCAGAAATATCAAAAGCAATTATGGGTATTAATGCAGTAAAAGGAATTGAATTTGGTAGTGGATTTAATCTCGTAAATTTAGACGGAACAAATGCTTCTGATCAAATGGATCTTTATAAAAAAAATATAAGCTTTGATACTAATCATGCAGGTGGTGTTTTAGGCGGGATATCATCTGGTCAAGATATTGTATTTAGGTATGTAGTAAAACCAACGAGCTCAGTTCTAACAGAAAAAAAAACTATTACTAAAAATTTAGAAAAGACAAAAATTAGAACTATTGGTCGTCATGACCCCTGTGTTGGCATAAGAGCAGTACCTGTTGGTATAGCAATGACAAATTTTGTATTGGCAGACCTATATTTGATAAATAAATCTAAATCACTTTAAAATAGAAGATATTTTATCAAACATTAATTCTTTTGAAATTCCGGATTTATTATATTGATCATCAATATCAGATTGGTCAATAAATTCATCTTTCATAAAAAAATTTAATATTTTTGGAGTTTTATTTCTTTTATTAATTAAAAAATCATTTACCTGACTAGAAAAGCCACCTATTGCATTTTCTTCAATGGTAATAAAAATATCGTGAGTTTTGTCTAGATTTTGTATCAATTTAGTATCAATTGGTTTTGCAAATCTCATATCTACTACAGTACAATTTAATTTATATTGATTTTTTATCATTTCATTAATCTCTAAAACTTTATTTATCCTTGTGCCCAAATTAAGAAAAGCAATTTTTTTTCCTTTTTTTAATATCTTACCTTTTCCTATTAATATTTTTTGAAAATTATTATTATTATTATATTCATGTGCAAAGTCTCTGGGGTATCTTATTGCAGAAGGTTTATTATCAATCGACAGAGCTAAATTAATCATATTTTTCAATTCTTCTCCATTAGAGGGAGCCATAATAATAAAATTAGGAAGGCAACATAGGTAACTAAGATCAAAAGATCCAGCATGTGTTGCTCCATCAGCTCCAACAAAACCTGACCTATCAATCAAGAACCTAACAGGTAAAGACTGTATCGCTATATCATGAACAACTTGATCATATGCCCTTTGAAGAAACGTAGAATATATTGCAACAAATGGCTTTATAGATTCAGTAGTCATTCCTCCTGCAAAAGTAACAGCATGTTGTTCAGCTATACCTACATCATAAAATCTTAAAGGATATTTTTCTTGAAATTTATTTAAACCTGTTCCTGAGGGCATTGCTGCTGTTATAGCAACAATTTTTTTATCCTTTTTTGCTAATTTTAAAAGAGTGTCACTTACAACATTAGTATATGTGACAGCTTTAGACTTGTTTTGAACACCTGTTTTAACGTCAAATGACGATACTCCATGAAATTTATCTTTAGATTGCTCAGCAGGTTTATAACCCCTCCCTTTCTGGGTTATCAAGTGTAAGAAGACAGGTCCATGAAGTTCTTTTTTCTTATATTTTTTAAACAATTGAACCAATAGCTTTAAATTATGACCGTCTACAGGACCAATATAGTTTAAACCTAATTCTTCAAATAGAGTATTACCAGTCAGATAACCTTTAAAATATCCTTCAGTTTTTTTTGCAAATTCTCCAACTTCATTTGGAAGTCTTTTAGTAAAATTTTTAATTATATCCCTAAAACTTTCATAAGATTTTGAACTCAGTAATTTTACAAGATATTTGCTCATTGCACCAACTGGTTTAGCAATAGACATCTCATTATCATTAAGAATAATGAGAGAGTTTTTATTTAAATGACCAAGGTTATTTAGCCCCTCAAAAGCCATACCAGCACTGATAGCTCCATCACCTATAATACTGATGACATCAAAATTTTTATTTAAAATATCTCTTGCAGCAGTAATTCCTAAACTAGCAGAGATTGAAGTAGAACTATGTGCTGCTCCGAAAGGATCATATATGCTTTCAGATCTTTTTGTAAAACCAGATAATCCATTTTTCTTTCTTAAAGTGTGTATTTTATTTTTTCTACCTGTAAGAATTTTATGAGGATATGTTTGGTGTCCTACGTCCCAAATAATTTTATCTCTTGGTGTATCAAAAACATAATGTAAAGCTGTTGTTAACTCTATAACTCCTAAGCTAGCTCCTAAATGGCCTCCTGTTTTGGAGACTACTTCTATTGTATAATTCCTTAATTCATCATTTAGTTTTTGTAAATCACTAAAGGATAATTTTTTTAAATCTTTAGGGAGTTTAATTTTACTTAAAATTGACATTTAAATTTTAAGTTATTTAAATTCAGATGAACTTAAAGACTTATTTTTCTTTACAATTTTATCTATTTTAAGCTTTGCAGATTTAAGTTTTTCTTCACAAAACTCTTTTAATTCTATTCCCTCTTCAAATAATTTAATACTATCCTCAAGAGGAGTATCTTCATTTTCTAATAAATCAGATATTTCCTCTAATCTTTTTAGTGCACTTTCAAAATTATTTTCTTTATTTTTATTCATTTGAGTATTCAACTAATTTTTTAAGATGATTATTTAAACCGTTATACAAACCTCTCATATCGTATCCGCCCTCTAAGACTGAAATTATTGGAACATTATTTGCAAATTTTTCCAATACAATTTTTGTCACCCAATAAAAGTCATTATCTTCTAAATTTATGGATGCTAAAGGATCAAATTTATGTGCGTCAAAACCAGCAGAGAAATATATCAAATCAAATTTAGTATCAATTTTATCAATAATATTTTTTCTAAATAAGGTTCTGAAGGAACTTGTGTCACAATCACTCGGCAGTGGGCAGTTGAATATATTTCCAACACCAACTTCGTTAAATGAACCAGTACCAGGGTAAAAGGGATATTGATGGCTTGAGGCATAGAAAATATTAGGGTTATTTTCAAAAATATGTTGTGTACCATTTCCATGATGCACATCAAAATCTACAATTAAGATTTTTTTAAATTTCCCAGTGTTTAATGCGTATTGAGCTGAAACAGCGACGTTGTTAAATACACCAAAACCCATAGCTTTATTACTTTCAGCATGATGACCAGGTGGTCTATGGGCACAGAAGAAAACACCCTTATTGTCATTATCTAAAATGTAGTTTACTGCATCAACACTACCCCCCACTGCTAAAAGATAACTTTTTAAACTATTTGGAGTGGCTATTGTATCAGGATCTAAATAAGTAAATCCAGAACTTGGAATAGAATCAAAAATTTTATTTACATATTCTAAGTCATGAACCAAAGAAATTATTTTTTTATCAGCAATAGTTGGTTCAATTAGATTGTGTTTTGAATAATTTTCTTTTATTAAATTATTTACAACTTTTATTCTTTCTATGGATTCTGGATGGTTACCAGTATCGTGGTTTTTATACTCTTGTGAAGAAATAATATTTATCATTTTAAAAGTTTTAATAAAAACCCTTGAAACCAATTATAATTTTGAAATTGATATTTTTTAAAGTCTTTCATTATTTTGTTTAAATTATCTATATAAGGGTATTTAATTTTTACTATGTCATGCCATCTTTTAATAGTGTGAGCTGTAACTTCAGGATGAAACTGAAAACCATAAATATTTTTATTTTTAATTTTGAAAGAATCAACGTCATACAAAATGCCTTTAGCTAATAATTCCATATTTTTATTTAAAGAAATACCTTCTGTGTGAAATTGTAAAAAAGAGAAGTTTTTTTTAAAAAATTTGTCATTGTTTTTTAAATTTTTTTTATACCCACACTCAAATACATTGTTTTTTGATTTTGATATTTTTGATCCATAAATTTTTGCAATCAATTGAGCACCTAAACAAATTCCAACAATTGGCTTATTAAGTTTAATTATATATTTTAGAAATTTATACTCATAAGCAATAGCCTTTGACTTACTATTTGCACTCTGTTTACCTCCGTGAAATATAAATAAATCAAATTGATCAAGTTCTTTTTTTTTTAAAAAACATAAATTTTTATAAAAAATTGTAGAAGTTTGATGATTTTTTTGGAAAAATTTTGAAATAACACTTATATCAGCAACTTCACTATGAATTATTTGCAGTACTTTCTTCATTTTTACTAAAGTTGATGACTGTACCAAATATTATCGCATAAGAAAGCATTGATGAGCCTCCATAACTAATAAATGGCAAAGTCATTCCTGTTGGAGGAATTAATTTTATGGAGGAACCAATATTTACAAATGCTTGCAAACACATCAAAAAACATAAACTAAATATAGTATTTGAAATAAATAAATTAGATGGACTTAAGATAGATTTTCTAGCTAAAATAAAAAAAACTGGATAGAGAAAAGAAACAAATAAACCAAATAAAACACCAAATTCTTCAATTAATATAGCAAATATAAAGTCATTATGTGACTCAGGTATTGAATATTTAAGTTGTCCTTCACCAAGGCCTACACCAAAAATTCCACCTGTCTTTATTGCTGATAAACTTTTTGAAACTTGAGCATTGTCTCCATCTAGAAAATTGTCAATTCTATAAGCAACATGGTCAAATGAAAAATATGCTATTAATAAAAAAAATACACCTATAAAACCCAATAAAATAAAAAGTTTTAGATTTCTAAAATATAAAATTAAAATCAAAGAAAAAATTGAAATATATACTAATAAAGTACCTATATCTGGTTGAAGGAGGAGAAGTGTTATAACTAAACTGATGATTATAAAACTAATAAATAAATATAATTTATTATTAGTCTTAATATATAAGTAACAAAACCAAGAAAACATACATACAAGTGGTCCTTTAAGTAATTCCGATGGTTGAATAGAAAAAAAATTAAAACTTATCCATCTAGTTGCACCTTTAATTTCATATCCAAAAATTGGTACTATTGATAAAAGAATAGTAAAAAATATACACATAATATTTAAAACTTTTCTTAATTCATTTTTTGGAAGCAATGATAAAAATATTAAAACAAATAAAGAAATAGATAAAAAAATAATATGTTTGAAAATAAGTAAAATTGGATACTCAGTACCTATTAAAGAATAAATAGCAAGAATACCTATGAATGATAAAATAAATGGTATTATAAATAGTTTTTTTGATAAAACATACCAGCTAGATCCTAATAAACTTTGGTCATCTCTAAATAATATATTTTTCAAATTAATACTTTCTTAATAAGTTTATTAAAATGTTTCCCTCGATCTGAATAGTTTTTATAATAATCGAAAGACTCACCTCCTGGTGAGAACAAAACATAATTATATTTATGGACTTTTAAATTTAACCTTAAAAATTTTGCTAACTCATTGAGATTTATAAATTTGTAATAATTTGAATTTATAAAATTTAAATGGTCAATAAATAAATTAGCATGGTTACCAAAAATTAAAACTAATGTATTTGAAATATTAAATTTTGAATTGTTTAGTTGTTTTTTAAACATGCCACCAAGAATTAATATTTTTCTTGAACTATTTATTAAATTATTTTTGAAGATAGCATTATTTAAATTAGTACACTTACTATCATTATATATTTTTAAGTTATTTAGATTATAAATAAGTTGATTTCTATAATTTAATTCATTTGATACTAAACTAGTATCTATTTTTATTTTTGGGTCTATTTTATGAACTAATTTTCTTATAGAATTTAAATTAATTTCCTTAATATAATAAACTAGATCCTTTTTTATAGATATCTTTTCATTAAAAAAAACTAATCTTCTCTCATTTATTTTTAAATTTTTTTGATATTTTAAAAATAATTTTTTCGATAAATGCAAATTACAATTTTTATGCAATAAATTTTGTATTCGAAATTTTGAATTAATATAATCTTTTATATGATTATGATAATTTAAGTGATCACTGAATATATTTGTTATAATTGCATAATGTAATTTTAAAAACTTTACTTTATCTAATTGATATGAACTTAACTCAATAATCAAAATATCAACTTTGGATAAATATTTAATAAGATCTCTCTTATCTAAAATAGTGTTACCAAAATTTCCAATAATTTCTGTCTTATATTTTTTTGATAGTATCTCTTTTAGATAGCAACAAGTTGAAGATTTACCTTCTGTACCAGTTACTCCTACTATTTTCTGTTTGGATAACTCCAAACTTAAAAAATCCAAATCAATTAAAATTTTATTTTTATATTTATATAATAAATGCTTTTTATTAATTTTAATTGATGGGGAAACAATAAAATAATCATATTCATTAATGTTATTATATAAGTAATCTTTATTTATAGTATTTTTTTTAGTGATTTTTTTAAAATCATCATAGATATTGTAATTACAATTTTTATTATTAAGGTATCTATCTATTGATTTACCACTTATGCCATAACCATATATTAAAAATTTTTTCTTTAAATTTATCAATTATCTTATTTTTAGAAGTGATAAGGCTAACAGACAAAAAAGAAAACTTAATATCCAAAATCTAATCACAATCTTTTGTTCTGATATTCCTTTTTTTTCATAGTGATGATGTAAAGGTGCCATTAAAAATAATCTTTTGCCATTTGTTATTTTAAAATATGTAACTTGTAGCATCACTGATATTGTCTCCATTACAAAAAGACCGCCTGCTACAGCCAATACTATTTCCTGTTTTAGTAAAATTGAAGTTACTGCTAATGAAGCTCCTAAAGATTGAGATCCTGTATCTCCCATGAAAATAGAAGCAGGACTCGAATTAAACCATAAAAAACCAAGTAAAGATCCAATTGCTGCAGTACAAAAAATTACTATCTCGCCCGAACCTTTCATATAATTTACTAAAAGATATTCAGAAAAATTTATATTTCCTAATACATATGCAAATATAGCAAATGTAAGGAAAACAAATATCAAAGGCATAGAGACTAAACCATCCAAACCATCTGTTAAATTTGTTGCATTTGTTGAACCAACAACAATAAGTAAAATTAATACAAAATATAAATAACCAAGTTCAATGGAAACATCTTTTAAGAAAGGAATACTAAATTTGTTTAAATCATATCCATTATATCTAACTGTAAGATAAATAATTATTGTAGCTAATAACTGACTTAAGAATTTAGTTTTAGAAGATATCCCCTTTCCTAGTTTTACTTTTTGAAAATCATCAACAAAACCAATAAGTCCAAATAGTGTTAAAGTCAGGATTAATATGTAATTAAAACTTGAGAAATTTGAAGTCCATAATACTGAGCTTAAAATTATTGAAAAAAGTATTAGCACTCCTCCTAATGTTGGAGTTCCTTTTTTATGATAATGTGTATCTGGACCATCATTTCGAATAGGTTGCCCACTTGGAAAAATACTCTTTTGGTATCTAATCCAGTGAGGCATTAAAATTATAATTATAAAAAATGAAGTAACTAGAGATAAACCTGATCTAAAGGAAATGTAACCAAATAAATTAAAGAAAAATTCTACCTCCTTTAGTGAGTATAAAAAGTCACTTAACATATTGTTTTATTAGCCTATCTAGTTGATTTGATCTTGATCCCATAACAAATACATTCTTTATACTATCAAATTCTTTATTTAAGTATTTAATAGCTGGCATATAGCTCTTATAAAAATTAAAGTTATCTGATTTTTTTTTAAATTTATAGAATTCTTCACCAATGAAAATTATTTTTTTTAAATTTAAATTTGTTACCAATTCAATTATTTGTAGGTGGAAAAAATCTGACTGAACTCCTAATTCCTTCATTGCTCCTAATATATAAACTTTTTGTTTAATATTCCTCTGATTAAATATTAGAATTTGCTTATTAAGTGAATACGGGCTGGCATTATAGCTATGGTTGAAGAATATAACTTTTTTGTTCTTTATATAAGTTTGGACTTCATTTCCCCTAGAATCAATAATAGACTCTTCATAAAAAAATATATTTAAACTAATTTTCTTCACAAATGAATTTAAAAATAAGAATGAAATTATAGCTATATCTATACAAAAATTTCCTCTAAATGACTCGATAGAATATCGTTTTTTATTTAGTATAAAATCTACAGCATATTTTTTTTTTCTTTTTTGAATATTTTTATTTAAATTATTAGAATTTATTAGGAGCACATTTGAGTCAATTTTGCTCTCAATATATTGAGGATTGTAATTATAATTAATTAAACCACTTATAAGCCTTTTTGACTTGAATATTTTTAATTTGTTATCTATTAAATGATTAAAATTTCTAAAATTTCCAATGTGGGAATTTTCAATACCTGTCACTAAGCTATAATGTGGTTGTAAAATTTTAATTAATTTAGTCATTTCATTAGGGTTATTAATACCTAATTCGAATACAGAATAATCAGTGTTTAAATGCATATTCATAATAGAAAATTGCAAACCTTGAATATTATTGTAATTTTTAAATGATCTATATGTTTTGAAGTTATTATTTTTTAAAATATGATAGATATTTTCTTTAAATGTTGTTTTTCCAACAGATCCAGTAATTGCGATAATCTTACCTTTGTAATTGTCTAATATATATTTACAAAATTTAACTATAAATAGTTGAGAGTCTTTAACATAGACTAATTTGGAATGATCTTTCTTTACGTTTACAATTACCAAAGATGCTTTTTTTTTGATAGCATCTTTATAATATAGGTTACCGTCATTTTTATCTGATTTTAAACCTATAAAAATATCATTCTCTTTTATAATTCTTGTATCAAAAACTATGTTGCTATTATATTTTGATTTTAAGTCATAAATAATATTATAGATTTTTTGCATAATTAGATGAAATTACTCTATCATTAAAAATATAATTTTTATTTTTATAGGTTTGTGTGTCCTCATGACCTTTACCAGCAATTATCAAAATACCATCATTTTTTTTAATATAATTTATACCAATTTTAATAGCCTTTCTTCTATTAGGTACCTCTATTGGATTAAAGGAGTGTTCTATCAGAGTTTTTCTAATCATTGCTGGATCTTCTCTTCTTGGATTATCATCAGTTATAATCTGTAAGTTTGTATACTTTGAAATAACTTTAGCTATTTGTGGTCTTTTTGTTTTATCTCTATCTCCCCCACAGCCATATACAATTATTATATTTTTATTTGAAGGGAGTTCTTTTAACAAATTTTCATAGGCATCTTTTGAATGAGCATAATCAATCAATATCACTTTATTTTTTTTGTTAAAAATAATTTCAGATCTACCGGGTGGAAATAAAGAATTACTTATATTTAATGGAAATTGTTTTGTGATATTATAGTAAATCATCAATATAGTAATTATATTTTTGGCCATAAAGTTATTAAAAGAACTAATATTAAATATAAAATTATTTGTAGATATTTGAAATTTGTCATTTTTTTTTTGGGTGACAGATATTTTATGGTTAGATAAGAATTTACCTTGAGTAAATAATTTACTTTTAAAACTTTTAAATTTATTTTTTAATTTATCGTCTTGTATAAATAAAATTGAGTTTTTTAGTTTATGGTTTTTTATTAAATTTACTTTGGCTAAATGATAATTTTTAATATTTTTATGATAATCTAAATGATCTGACTCTAAGTTAGTTAGGATGGCATAGTTATACATTAAATTTCCAATCCTTCCTGAACTATAACCAATACTAGAAACTTCCATAAAAACAAATTTTACATAATTATCATTTGCTATTTGAAGTAAATTGAGTAATTCAAAATATGAAGGTGTAGTATTACTAAGTTTTTTTATTTTTTTTGAATTGATAAAGAAACCTAATGTACCAATATAACAAGACTTTATCCCGTTGATATTAAACAATTTGTTTGCACCGTATGCTATTGAAGTTTTACCATTTGTACCAGTAACAAAAATAATTTTGAGATTATTAATATTATAAAAAATTTTAGCAATATTCTGTAAATCTTTTTGATTTTTATAAAAAAAATAATTGATTAGGTTTTGTCTAATATCTTTTTTGAATTTAATGTTACAAATAATAAATTTACATTTTTTTTTTATTGCTAATTTTTTATAATTAATAAATTTACTATTATTATTACTATTAAATAGAAAAATAGACTTCTTATTACATTCTTGCCAGTTAGTAACAATCTTATACCCCTTATCTTTTAATTCATCTAAATTCATTAAATTTCTGTACTTTTAGTATTAATTATAGATAAGTCTAGGTACATATAAATCTCTTTAAGAAGATTATAAAAAGTTGGTTTAACTGTATTACCAGCTGTCATGAATTTACCATATTTTTCTTTTGGGTTTTGCATAAACGTAAAATTTAAATATTTTGGATTGTTGTATGGAAAGAAACTTATATAAGTAACGTTTTGAAATTTTTCATTATTTAACATAGTTTGATCTGCGGTTCCTGTTTTACCTGCTACTAAAAAGTTTTTATATAAATCGTTATTAGTCTCATTTGCATAAAATAATAGATTATTAATGGTATTTGAAATTTTGTTATATTTATTTTCCCTCTGTTTTTCTTGTTTTTCAAAAGAAGCCTCAAAATTGTCTCTTCCAGTAATTATTTTTCCATATGCATTGATTAATTGTATTGGAGATATTGATAAACCGTAGCCAAAGGGAATATTATCACAATAACTCCCTCTAAAATTATTAATAGTTGGTTCAACAGATTTCATACCAAAACCAATTTTTGTTGATTTTAAAAGTCCTATTTGATCTAAATCAAATTTAAATTCATTTTGACAATCTAAATTTCTTCTAATTAAAATTGCCCCCCTATTAGAGGATTTTTTTAAAATATCTGCTACTTGCATAGGAATTTTACTATTCCTAGGAAAGTCATTAATTAATTTATTTCCAATATATACAGGTTGATCAACATCAAAATATTCATTTAGATCTATTTTTTGATTTTTTAAAGCAGAATAAACTGTAAATGTTTTAAATACAGACCCAAAATCAAATTTTAAATCCTTCAAAGGTAATAAAGTTTGATCAAATCTGTTAATTTCTCTGTTATCCAAAAAAACATTACTGACAATTTCCTCACTACTTAAATCAACTAAAACATTCATAGCATAATCTGGATTTAAATTTTTAGTATCATTATACAAAGACTCATATATTTTTTTTTGCACTCGAATATCTAAAGATAAATCAACATCGTTATTATTTTTATCAATAAATTTTTCTATTAAAGATACACCTTGATGATCAATATTTGTATGTCCTATCATGTTATTTATAATAGTACTGTAAGGATATTTCCTAGTGAGAATTTTTTCATATTTAATATAAGGATCACCTTTATATATTAACTCTAGGATATTATTAAGTGGGACATTTCTTTTTAAATACTTAACTTTATTTTTAATATTTTTAACCGAATAATTGTAATCAGAGTATGCTAGAGTATTTTTATTATAATCATAAATAGAGGGTAAGGCATTAAGACTTGAAACTCTTACTTTTGATAAATAACTATTACTATTATCGAGACTTAAAAAAATTAGTCTTGTAAATATAGCAATAAAAAGGAATAAAACAGTTGAAATAAAAAAATTGTAATAGTTTTTTGTTTTAGACAGTAGTTTATAATCTGTCTCATTACTTAGATTGAACATAATTGACCTTTATTATTGTAAAGTCATCAAATTCATTTCTGTCAAACTTAATAATTTTTTTATTTTCTGCAAAATTATAATTATTTAATTCATTAATTTGTAATTGATTAATTTCTTTTGTAAGAAGTATTTCTTTATTTATGAAGTTTTGATAATCATTACTGTAATTGATTTTTAAATATTTCAAATCACTTTCAATTATTTTGGTTTGATTTTTAAAACTTAAAAATAAAATAATAAATATAAATAATAAAAAAAATTTAGAAATATGATTTATCAATTTATAAACCTTCCTACTCTCAATTTTGCAGATCTAGACCTATTGTTTTGAATTAATTCTAATTTTGATGGTGTTAATGGTTTTTTTGTAAGAATTTCATAGCCCCAACCTCTATTATTATGAAAGCTATTGTTATTTTTAAGTTTATTATTTTTGAAGTAATTTTTAACTATTCTATCTTCTAAACTATGGAAGGAAATTATTGCTAAGTAAGCTTCATTATCTAAAAAATCATGTACTTTTTTTAAGAATATTTCTAGATTTTCTAGTTCATTATTAGACTCAATTCTTAGAGCCTGAAATGCTTGAGTCGCGAAATGTATTTTTTTTGATCTAAAATTAACACCACTTTCTCTCAAAATCTCTATGAATTCAAAGTTAGTATCTATTTTCTTTATAGATCTCTGATTAATAATAAATTTAGCTAATTTTTCAGCTTGTTTAATCTCACCATACACATAAAAGACTCTTTTGAGATCGTCTATATTATAATAATTAATTATTTTATATGCATTTAAATCACCACCTAAATAATTCATATTTAAGTCAGAATTTATTTTAAAAGACAATCCAATATCATTATTGTCTAACTGATTAGATGAAAACCCAAGATCTAATAAAATAAAGTTAAATTTTTTTGTATCTAAATTTAATAAATCTAAATTTTTAAAATTATTTTTATAAAAAAATATATTAGAAAAATTTTTTTTTAATTTGTTAGCAATAATTAAAGAATTATCATCTTGGTCAATTGCGGTTACAAAATGTCCATTTTCTAAAAATCTTTTAGAGTGTCCCCCTCCTCCAAATGTACAATCTAAAATAGAAAGATTTTTTTTTCTTTTAATAAATGATAAAATTTCATTTGTCATGATAGGGATGTGTTGATCTTTGATCATTTGAATTTTGCTCTTGAAATTTTTTTATGAGTCTCACCTAATTTTTTTTCCCAAATTTCAAAATGATTTCCCTTACCTATAAATATTATTTCTTTTGATAATTTTGAGAATTTTTGGAGTTGTTCTTTGACAATAAAACGACCTTCTTTATCTATATTTATTTCCTCTAAATCCGAGAGTATTGCAGTTTTAAAATGATCATTTTTTTTTGAAAAAAAATCCTTTTCATCAAAGGTTTTGATCAATGCATTAATTTTTGAAGATAGGTGTACTTCTAAACATTCATATTTAAGACTTTTGAATAAGTATATCTTTTCCATGGAATTACTTATTGTTGATCTAAAAGAAGATGGTATAGCTACTCTTTTTTTTGAGTCTATAATTCCATAAAAAGAAGATAAAAACATTATCATGGTATTTTATGGGATTATATGGGATTTTAATAAATTAGTAAATAGTGTTGGGTAGCTATAAGCTGAGTTCTGTATTATAAAAATTGCAGTCATTTATCTAGATTAGCTATTACTAGTTAATTCCAGCGATCAACCCAGGCCAACTGTAGAAATAGTTTTAGCCTCTATTTGATCTTACTCGTGATAGGGTTTGCATATTGCGATACTATTTATGTATCCGGTAAGCTCTTACCTCACCTTTTCACCCTTACCTTGCGGCGGTATATTTCTGCTGCACTTTCCCTAAGGTTACCCTCGACGGATGTTATCCGTTATCACTTTCTACGCAAGCTCAGACTTTCCTCTTTGTTTAGCAAAGCGACTGCACGCTACCCAGATACATAATACATAAAATTAACTAAATATTAAATTATAAAAATCTTTTACAAATTTTTTAGATTGAGAAGGATTTATAACAGCATAGTTTAATGATCTTTTTACTGCCATAATACAAAACTTTTTATGGTTTTCAATGTATGACATATGAAAACCATATAACTTCAACATCTCATTTATACTATATTTTTTTTTTATTTTTTTATTATTGAATCTATTAATTCCAACTTTGTTTATAAAAAACCTCTCTCCTGGATCTTCTTTTCTATTTGGTGCTATATCTGAATGAAAAATAATATCTTTGTTTAAAATGTGGAAATTTTTTTTTAAAAAAAAAATTAAACTCTTTAATGAGTTATATTGTTTTTTTGAATAATCAGTATAACCAAAATTATGACCTTTATTTTCAAGTTCAATTCCAATTGAAAAATCGTTAATATTTACATCATTTTTCCATTTAGATTCACCTGCATGCCAAGCTATATATTTGGGGCATAACAAATTAAAAATTACACCCTTTCTGGTAATTAGATAATGGGCACTTACATTAGAACTTTTATTTGTTAATTTTTGGTATGCTAATTTAAGTGTTTTCATCCCTGTATAGTGAATGATGATATATTTGACTATTTTATTTTTTTTTCTGAAGCTATAATTCATCTGTGAAAAAGTCGATTCTTGTACTCATATCTTTCTTTATAATTTCTTGTTCAAGTAATGATAAAGGTGAATATAAAAATGATCAAAATGTTTATGAAAATAATACCTTAAAAGATTATGAGCTGTTTGAGTTAGCTAATGATCACATTAGTTCAAAACAATTCGAATTAGCGTTAATTGAATTAGATAAATTAGAAGTGCTTTACCCGAGTAGCCCATTCGCCATGAAAAGTATGCTTGTAAGAGCATATATTCATTTTTTAGATAAAGACTATGAAAAAACAAGAGCTTTAGCCGAAATGTATAAAAGCTACTACCCTGGCAGTAATGACATAGTCTATGCTAGTTATTTAGAGGCTATGACTTATTATGTTTTAATGAAAAAATCTGATTACAGTCAAGAGCAAACATATAAAGCGATGGAAAAATTTGATTTCATACTTAATGCTTATCCAAATAGTGAGTATGAGATTGATATACTTACAAAAATTAAACTTATTAATAATAATTTAGCCGCTGAAAAACTTAGTACAGCAAAATTTTATTTAGATAAAGGTAATACTAATGGTTCGTTGGTTTATTTAATCGATATTTTTAAAAATTATAGCTCAAGCCTATCGATTGAGGAGACATTATTTTTAATAACTAAAATATACTACTCATTAGGTGAATATGAATTAGCTAAAAAATATGCTTCAATATTAGCATATAATTTTCCTAAGAGTGATTGGTATAAAAAATCATATAATTTAATTAATGGATTAGATGATATAAATGATGACAAAAAGTGGTTTGAAAAATTCAATCCAATAAAATTATTTAAACAAGATGAGGAAAATTATTCTAATAATAGTTCAATCCAACCTATAAATTAATTGTAATGTTAGTTTCACTAGAAATTAAAAATTTTTTATTAATTAAAAAAATATCTATTAATTTCATTAATGGTTTTAATGCATTTACTGGAGAAACAGGTGCAGGTAAATCTATTATTATAGACGGGCTAAAATTAGCACTAGGTGGAAAAAACCAAACTAATCTGAATTTAAAAGAAGATGAGGTTTCCTCAATTAAAGCAGTATTTGAAATTAATAATTTGATTAAAAGAAATCTAAATGAACTCAACCTAATTATTGAGGACGATTATTTGATTGTAGAAAGACAAATAAACTCCAATCAAAAGTCAAAATTATTAATTAATGGTGAAATAAGACCTCTAAATACCATAAAAGGGATTTTAAAAAATGTTATTGAATTTCAAGAGAATTTTGAACAGCAAGAATTATTTGATAACAAGTATTTCCTAAAATTTATTGATAATATAGGTGGTATTGAGAAAAATGATTTAAAATATAATTTTGAAAAATTTAAAAACTCAAAGAATATCTATCAAGCCCATTTGGACAATGAAAAAAATATAAATGAGAAACTAGAAATACTAAAAATCAAAAATAATAAAATTAAAATATTAAATCCAACTAAAAATGAATATGAAGAGCTTCTTAATAAAAGAAACTTAAATAAACATATTAAAAAATATAGCGAGATTTCAAATGAAATAAAAAAATCAATATCAATTTATTATTCAAATGATAACTTTAATTTAATAGAAAAAAATCTTTCTAAATTAGAAGATATAAATCAAGAATACTCCCATATTTCACAAAAATTTGCTTCTATAATTTTGGATATGAATGAATTAATTAATGATTTAGAAAATAAATTTAATTCTGTAGATTACGATGAAATTGATTTTGATGAAATTGATGAAAAAATTTATCAATATCAACAATTATCAAAATTTTTTGAAGTAGACCCTGAAAATTTATTTTCTATTAAAGAGAAAATATTAGTTGAAATTGATTCACTTGAAAATTTTGATAAAGAGAAAAAAAATCTTTTTAATATCTATACTAATGATCTTAATAATTTTAAAGAAGAAGCTTTAAAAATATCTAATTTAAGAAAAAAAGAGTCAAAAAAAATATCTGAAAATATTAATAAACAACTTCCAATCGTAAATATTGAGCAAGGTCAGATTATTTTTGAGTTTTCAGAAAAAGATGAAAAAGACTACAATTCTCATGGATATGATGAATTAGATGTATTATTTAGAACAAATAAAAATTCTGATTTTAGCTCAATAAAAAAAGTAGCATCTGGTGGAGAATTGTCACGGTTACTTTTGATAATTAAATCATTATCAGCTAATAATGATAAAGATCTTACTCTTATTTTTGATGAAGTAGATAGTGGTTTAAGTGGTAAAATTGCATCTAATGTCTCTGAGAAAATTAATAATATATCCAAAAAAAATCAAGTTATAGCAATAACACATTCACCTCAAGTTGCATCAAAAGCTGACAAACATTGGAAAATTGAGAAAGTTATTAAAAATGATGAGATGACAAGTGAAATTTTTGAATTAAATGATGAGTCAAGAGTTAATGAAATAGCAAGTTTAATAAGTGGAGCTAAAATTACTGAGACTGCTAAAAAAGTAGCTTCAGATTTACTTCAAAATTAAAGTAATGAGTACAAAAGATAGTTTTATAAAACTAAGAGATAAGTTGAAAAAACATAATAATGAGTATTACAACTCAAATCCATCAATTAATGACTCAGATTATGATGATCTAAAGAAAAGGTATGATTATTTATTGTCAAATAATCCTGAATTAAGAAAATTAGACAATTTAGGCATAGGTGCTTCACCTTCTTCAAAATTTGCAAAATTTAGACACTATGAACCTATGCTTTCTTTATCTAATAGTTTTAGTTTAACTGACACAAAGGATTTCTTTAATAAAGCAACAAATTTTTTAAAAAAAAAAAATTCAGATTATATATTTAATGTAGATTGTAAGATAGACGGGGTCTCTCTGTCTCTAATATATAAAAACAATAAATTATTTAAAGCAATTACAAGAGGTGATGGAATTATTGGAGAAGAGATCACAGAAAATGTTCTGGGGATTAAAGGTATACCTAAAGTTTTGAAAAGTTGTAAATCTGATCTTATAGAGATCAGAGGTGAGGTATTTTTTTTAAGAGATGATTTTGAAAATTTAAATAATCAATTTGAAAAAAAAAGTCAGTTTTCAAATCCTAGAAATGCTGCCTCAGGATCTCTTCGCCAAATAGACAGTAAAATTACAAAAGATCGACCTTTAAGATTTATACCACATGGATATGGTAAATTTACTTACAAAAAAGAGTTTTTAAACTTTGAAGAATTTTTAATTTTTTGCAAAAAAAATAATTTTGATCAGACTGGCTATGCTAAAAAATATAATAATTTAAATAATATTTATGCTTATATTTCAGATATTGAGAAAAAAAGGTCTTTTATTAAATTTGATATCGATGGAATGGTAATCAAAATTAGTGGCTTAGATTTACAGAAAATGTTAGGAAATACCAATAAATTCCCAAGATGGGCAATAGCTGCTAAGTTTAGTTCTGAGGAAGCATTAACACAAGTTAAGAAAATAGAATTACAAATTGGAAGAACTGGGGCTATAACACCTGTAGCTAGACTAAAGCCAATTAATATTGGAGGGGTAATTGTATCAAATGCAACTCTTCATAATTTTGATGAAATTATCAGAAAAGATATAAGGATTGATGATTTTGTTTGGATAAAAAGAGCTGGAGATGTAATTCCTTATGTTTCAAAAGTTGATATAGAGAAAAGAAAAAATTCTAATAAAAAATTTAATATTCCAAAAAAATGTTTATGTGGACATAAAATAATAAAAATCAAAGGTGAGGCAGTACAAAGGTGTAGTGTAGGAAAAAATAAATGTAAATATCAAAACTTGGAAACTTTGAAGCATTTTGTATCTAAGAAAGCAATGAATATAGACGGGCTTGGTGAGAAATTGATTGAAAAATTTGTAAGTCTTAATTTAATTACTGATAAATATGATATATACGAATTAGAAAATCATAAAGATAAAATTATTAATCTAGATGGATTTGGTGAAAAATCTTTTTTAAATCTCATTGAATCAATAAATAAATCTAAGATTACTTCTTTATCAAGATATTTGTTTTCTCTTGGTCTAAGGTATTTAGGTGAAAATAATTCTGAACTTATATCTTTAAATTTTAAAAATAAAACTAGATTTAAAAATTTTATTCAATCAAATAAATTAAGAGAACAACTTGAAAATATTGATGGACTAGGTGAAAAAGTAATAAATTCATTTATAAATTACTTTTCAAATGAAGGTAATCTTAAAGAGTCATTTGCAATCCTTGATATAATTGAAATTGTGGATATTGAGAGTAATTATGAAAGTCTTAATAAAAGTATTTTATTTACTGGAACTCTTCAAAAAATGTCACGTGAGAGGGCAAAAGAATTAGCAAAAAAAAAAGGATATAAAATTGCCTCGAACGTTTCAAAAAATTTAGACATACTTGTATATGGAGAAAAAGCTGGCTCTAAATTAAAGAAAGCTAAAGATTTAAAAATTAATATTTTAAATGAGAAAGATTTTTTAAATCTTATTAATTAAATTTTTTATAAAATAATCTCTATAATAATTGCTTAATCTTGGTTTAAGAGTTTTGTAAATTTTGGTGTGATATTTTTTAATATAATTTCTCTCAAAGTTTGTGATTAACTTAAAATTAACTAAGTCCAAATCGTAAGGTACTAATGTAATATTTTTTAGTTTCAAACTATTATTCATATTTTTTGTTACATATAAGTTTTCAATTCTTAAACCAAATTGACCTTCAACGTAATAACCCGGTTCAATAGAAAATAAAGCATTCTTGACTAATATGTCATTAGATCTTGAGGAAATAGTAGGATATTTTTCATGTACGTCGCCAAAATTACCTACACCATGTCCAGTCCCATGATTATAAGATATATTGAATTTAGAAAGATATTTTCTTATAAATAAATCTATTTCTAATGTTTTAATATTTCTCGGAAATATTTTGTTTTCAAGTCTAATTAAAGACTTTAACAAATAAGTATATGAAAATTTGACTCTTGTAAGATTTTTAGTCCCAATTTTTATTACTCTTGTAATATCTGTAGTTCCCTCAAAATATTGGGCACCGGAGTCAATTAATAATAAATTTTTGTTTTTAGACGATAAAGATTTCTCAGGTTGTGGTTTGTAATGAACAATGGCAGCATTCGAGTCAAAGGCACTAATATAATCAAAAGAATTTCTAAAAAAATTTATACCCTCTTTCCTTTTATTATATAAAATTTCTGAAACATCATATTCATTTTTAGGATTTATTTTTTTTTGCTTTAATTCGATAATGAATTTAAGAACAGCTAATCCATCTTCAATATGGCAAGATCCTATATTTTTTATTTCTTTTGATGTTTTAATACCCATGTATTTAGAAATATTAATTTTGGTCTCGAATAAATTTAAAAAATTAGATAATCTAATGTAAATATTTAAATTTAAGAATTCATAAGAAGTCTCAATATATTTAAATTTTGAAGATTTTAGATATTTAATAAATTTTTCTTCTTTAAAAATATTAAAGTTTTTACTAATTTTACTTACTTTTTTTAAATTTAAGTTATTAGTTATTAAAATAGGTTTAATATTTTTTTTTGGAATAAATAGACCCGTAAAAGGCTTAGTAGAATTCCAGAGCTCAAAAGACCTTAAGTTAAGTAAATATGCAACTTGGGCATTATTCCAAATTAGTATTCCATCGGTTTTAAGTTTACTTTTGATCCATTTTAAATTTTTAATAAAGGGTCTTGGTATTAAATATTTTGGCATACTCAATGGATAGGAAATATTAAAATTTGGATAATAATTTTTAAAAAAGAAGTTTTTAGATTGGGGCGTAATAATAATTTTATTTTTCTCTAACTTAGAGTTGATTTCTTTAAATTCTTTGATTGAAATTAATTTTGAGTCTAAAATACCTGATAAATTTTTGTTTAGTGATAAAAGATAATCCACAATAGAAGTTTCATTCAAATCATATATTTCAAAATTATTCTTGAAAAAGTTTTTTGCTGCTAAGGTATAACGGGAGTCTGTAAAAAAAATAAATTTATTTATAAAGAAAAGTATATATCCCCTAGTACAATCAAATTTAAATAATTTATATATGTCTTTTAAATCTAAATTTGGACTTTCATTTAGATGTAAATCATTATTTGTTATAAGGTAAAAATCTAATTTATTATCTTTTAAAAATTTATTTATAAGCCAAGATTTCATTTACTATTTTTTTTTAAAAATTCTAGCATCCTTTTTTTGCCAGGACTCAATTGAACATTACCAGAGGTAATCTTTTTTTCTAAGTTAGACTGGGAATGTTCATCAATTAAATTATTTGTATTTTTATCAATTTTTGAAATTTCATTCAAAAATCTTGATGGTAATGAATAATTATTTATTCCATATGTATATCTTGAAGTAGCATAACTTAAGTTTAAATCAAACTTTGCTCTAGTAATTCCTACATAAGCAAGTCGTCTCTCTTCCTCAAGAGATTTTGAAGAATTTTGCTCTAATGCTCGAGAGCTTGGAAAGATACCCTCCTCCCAGCCTGGTAAATATACATGATCAAATTCTAAACCTTTTGCAGCATGCAAAGTCATTAGTTTAACAGAATTTGAATGAGTTTTTTTTTGATTTTCGTTTACCAAACCAACATGTTCTAAGAAATCATCAATATTCTCAAATTCAGATAGAGCATTTACAAATTCTTTTAAATTGTCTATTCGTGACTCATTTTCTACTTGTTTCAATTTGTTTTTTTCATTTTCAAGCATTTTTAAATAACCTGTCTCTTCAATAATAAAAATACCTATATCTTCTAAAGTAGTTTTCTTTATGAGATCAGATGTTTTTTTTATAATATCAATAAATGGTTTTGTTTTTATATTCAGAGATCCGGGTAAGTTATTTTCATTAGACAAAACTTCTAAAGAATCAAAAAAAGAAATTTTATTTTCTCTTGCGTTCTTAATAATTAGTTTAATTGATTGGTCTCCTATGCCCCTTTTAGGTAAATTGATTACTCTTTCAAAAGATAGATCATCATCATAACTATTTGCTAGTTTTAAATATGCCAAGATATCTTTGATTTCTTTTCTCTCAAAAAATCTTGGCCCACCAATAATTTCATAAGGCAAAGCGTATTTTATTAACTTGTCCTCAATACTTCTCATTTGGGCAGTCAGTCTTACTAAAATACCAATACTATTATTTTCCTGAAACTTCTTAGATATATTATCAGATATCCATAATGACTCCTCTTCCTGAGAATAAAATGAATTTAAATTAATTTTTTGCTCAGGTATTTTTTCATTAAAACTTACTAAGTCTTTACCTAATCTATTTTTATTATTGCTTATTATGCATGCTGCCGCTTTTAAAATTGAGCTATTTGATCGATAATTTTTTGTTAAGCGAACCACAGGGGAGTTAAACTCTTCTGGAAAATTGATAATATTTTCAATGTTTGCTCCACGCCAGGCATAAATTGATTGATCGTCATCACCAACGCAAAATAAATTTTTGTCTGAATTTAAAATTAGTTTTATTAAATCATATTGGATTAAGTTTGTATCTTGAAACTCATCTATGAGTATATGTTCGATAAAATTTTGGTAGGATTTTTTTATATCAGGATTATTAGATAGTATGTAATAACTATGTAAAAGGATATCACCAAAATCTACAGCATTTATTTCAATTAATCTTTGTTGATAATATGAATAAATATCGTTTAACCTTTCAAAAGATGAAAATTTAGAAATCTTTTTATTTTCGTTAAAAAATATTTTATTATCTTTTAAGTTTTGAATTTCGTTATGATAAATGGCTTCACTTATATCTTTATCAATTTTACAGTAATCTAAAACTTGTTTTAAAAGTTTTTTTTGGTCCTCGATGTCTAATATTGTAAAATTGGGTTTTAAATTAACTAAACCTGAGTGTTTCCTTAAAAATTTAGCAAATATGGAATGGAAAGTTCCCACCCATGGAGTATCAATATTACTCTTGAGTTCAGTGTTTACTCTCTCTTTAATTTCATTAGCTGCCTTATTTGTAAAGGTAACAGCTATAATTTTATTAAAATCAACATTTAAATTTTTTACTATATAAACAAATCTAGATGTTAAAACTCTAGTTTTCCCTGTTCCAGCTCCTGAAAGTACCAAAAGAGGTCCATTTTTATGTTCAACTGCTATTTTTTGTTCTTTATTTAATTTACTAAGATCCATAAATTGTTTGTAATATAATGAATCAAGATTTTACGTAATGAAAAAACATTTGAAAGTAATTCTTTTAATAATATCTGTAACTTTTTTACAAATACCTCTCTCTTACTCGAATGAGGAAGTATCTGTATCGGGAATTTCGTACGATGAAATATATGATCCAATAGAGCCAATAAATAGAGCAGTTTTAAATTTTAATTTCTTTATTGACGATATTGCTATTAGGCCAATTGTCAAAACTTACAGATTTATAGCCCCAGAACCAGTAGAAAAAGGGGTATCTAATTTTTTTAGTAATTTAAAGGAACCAATAAGATCTGTATCTTTTATTTTTCAAGGAGAATTTTATAAATCGCTCAATTCATTGGGAAGATTTACAATTAATACTATTACTAGCTTAGGTACTATTGACGTAGCCTCAAGAGTAGGAATGGAAAAGAATGAGACAGATTTTGGAATTACTCTTGCCAAAGGTGGTGTATCAAGTGGTCCCTATATAGTTGTACCAATTATAGGTCCAAGCAATCTAAGAGATTTTAGTGGAGATGTGGTTGAATATTTTGTTGATCCAATTTCAAATAGTGTTCCAAATAGAGAATATGTGGCAATAGGAAATGGATTGAATGAGAGAGTCGAAGTAGACGATCAATTAGATAAAGTTAGAGGCGCTTCCTCAGATAGATATGAAATGATAAAGTCTATTTATTATCAAAACAGAAATGCTCAACTTGAAGAGGAATATATACAAAATTTACCTGTACCAAAAATTTATATTGAATAGTTTGTCAAACTATATTTACTTGGCCTTATGAGAACTTTACTAATTCTATTTAGTATTATTTTTTCTTTTTCTAACCTTCAAGCCTCAGAGGTTTCAGAATGGTTTAAAAAGGAGTCTAATCAATTCTTAGAAATAATTAATAATAATGAAGGAACTGAAAATGAAAATTATGAAAAATACAAGTATTTCATAAACAAAAATTTTGCGATTAAGTCAATCGCATATGGCCTTATTGGAGAGAATATAATTAATAAAAGCTCTAAAAATGAACTGTCTTTATATTTGGATGTTTTTACAGATTATTTGATAAAGACTATTTACAAATTAGCCGATTCAAATTCTTCAAGTTCGATAATACTTAAAGATGTTGATATAAAAGATAATATTTACATAGTTAAATCAATTATTTCTGATAAAAAATCTTCTGCTAATCTCTATTGGAAGGTTATTAATACAGGGTCATCATTTAAAATTATAGATGTTATAGTTGAGAATACATCTTATTTTGTAACAAAAAAATCAGAATTTAATAAAATATTGAGAAAAAATAGAGGAAGTTTAGAAGCTTTAATAACCGAAATACAAAAAATATAAAATAATTATTTATGTTGGTGGGCCCGGCAGGACTCGAACCTGCGACAACGGCGTTATGAGCACCGCGTTCTAACCAACTGAACTACAGGCCCATGATTAGATTTGTTACTATTATAATCTTATAAAAAAAAAACAAGAATTTTAATTAACGATAATTTTAAGAGTCCATAAAAGACTTTAGTTTTTTAGACCTTATAGGGTGTTTTAGTTTTCTTAATGCTTTTGCCTCGATTTGTCTAATTCTTTCTCTAGTAACACTAAATTGCTGACCTACTTCTTCTAAAGTGTGGTCAGATGACATTCCTATACCAAATCTCATCCTCAAAACTCTTTCCTCTCTAGGTGTCAGCGTAGAAAGTATTTTGGTTGTGGTTTCTCTAAGATTTAATTGCATTACTGCATCTTCAGGGATAACTGCGTTCTTATCCTCGATAAAATCACCAAGAAAACTATCATCATCATCGCCTATTGGTGTCTCTAAACTAACTGGTTCTTTTGCTATTTTTAAAACTTTTCTAACTTTTTCTATTGGCATTTTAAGTCTTACAGATAATTCTTCTGGCGTAGGCTCTCTTCCCAGCTCTAGAATTAATTGTCTGCTTGATCTAACAATTTTATTTATTGTTTCAATCATATGCACTGGTATACGAATAGTTCTCGCTTGATCAGCGATAGATCTAGTAATTGCCTGTCTGATCCACCATGTAGCATAAGTAGAGAATTTATAACCTCTTCTATATTCAAACTTATCTACTGCTTTCATTAAGCCTATATTTCCCTCTTGAATAAGGTCTAAAAACTGAAGACCCCTATTTGTATATTTTTTTGCAATTGAAATAACTAAACGTAAATTAGCCTCAATCATTTCTTTTTTAGCTTGATTAGCGGTCCTTTGGCCAGATTGTATTTCTCTAACCTTTTCCTTGAATTCAATTGTATTTTGGTTTGCGATTTTAGATAAACTTAGGACTTCTTTATAAATTGCTTTTAATTTATCACTATTTTTTTGAAATAGAGCTTTAAACGACTCATCTAAAGAAATCATATGTTTTTGGTATAGTGTATAGGTGTCTTTTAAATTATGGTGTTTTAAAAAGACGTCTCTAGATATCTTATTTTGTGTTGCCAAGGATAAAAGAGAGACCTCTTTTGACTGTATCTCCTTGTTAATTGAGTAAAGATGAGTGATTATTTCTTCTAATTTATGAGGCTTAATTTTTATTTCATTAAAGTAATTAAGTATCTCATCCTGATATTTTTTAAGTTCTTTTAGTGATTTTAAATCAGAAATTTTGGCAATATTTTTATTTTTTTTAATTCTTGTTATGTTTTCAGACAGCACTAAAACTCTATCTAATTTTTTTAAAATTTCAGGTTTATAAAATTCCTCTATTATAGAAATAGAAAAACTTTCATTTTCAATATCTTCCTCATTTGATGTTTCTTGAAGTTTTTCTTTATCTATTTCTATCCCTTGTTCTTTCATTAATTGCTGCTTTTCTTTTAAAAGAGCTTTCTTTTTGTCATTAATTATTTTCTGGATTTCTTTTCTTTTTGAAGAATTAGAATAAGGGTCGTTGTCTTCATTAAAATATTCATCAAAGTCAACTATTTCTCTCAGATTAATTTCATTATGTTTAACTTGGTCAATCCATTTTTTAAGAATATCTATCGAAGCTGGGCACTCAAGAATCGAATTCATCATTCTATCCAATCCAGACTCAATCCTTTTAGCAATTGCTATTTCACCTTCTCTAGAAAGCAACTCAACGTTACCCATTTCTTTGAGATACATTCGAACAGGGTCATCACTTTTTACACCAGGAGATTTTTCTTCTTCTTCTGTCTCATCGTTTGAAGATGACGAATCTGACTCTGCAGATGAAGTATAAGCTTTGAATAATTTAAAGAGATCTTCATCAAGATTTTCAATGTAGTTTAAAAAATCATTTACAGTAATTATAGAGTCGTCAATTTTAGAGTAAGACTTGATATATGTTTTTGCTTTTGAAGCTATATCTTTGTCGAATTCAGTTGTGATTAATGAAATAAGCTGGTTTTCGTTTTCTTTATAGATTAATTCTAATGAACTTGATGAGCTATCAGATTTTTTATTTGTCTTTGATATTTTTGCTTTTTTTTCTAAGACAACTTTTTTTTTAATAATTTTTTTTTTGGGAGTTTTTGTTGTAACTTTTTTTTTTGCCATATTTAACTATTTATAAAACTAATTGTTTTTTCAATTTCATTGTAAGGGTCGTGACTAAATTTAGGTGATGCAAATCTACACAGCCTTCGAACTTCATTAGAAAATAGTAAATTTTTTGCAAAATTCAATCCCTTAGAGTCTAATTCTGCATAAATCTCAATAGTTGTTGATTTGAATAGGCTTTTTTTAATAACTAAGTCTCGGATTTCTTTAAATTTACCATCAAATTTAGCAGTTGCTATTAAGTCATAAACCCTTTCTCTTTGAGGTTGATTTTCAATAAAGAATATAATCAAAGCGGCAGAAAATTTTGATTTCAAATCAAATTTAAGCTCTAGATTTTGAGTATTAGAATTACCACTGGCTTTTTGATTACCTTTTCTTGAATTTATATTGTCAAAATGTTTAGTAAGAATTTTCTTTAGATCAACATTAGATATATTTGTAAGTAAACTTTTTAATACTTTTGACCCTTTAAACTGGCTATCTATGTCTGTACTTTTATTAAATTTTTCTAAATACTTTTCTATAAGTTCTTCAATAGACAATGGTTGATCTATAAGTCTACTCAATGTATCAGACATGTTAGACTCTATTAATTGATCTGGATCAAAATTTTTGGGTAGAAGTACAAATTTAATCCCAAGTTCAAAATTTTTATCACCTAGTAAGTTATTCATTAATCTTATAGTAGCATTTCTTCCGGCTACATCTCCGTCGAGGCATACTATTATCTCAAAACCTTTTTTAGTTATTTCAATTAATTTCTCATGATTTATAGATGTTCCCAGAGGGGCTACACAGTTTTTAAAACCAAATTGTTCTAATTTAATAACATCAAAATAACCCTCTACGATAATTATTTTTTTACTATTTTGTTTATTAAGTATTTTTTCATTAAATAAGATTTGTTTTTTTTTAAAAATTTTAGTTTCAGCTGTATTTATATACTTTGGTAAACTATCGTCAATTACTCTCCCGCCAAAACCTAAAGTTTTGTTTTGCATATTAATTATAGGAACCATAATTCTATTAGAAAAAAATAATTTAGAATTTTTATTTTTGCTAAAAATACCAGCAGATACTAAATTATTAATTTCAAAATTATTTAAGAGTTTTTTTTGAATATCAAATGAATTTAAAGATGATCCTAATTCAAAGCTTTGAATTGTATCCATGTGAAATTTTCTTTTTTTTAATAAATAATCTAAATGTTTATGAGAATTTAACAAATTTTGATGAAAAATATCTTTTGTAAATGAGTTAATTTCGTAAATAATTTTATTTAATTTTGACGATTTAAAGCTTAATTCAATACCTGCCTTATCAGCCAGTTCATACAAAGCATCTTTAAAACTATATCCTTTCACTTTAATCAAAAAATCGATCACATTACCGTGTTCTCCTGTACTAAAACAATGAAATATTTTCTTTTCTTCATTAACTGAAAATGATGGAGTTTTTTCCTTTTTAAAAGGACTGAGGCCAAAATAATTACTTCCTTTTTTCTTCAAAGGAACTGATGAGTTAATAATTTCAACTATAGAAGTTCTGTTTAAAACTTCTTTAATGTTATCATCTGTCATTCTTTAAAAATATGTTTGATAATTTTAGCAGCTAAATTCATATCAATTTTATTATTATAATTTTGCTTCAAAAAACCCATTATTTTTCCAAAATCTTTATTTTCTAAATTATTTTCTTTGATGTGATCAAATATAATCTTTTTAGTAGAGTCATCATCCATCAAAATAGGAAGAAAATTATTTAGGTAATTAATATCAAATTCTAAGTCATCTATTTTACTTTGAGCTTTTGCCTGTGATGCAAATTCTAATGATTCTTTTTTTTGTTTTAGTTGGGTCTTAATAATTTTGATTACATTTTCATCAGATAACTTGAATACGTTCCTATCTAGATTCTCTTTTATTAGAAAATTTTTCAACTCAGAGTAGATATACCTTGCTATTGAAAGTTTTTTCTTATCTCCACCTTTTAAAGCACTTTTAACGTCCTCAGAAATTTTTTTTGCCAAACTCATTTGAATTTCCTCTCTAATAATATACTAATACACATGATTTAATATGACCGTATTAGATAATAAAATAAAACTAAATTATCAAAACGGTTACTTAATTTATAACAAAAATTTTATTTTCAAAGGTAAGTTTCTATCAAAAGAAGACTTTAAGATAGCCGAAATCTGCTTCAATACCAGTATGACTGGTTATCAAGAAATTTTAACTGACCCTTCATATAAATCCCAATTTATAAACTTTACCTTTCCATTAATAGGAATAGTTGGATGTAACGACGAGGACTATGAGTCTTGGAAAATACATGCATCTGGTCTTATTAGTAATGAATTATTTGAACAAAGTTCAAATTGGAGAGCTCAAACTAATTTTGCAAAATGGATAATAGATCAAAATTCTTGTGCTTTTTTTGATTTAGATACTAGGTCATTAACAAAAATTATACGAAATTTTGGACCAAAAAACATTATGCTATGCTCTGAAGATTACTTTAAAACCAAAAATATTGAAGAAATTTGTGCACAAATAGATCAAAGTCTTTCTCTAGAAGAAAATGATGTTATTAAAGATTTTACCTCAGAGTTAATAATAAAAGAGCAAGAAAAAAATAAAAAAAAATACTTAATAGCTTTTTTAAACTTTGGTGCAAAGGATAATATTAAGAAAAATTTATACTCAAGAGATTGTAATATAGAAGAATTTGATATGAATTTCGAAGCCGACGACATAATAAATAAAAAATTTGATGGTATTTTTTTAAGTAATGGACCAGGTGATCCCAAAAAAGTTTATGAGAATATAAAACCTGAATTAACTAAATTACTAAATAAAAAAGTTCCAACATTTGGTATATGTCTAGGTCATCAAATATTAAGCTTAGCTTTTAATGCTTCAACAGCTCGAATGGAAAAAGGTCATCGAGGAGGAAATCATCCAGTAAAAAATTTAGATACTAACAAAGTAGAAATAACATCTCAAAACCATGGATTTGTTGTTTTAGAAGATAATTTTCCAACTTCACTGCAAATTACTCATAAATCATTGTTCGATAAAACTATAGATGGAATGAAATCAAAATATCAACCCTTGTTCTCTGTACAATATCATCCAGAGTCAAGTCCAGGACCACATGACAGTAGATATCTTTTTGACGAATTTATAAATCTAATGGATAAAAATGCCAGCTAGAAAAGATATTTCTAAAATATTGGTAATTGGGTCAGGTCCAATAATTATTGGGCAGGCATGTGAATTTGATTACTCTGGTAGTCAAGCATGTAAAGCTCTAAAAAAAGAAGGTTATGAGGTTGTGTTAGTTAACTCAAATCCTGCTACTATAATGACAGATCCTGAATTTGCAGACAAAACTTATATTGAACCTATTGATAAAGAAATTGTAAAAAAAATAATTGATAAAGAGAAACCCGATGCAATTTTACCAACAATGGGAGGTCAAACAGCTTTAAATATTATAAGAGAATTAAATAAAGAGAATTATTTCAGAGATAGCTCTATAAAGATCTTAGGAGCTAGTCCTAAGTCTATAGACGTAGCAGAAGATAGAAAATTATTTGCTGAAGCTATGTCTGACATTGGGCTTGAGACACCATTTAGTATAATAGTTGATGATAATTCTAACCTTAAGAAAATGGTTAGTGAAGTTAGTTTCCCATTAATTTTAAGACCCTTTTACACGCTGGGGGGAACAGGTGGTGGAATTGTATACGATAAAGATGAATTTATTTCTAAAGTTAAAAATGCTATTGATTTGAGTCCTGTATCGAAGACTCTTGTTGAAGAGTCGTTAATTGGTTGGAAAGAGTTTGAGTTTGAAGTTGTAAGAGATAATTTAGATAATTCAATAATAGTTTGTTCAATAGAAAATTTGGATCCTATGGGAATACATACGGGCGATAGTATAACTATAGCCCCTGCACTTACTTTAACAGATAAAGAATATCAAAAATTAAGGAATCAAAGTATTGCAATATTAAGAAAAATAGGAGTAGAGACAGGTGGTTCTAATGTTCAATTTGCAGTAAATCCAAAAAATGGAAAAATTTTAATAATTGAAATGAACCCTAGGGTAAGTAGGTCATCTGCCCTAGCATCCAAGGCCACGGGTTTCCCTATTGCTAAGGTAGCCGCTCTCTTGGCAATTGGCTACACATTAGACGAGTTAGAGAATGATATAACTAAAGTAACTCCAGCAAGTTTTGAACCAGTAATAGATTATATTGTAACCAAAATTCCAAAATTTAATTTCGAAAAATTTCAAGGTACTCCAAGTGAGTTGAATACTGCTATGAAATCAGTGGGTGAAATTATGTCTATAGGTAGAACTTTCAAAGAGTCTCTTTTGAAAGCATTTTATTCGATAGAGTCTGATAACTTTGGTTTGGATATTAGTCACGAATTGTTAAATCTCAAAGATGAGAATTTAAAAAACCTACTTACAAAACAAAGACCTGATAGGTTATTAATAGTTGCAGAAGCTATAAGGCGTAAAATATCTTTAAATGAAATAAGTGATTTAACACATATAGATTTATTTTTTTTAAGAGAAATTAATGAAATTATCAATATCGAACAGCTATTAGTAAAGGCAGGTAATAACTTAAATAAAGATTTATTTATATTAGCTAAAAAAACTGGATTTTCAAATTATCATATAAGCAATTTAACAAAAATTAATATAAATGAAATTTATCTTCTTCAAAAAAATAATAATTTAAAAACGATATTTAAAAGAGTAGATACTTGTGGAAATGAATTCGACTCATCTACTGCTTACCTTTATTCAACTTTTGCCTCTGAAATAAACGAATTTAGCTGCGAGTCTAGACCAGTTGATAAAAAAAAGATTATTATTCTTGGTTCTGGCCCTAACAGGATAGGTCAAGGTATTGAATTTGATTATTGTTGTGTACAAGCTGTAAAATCATTCCAGAAACTTGGCTATGAAACAATTATGGTTAATTGTAATCCTGAGACTGTTTCAACTGATTATGATACTTCAGATAAGCTTTATTTTGAGCCTTTGGATTTTGAATATGTCAAAAATATAATTGATAAAGAAAACGAGACTGGTGTTGTAGAGGGGGTAATAGTTCAATTTGGTGGACAAACTCCTCTTAGAATAGCCAACAAACTAAAAGAATATGGTTATAAGATACTGGGCACCTCTTTCGAAGCAATAGATATATCAGAAGATAGGGAGAGATTTCAAAAATTAATCAACAAAGTAGGTTTAAAACAACCAAAGAGTGATATTTCTTTGGGAACAAAAGAACTTGTTGCCAAGTCCTCTAAACTCAAGTTTCCTATTCTACTTAGGCCCTCGTATGTCTTAGGTGGAAGAATGATGGAAAAAATGGCCCACTTAAATGATGTGCAGGATTATATAGATCAAAACTATTGGGCACTAGCAAATAATGTAATTTTAATTGATGAGTTTCTTCAAAATGCAAAAGAGGTTGATGTTGATGTATTAAGAGACAATCAAGGTAATACTATGATAGCTGGTATTATGGAACACATTGAAGAAGCTGGCATTCACTCGGGTGATAGTGCTTGTAGTATACCCCCCTTCTCTCTTAATGATAAAGTGATATCTGATATAAAAAAATTTAGTATATCTCTTGCAACTGAATTAAAGACACTTGGTTTAATGAATATTCAATATGCTATCAAGGATGATGAGATTTTTATTCTTGAGGCAAATCCTAGAGCTAGTAGAACCATTCCGTTTCTTGCTAAGGCTATAGGAATACCATTTATTAAAATAGCAGCTGAATTAATTGTTGGTAAAACTTTATCTAAAGAATATCAGGAATTTGATAATAGCTCTTTACCATATTTCGCAATCAAAGAGGCTGTTTTCCCGTTCAACAAATTCCCAAATACTGATGTCATTCTCGGACCAGAGATGAAAAGTACTGGTGAAGTTATGGGAATTGATGAGGATTTTTATTTAGCTTATTTAAAAAGTCAAATTGGTGCAGGTCAGAAACTTAATAATATAGAAAATATATTCATTTCTGTTAAAGATGAGGATAAGCAAAGTATATCTGAGATTGCTAAATCATTTACAGATAATGGCTATAATTTATTTTCTACAAAAGGCACTCACGACTATTTAATGAAAGAGGGAATTTCTTCCAATTTAGTTAATAAAGTGGCTGAGGGATCCCCTCATGTGGTTGAATATATTAAGCAACATAAGATTGATTTAGTTATTAATACAACTGAGGACAAACAGGCAATTATTGATAGTTTTACAATAAGAAGAACATCTGTGGATCTTAATGTTCCCTACTATACCAACTTAAGAAGTGCAAAAATATTAATAAAATCATTGATAACATTAAAAAATAAGCCGATTTCTGTAAAACCTATACAAATTCATCATTCTTATTAACATAAAAATTCATTTGTAATAACTAAGAAAATTCAATATTTTCTACAACTTAATAAAAATTGTTATAAAAAATGGAAAAAATACCAATGACTGAAGAGGGGCAAAAAAAACTCCTTGATGAGCTTAAGCATCTTAAAACTGTTGAAAGACCAATTATTATAAAAGCAATTGCTGATGCTAGAAGTAATGGAGATCTCTCTGAGAATGCCGAGTATCATGCTGCTCGTGAAAAACAAAGTTTTATTGAAGGTAGAGTAGCTGAGATTGAGAGTATAATCGCTCAAGCTGAACTGATTGATGTATCAAAACTATCAGGAACTATAGTGAAATTTGGGGCTACAGTTTCGATAATTAACTTAGATAATGATAAAGAGTCAAAGTATCAACTAGTTGGAGAAGTAGAGGCTGACATTGATCAAAAAAAAATATCTGTTACTAGCCCTATAGCGAGAGCACTAATAGGCAAAAAAAAAGGTGACTACATAGAAGTTTCTACGCCAAAAGGTATTACTTCATACGAAATTAAGTCAGTAAGATTTAAATAATAAAATTTGAATAAATTTAATGTAATTACCATCAGCGAAGGTGCTGCTGGTATGAGAAGCCAGATAGAGGGATTAGCGAGCTTAATATCTGAGGACTATAAAAACTTTGATTTAAAAATAAAATCTTTTTTTAAATACTTACCAATTGAATTAATACCAAGTAGTAGTTTTGCTTATATAAATCTTTCTTCACTAAAAATTGAAAAAAATACTATTCTTATTAGTTGTGGAAAAAAAAGTGTTAAAGCATCTATATATTTAAAAAATAAATATAAAAAATTTATTTTTAATATTCATATTCAAAATCCAAAAGTTAATCATAATTTATTTGATTTAATAGTTTGCCCAGAACACGATAATTTAGACTCAGAGAATTGCATTTCAACACTGCTAGCAATACATAATATAAAGTTTAATAAAAATGCTAGAAATAATAAAATTATTAATTTTATTATTGGCGGTCCTAATAAATATTTTAAATTCAATCAACAAACACAGAAAAAAATTATTAATGAAATAAAATTTCTAAGTGAAAAATTTAATGTGAATATTATTCCGTCAAGAAGAACACCACATAGTCTTTTAGAGGAACTATCGAAAATTAATATGGAAAACATATATATGTCTGATGATTTATTTAACCCAAAAGAATATGGTGAGCTCTTATCGCAGGCTCATTTACAAATTGTAACTTGGGACTCAATATCTATGATATCTGAAGCTATATCATCTGAAGCTGGTACATTTTTATTTAAGTTTGAAGAGGAGTTGTGTCCAAAAAGATATCATCAATTTTAAATCGTTGTACTACATACTCTGATCCTTTCCCTCATTGGGAACTAGACTCTCCTTTTACAAATGAGCTTATAAACGAGCTTAATGATGTAAATATATCTGATGCACCAAGGTCTTTTGATGGTACTAGAGCTGCTGATGCTGGTGGGGATGGTTTGGATGGTAAGCTGAGAGTCTTCCTAGAGAGCGATAATTCCGAAAACCTATCTAATGGCATGGAACTAATTGAAGATTTGAGAGATAAAGATGTTATTGAGTCTATTCAAGATAAAATCAAAAAAGATCTCTCAAATAGTTTTATTCGAATTGAATATATTTCTGATCGTAAGGGATTTTGGCTAAAACCACATTTGGACATAAAGGAAAAGCTTATGACAATGATGTTGTTTATTAACACTTATGATGAGTCAGAGAAACTTGGAACAGATTTTTATGATACTGATATGAAACTTGTTAAGACCGTCCCTTATAGACATAATACAGGATATTTTTTTGCCTCAGGCAACAATACATGGCACGGACTTGAAAAAAAAGAAATTAAAATTGAGAGAAGATGTATGCAAATTAATTATGTAACTTTTCCAACCAGTTGGCCAATAAATGGCTGAAATTAATAATGTAATAATTATAGGATCAGGTCCAGCAGGTTATACTGCTGCAATATATGCTGCTAGAGCTAATCTAAAACCCATTTTAGTCAGTGGATTTCAACCAGGTGGTCAACTTACGATAACAACTGATGTAGAAAATTATCCAGGATATGAAGACCCTATTCAAGGTCCTTGGTTAATGGATCAAATGCAAAAACAAGCTGCTCACGTTGGTACCGAAATTATCAATTCACAAGTAACTGAAGTTTTTCTAAATGAAGATGTAAAAAAATTAAATTTAGATAATGGCACAACTCTAAATGCAAAAACTGTGATAATAAGCACTGGAGCTCAAGCGAGATGGCTTGGTTTAGAAAATGAGTCTAAATTTCAGGGTCATGGACTATCAGCTTGCGCCACTTGTGATGGTTTTTTCTTTAAAGATAAAGAAGTTGCTGTAATTGGTGGAGGAAATAGTGCAGCTGAAGAAGCTTTATTTCTAACAAAGTTTGCAAGTAAAGTTTATCTAATTCATAGAAGAGATAAACTAAGAGCAGAAAAAATATTACAAGATAGACTAAAAGAAAATTCAAAAATTGAATTTATATGGAACAGCGAAGTAACTAAGTTTAATGGAAATGATGAATTAGAAACAATAAACTTACTCAATAAAAAAGATAATCAAACCTCAACCCTAAAAATAGATGGCGTATTTATTGCAATAGGGCACGATCCGGCAACACAATTATTTAAAGGTCAATTAAAGATGGATGATGGGGGATATATCATCACAGATCCAGATAGCACAAAAACTTCTATTGATGGTGTATTTGCTGCAGGAGATGTAAGAGATAAAATATACAGACAGGCTGTGACAGCTGCTGGTATGGGATGTATGGCAGCATTGGAAGTTGAGAAGTATCTAGATTGATTGTTAGCCTTGTCTGGCTTTCATTCTAGGGTTTGTTTTGTTGATCACATATAACCTACCCTTTCTTCTAACCAGTTGATTATTTTTATCTCTGGTTTTAGCTGTTTTAAGAGAACTTTTAATTTTCATAATTTAATGTATTAGTTATTAATAATAAGGCGAAAATTTATGTTAATTAATGAAAAAATCAACAAAATTAAAGAGGATTTTTCTTTTTTTGATAATTGGGAGGACAAATATCAATATTTAATTGATTTAGGAAAAAAACTCCCTGTTCTCGATGATAGCTATAAGACTGAGGAATATCGTGTACAAGGGTGTACATCGAATTTATGGATGGTTCCAGAATTTATTGATGGAAAAATTAACCTTTCCGGCTCAAGTGACTCTGTAATTGTAAAAGGTTTGTTTTATTTAGTTTATTATACTTACAATGAGGAAACTCCTGAGACTATAATAAATAATCCGTTATCTTTTTTTGAAGAAATCGGCCTCTCTAATCATTTAGGACAATCAAGGTCAAATGGTCTTAATTCACTTAGAAAAAAAATAACATCTATAGCGACAGAATTATCAAATAAATAAATTTTATTGATTATAAACTATGTTAGTTTCTCATTATGAGTTTGATTAAGTTACTTGTTTCAATTTCATTTTTATTATTTTCTAATAATCTATATTCCAAGGAGGATGTTATTAATTTACAACTTAAAGACGGTATCGTCAAAATCAAGACCTTCGAAGATAAGGCACCCAAGCATGTTAAGCAAATTACTGATCTAGTCGCTAAAGGTAGTTACGATGGCGTAGTTTTTCATAGAGTTATTGATGGATTTATGGCTCAAACAGGAGACGTCCAATTCGGTAACTCTGATTCTGATAACTTTGATTTAAGAAGAGCTGGGACAGGCGGTTCTGGTAAAAATATTGAAGCTGAATTTAATGATTTACCACACAAAAGAGGTACGCTAAGTATGGCGCGATCTCAAGATCCTAATAGTGCTGACAGTCAATTTTTTATATGTTTTGGAGACACACCACACTTAGACGGTCAATATACTGTTTGGGGTGAAGTAATCGAAGGTATGGAATTTGTTGATGCTATAAAAATGGGTGATCCCGTAAAAAATGGTCTAGTGGATGATCCTGATAAAATTATTAAAATGTGGGTTGAGTAAAACTTAATTTTGAGTAATTTTTAATTCGATCCTTCGATTCTCTTTTAGGTCCTCTTTTGTATCACCTAAATTTATAGGTTGATACTCACCATATCCATTTGCTGAGAGTTTATTAGCAGGTATACCTTGTTGAATAAGAAATTTAACTACCTCTAGTGCTCTAGCATGTGAAAGCTCCCAATTAGAGGGGAATTGAGAGGTTGAAATAGGTACTTTGTCTGTGTGGCCATCAATTTGTAGTATCCAATTTAAATCAGATGGGATTGACTCAGTAACTTCAATAATTGTTTTGGTAATAAGAGATAAAGCTATCCTTCCTTCATCTTGAAAACTTGCACTGCCAGAGTCAAATAATATTTCTGATTGAAAAATAAATCTATCTCCTTTGATCTGAATATCCTCTCTATCTGCTAAGGCTTCAGATAATTTCCCAAAAAATTCTGATTTGTACTTTTGCAGCTTGAATAGCTCACTTGTAAGTACTCTATTTAACCTATCTCCTAGTTCCCCGAGTTCCATTTCGTTTTGCGCTATTTCAGCTTCTTTTGACTCTAATAAGTTATTTAAAAGATTAATTTCATTACTGAGTATTTCAATATCTAAAGCTAAATTAGATATTAAATTTAAAGCCTCAGCTAAATCAGTTGACTGTATTAATGTTTCTTCCTCTAATGAAGATATTTTGGTTTGTAATTCTTGATTAATATCTTCGGATGAACTTAAAGACTCAAGTAGATTTTCTATTCTACTTTGAGATGCTCCAATTTGTCCAACTAGCTCACTATTTTCTCCACCAAGTCTAATTAAATCAGCCTTTAACTGTTTTTGTTGCTCATTTAAATCAGATAGGTTTTGTTGAAGAGTTTCTCTATCAGATAAAGATAAGGATAGCTCTTCAGTAATTTTAGCAATAATTGTATTTAATTTATCAATATCGAGTGACTGATCTTGAATTATAGTGTCTTGTGCAAGAATTTGAGATTGTTTAGAGGATATTTCTTCATCAAGTTTTTCAATAAGATTTTGTCTATCAAGTAATTCAATCTCTTTATCTGTTAGAGTTACATCTTGTTCAACTATAGTCTCATCTTGGATGTTAATAGTCTTTTCTAAACTTTGAATTTGCTGGTTTTTTCCTACAACTAAGTCACCCAGATAAACTTGCGCTACTGTAAAAAGTAAAACAATAAAAATTATGACCATTAATGTAGAAGCCAATACATCCACAAATCCAGGCCAAATTATATTATCGTTGTCTGAACTTTGAGTTTTTGAGAGATAGCTCACTTTTTGTCTAGGTCTTTTATAGACTTACTTACAGACTTGAGCTCAGTAATAACTTCTTTTCTTAAATCATCACTAGAATTTTTCATCCCATCAACCAGATCATCAAGTTTAGAAGCAATGTTTTGGGCCAAAGATGAATTATCAGAATTTTGAGTAATTTTTTTAATGTTTGGGCTAGATCTATAAAATAGGCGAATTTGATTTTCACAGAATTCATAGTAACTTTGTTTGACACCTCTAGTAATTATTTCATAAAGCCCTAATATCAAAGAAGTAACTAAGCCAAACAATGAGGAGCTAAAAGCAATAGTCATTCCTGATAAAGGTGACTTTAATCCGTCTTTTAAATTGTTAAAAAATGCCCCAAAGTCCTGTTGTTCAATTGTTAAACCATCGATGACATTTGAAACACTACCTATAGTCAAAAGTAATCCATAAAAAGTTCCAATTAATCCTAAAAAAATAGCTAAATTGATAAGGTATTTGGATATGTCACTCCCACTTTCTATAGATGATAGAAGATCGTCAAGTATTTCATCAAGTGTTTTTGTGATACTTTTATTTGTTGTTGTTATCCCTAAATTATTTGCAATAGATTTTGTAATTGGGTAATTATTTAAAGATGAGTCATTAAGTTTTAATTTTCCAAAAGCCACGGAGTTCATAAACCTAAACTCGGAACTCAATGAAAATATTTTAAATGAGTAAAGGAGAAATCCAATAACAAGTGTTAGAAGAATTATTCCGTTTATATAAGGATTAGCATCAAAATAAATTTTAATTTCTTCGTAACCAATAACTAAAATTATTACAATTAGGATTGAAAACAAAAGATATGCTAAGAAGTTTTTAGTCATAATTGATAAAAATAAACGAATTTAACAAATTAACAAATGAATAAATTATGAAAAAAATCTAGAAATTTCTATTAAAAATCAAGTAATAATTATTAGTGCCTGGATTTACAGAGTCTAAACCTGCATTTGAAATATGATGGGAACCAATGCCAATTCGAGTCTTATCAGATAAGCTATAGAGTAAGTTAACTTCTGACTTAAATTGGATAGCATTTCCTAAATCTTTACCATCACCATTACTATAAATACCTGCCGAAGAAGAAAGATTTAAATAAATTAAATCAGAACCTAAATTTGTTTCAAAACCCCCATAAAACATACTTGCGCTTTTAGCAGTTACCAATCCACCAACAACTGGGTTTATTGTTAATATATTTAATAAATCTATTTCACTATTAGATATATGATAATTTAATCCAATTAAATTAGTTGTATTATCGTCATCGTAATCATAAGTGCCTCCAAAAATGGAATAGCTATTTGCGCTAGCTGTAAAATTTGAAGAAAGGGTATAAATTAAAATAGCTAATAAATATTTTTTCATGAATTACATATAACATCATCAACTTAAGAAGTAAATGGTGGGCGTGACAGGATTCGAACCTGTGACCCCTTGCGTGTCGAGCAAGTACTCTAACCAGCTGAGCTACACGCCCATAAGTTTAGGGCAAAATTACTTTTAAATTAAATAAAAGATTAGTAAATAAAATTCCTAATTAAATTTTTTCAATTGAAAAATAAGATTTAATTCACTTAATTTAAGCCAATTTAGTATTAAGAAGTATATTAATAAACCAATAAGAATTTGAATTAACAAGTCAAGATATATATTTAGTTCTACAATTTTTTTAATAAATAATATTGAAATAGACATACTAAACGCGCTTAATAAAATCTTAATTAATTTCTTAAGGTCGAAAATTAATAATTTTTCGAAAAAACTGTTAAAGTATTTTTTTAAATAATAAATTTGAATAAATAAATTTAACCATACACTAATAGCACCTGCTATAGCTAATCCAATAACACTCAAAGGCCTGTAGAGCAGAAAACATAAAATAAAATTACAAATAAATGTAGGAATTGCTGCCTTAACTGGATACTCAACTTTCTCATAAGAATAAAATACTTGATTAAAAACTCTTGCAAGCATGTATCCTGGCAATGAGAAAGAGTAAATTAATAAAATTTTTGAGGTAATTAGAACATCATCATTATTAAACTCTCCCCTACCAAATAAGACTCTAATAATGTCCTCACTAAGGATAAAAATTCCAAATGCACTTGGTATAGCGAATAAAAAACAAAATATAACAGTTTCGTTAAAAGCTTTAGAATTCTTACTCTCATCACTAATATTTTTGCTCAGGTAAGGAAGGAGTGTAAAAGACATAGCAACCGCAATTAAAGCAAATGGTAAATCAATTATTCTATCAGCATAATAAATTTGGCTTATTGCACCCTCACCTACTAAAGATGCAAATAAAATTGAGATAAAAATATTTAATTGGACAATACCAGAGCCCAGTAAAGAATATAAAAATCTTTTAAAGAATTTTTTTAGCTGGCCAGATAGTTCGTTAATGCTTTTTAATCCAGTACTCCAAAATATTTTAATTGCACCCATATTTACTAATAGAAGTATTAATTGAGTAAAACCTGCAACAATCATTGACCAGGCAAGTGCGAAGTGAGAGTCAGATTTAAAAATGACTAATGTTGAAATCATAAAAATATTAAGAATGATAGATAAAAAAGAAGGTAAGAAAAAATTACCCTTAACGTTTAATACTGAACTCAATACTGATGACAATGTTACAAATATTAAAAAAGGAAAAGTTATGATTAATAGATCATTCGCAAATAAAAATTGACTTTCATTTAATATAAATCCTGGTGCTAATAATGATATTACTTGCTCACTAAATAAAAATATTAAAAAAGATATAAATAATGTAATTACAAAAAAAAAGTTAAAAATTATCCATATAAAATCCTTAGACATTTTTGAATTTATTTTTTCTTGATTAACATATAGGGGTATAAAAACACTATTCATTGAACCCTCAGCAAAAATTCTTCTGAATAAATTTGGTAACCTAAAAGCAAAAAGAAATGCATCTGACATTAAGTTTGCACCTAAATAGTTAGCAAAAAGTATGTCTCTAAAGAACCCTGTTACACGAGATCCAAAAATATTAGTTGAAATCTTAGAGAAATTACTTATTTTCATTGAATTCAGGAAAATTCTTTTTCCAAAATCTCAATAATTTTACTTTGGTCAATAAAACCTGGAATAATTTGATTTCCTATGATTGTTGCTGGGCTTCCAGTAAATTTAAATTCATCGACGTAACTCTTATGAATTGATAAAAAGTCTTTCACTTCTTGGGAGTCCATATCTTTTTTAAGTGTCTGAAGATCAACACCCTTTAAAAATAGATCTGCTAAAATGTCCTCCATGTTTGATTTCCTTTCAGATGAATATAAATAGTTATGAACAGTTTTAAATTCACCTTGTAATGAGGAAGCTAAAGCTATTGTTGTTAAATCTTTTGAAAAATTACCTAAAATTGGCATTTGTATAATAACTATTTTTACTGAAGTATCCTCTTTCATAACATTAATTAATTCCTGATGATATTTTTCACAGTAACCACAATTATAATCGACAAATTCATATATAACTTTTGTACCACTAGCATCACCTAAATACATAGGATGAGCTTGTAAATTTAAATTTTGTATGCTTGATATATTTTCTTTATTAATTTTTTCTTGTTCTAATTTATTTTGATTTAATTGGTATTCACGCAAAACATTTAAGATAAAGTCTGGATTTTCCTCAACAAATTTCTTCATACTCTGATCAAATTCAAAGTTTGTTAAGTATTCTTTCATATCTTCTTTTTTTAGATAAGCACTAAGATCTTTTTCTTGAATAAAATTAATATTTTCCTCTGACTGTGTATTAGAACTATTTAAATTATTATCTCGATTGATTTTATTATTTTCTTGAAAAACAAAGTAGTAAGATGCAATTATAACTATAGTTATTACTAAAATTAATAATAAAGATCTAAGAACTGCAAAATTTCTTTTTTTTACATAAATACCCATAAGTCGAAAAATATAATATTTGAGTATTATTATAGAGTAAATAATAGATATAATTTTATTAAAAAATTTAGATTAATTAATTTTGCAAATAGTCTGAAAATTTCCATTTACAGCGTCTTGTTTCATAAGACTAATACTGGAATATTCAAGGGATCTTATACTATTGTTATAAATGATCTCTTTTGACATATCTGCGATTGAAACATGATGAGTATTAAACTCAAACAAATAAGGATAGCCCCATATTAAATAATATTCCATCTCTAAAGAGGATAAATTATTGAAACGCTTGAGATCAATTTGAATCTCTTGCTGATTGAGAGTTTTTCTAAAAAGATCAAAATATCTCATTATATCATTACATAGAAAATTAAACTTATCATTTGTATTCAGCTCTAAAGCAAAAACATTTTTATACTTTTTAAGACCTAAGATAGTAAATTTATCTTTATAAGAATTATTTTGATTAGATTTAAAATAGTCTAGAAAAGATTTTATTAGCTTTTCCTCACTATAAAGATGACTTAAATAAAAAGGAGCTTTTACTGTATAATGTAAACCATATTTAGACAATTTTTGGTTATCAAATTTAACATTATTTTTTAAAAGTAAATCATTTACTTGATCAATAAATAATAAATTGGGAATTAAAAAAATCGAGTAACGTGGAAATTGAATGTAATTATCCATCTGTAAGTTTACTCAGTATAAACTTTTGCATTTTTGTTTCTAACAATATTTTCATTAACAAAATTATAATTACAGTATAAATAAATCTAAAAAATAAAATGCCAGAAATATGACTACCTAATAGTAAAATCAATATTGTATCTTCAATTATGCTATGGCAGAGACTTAGGAATGACAGGGATAATAAAATATCTTTCTTTGAGATATTATTTTTTTTAGACTCCTCAATTAAAAAACCTCCACCAAAGGATATTCCCAGAGTTAAACCAATTAAAATTATATTAGCTACTTTCTCAGACATGCCTAAATAAGACAAAGGAATTTTCATTATATTAATTATAAATGTCCAAACACCTAAGGCCTTAAGGACATTAATTGTTGTTATGATAAAAAATATTATCAAAAATATTATGAAGAAATTTTGAATTTGTAGGATGGCCCATTCAAAATTTGAAACTAATTCATTTGGCACTTGTAAAACTGACTGATTAGGCTTACTGAATAATTCATATTTAGTAAATATTAAGTTCAAAATTTTGCCTGCCATAATTGCATTTATAAATCTAAAGCTTAAATTGAATATCCAAGAAATCCTTGATTTTTTTGCAATAGCTACCTCAATTGGCAGACTGTGAGCTATCAATATTATTAAACCTAAAATAGTAGTCTCAGCTACTGAATAATCAAAGATAGCTTGAAGTGATGCAAAAGCAGCTAATCCTGCATAAATATTTACCAATATCGCAGCCATCCAAACTAAGCCCAGTGAGCCATCTATTCCAATAAAACTTGTTAATGGTTCAAGAAATTTTGCTAAAAAAGGAATAGCTCCAATAAGTTCAAGAACTCTAATAATTATGACGACAGGAAGTATAACTTTGAATAAAATCCAAAAAATTTTAGTAGTTTCTTGAAATATATTGACTAGTATTTTTTTAGATTTTTCCATTATGATGACAAATCAAATGATTTTACTTCTTTATAAAGAAATTAATGGCAAGAACAAATAGTTTTACAATAAAAGCTTCATTAACAACATTATTGTTTTTAATAAGCTTAATTTGCTTTTACATAAGTTATCTAGATTTTATGAAGATTAAAGATGAAGAAACTATTATTTATGACGAAATGGAGATTAATTATTTTGATAAAAAAAAATTTCAAAAATACTATGAAATTATTAGTATTGAGAGTTTAACTGATCCAATTTTTGATGAAAAAAAATCTAATAGTTATTTTGAAAATATTACACTGGAAAATTTATCTAATATTTTTGATAAAGATATAAATAAAGAAAATAACAAAGTTAAATTAAATTCTTTAGATAATTTGAATCCCACTGAAGTTAAAAGAGATGAGGAGAATATTTATGAATTTAATGAAATTAAAGTCTCTAAAGGAGATAATTTTGCAAAAATATTAAAAAAAGGAGGCTTAAAAGGTAGAGATATAGACCTAGTAATTCTTAATGGAGAGGAATATTATGATTTTTCAAAATTGTATATTGGGGATACTGTTAAAATTTTTAGTGATTACGGAAGTGAGGGATTAAAATTATTTAACCTCATTTACAAATATTCTGACACAAAAGAGCTAATAATATCTTATTTAGACAACAGTTTTATTTATAAAATTATAGAAATCCCTCTAATTTCTGAAAAAATTTTTGTATCTGGAGAAATTAAAACAAGTTTGTATAAAGCCATGAAAGATCAAGGATTATCAGAGATAGTAATAAATGAAATTATAAGGATTTATAGTTTTGATGTTGATTTTCAGAGAGATATTTATGAAGGGGATAAGTTTGAAATGATATTTACAAAAAAAACAAATAAGGATGGTGAGACGGTTCAAATTGAGGATCCAAAATATCTTATGCTATCATCAAGGGGCACCCCGCTATTGTACTATCTTTACAATACAGATGAATTCAGTGAATATTTTGACGAAAAAGGGAAGGGAATGACAAAAAGCTTGATGAAAACTCCTATAAATGGAGCGAGGCTTAGTTCTAATTATGGCATGAGAAAACATCCTATATCTGGTTACAATAAAATGCACAAAGGGGTAGATTTTGCTGCCCCATCAGGAACTCCGATATTTGCTGCTGGAAATGGTGTCATAGAGTATGCAGGTAGAAACGGAGGATATGGAAAATATATAAGAATACGTCATGATAGTACTTACAAAACGGCTTATGCTCACTTAAAAAGTTACAAAAAAGGGATAACCAGTGGTGTGAGAGTTAAACAAGGTGATGTTATTGGATATGTTGGTTCAACTGGAAAATCTACTGGGCCTCATTTACATTATGAGATTATTGTCAACGGTGTTCAAATTAACCCAGCAAAACTTAAACTTCCCTCTGGAAGAAAGCTTAACAAACAACAGCTCAATGAGTTTAAAAGTCTAGTTTTAAGTATAGATGAAGAAGTAGGTATTTATAAAAATATGATCAACTAAGCTAATTGGCTGGCTAAATCGTCAAAATCAGATTTTGAGGATTGTTCTGTCTTATCTTCTTTTTTTGTATCAATATCATTTTTTTCAGATTTATCTTTATTAATAATTTTTCTGGCAACAAAACCTCTATTGGAGTTATCTGTTTGTCTAAAATAATGCTCAGCATGTTGAAGGTAAAACTGCTCTAAGACGTCATCACCCTGGCCTTTAGCATCTTTTGCTTTGTTAAGAAATTCATTATATTGGTCTTTTGGATTCTTACCATTTCTTTTATAGCCATTAGAATTACCGTTAGCTTGTAAGTATGGAGAGTCTGCCACTCCACCTCTAGAGGAGTTTATTTTTCTTTGCCCACCGTAGGGCTTTCGTTTTACAAAATTTTTCATAAATTTTATTCGATTATCCTAAAATAAGCCCATCAATTAGTGTTAGGGAGTGTTATCTTTATCAATCTATCTAAACTAAGATAATCAACCTTTTTATAAACTATTTTTATACCTTTTTCTAATAGATATTTATACATATTTTCAGTAATAATTGGATCAATTTCAAAATATAAAGACCCTTTAAATTTAACATTAATTAAATAATCAATAATTTTTATATAATAATCTATACCTAATTCTCCTCCATCAAGTGATATCCTAGGGTCATACAACGTTTCATTATTTAAACTCAGATAATTAATTGTTGGTATATAAGGAGGGTTACAAACGATAACATCAATATTTTTTAATCTATTTATTGGATAATTTTCAAATAAATTTGAATGAAATAACATTGAATTTTTTTGTTTTTCAAATTTTATAATATTTTTTTTGCAAGCACTTAGGGCTTTTTTGGAAACATCTATAAAGTCGCAAAAAGAATTTTCTAACTCATCTATAATAGAAATACCTAAGCAGCCAGTTCCACAACACAAATCAAGAAAATTAAATTTATTTTTATTTTTAATTTGTAAGCAATCATTTAAAATTTGTTCAACTAAAATTTCTGAGTCTGCTCTGGGATCTAGAGTATAATCATCTGTATAAAAAATATTTTTCCAAAAGCCTTTTTCATTAATAATTTTTGCTAATGGTTTTCCTTTAATTCTTTCATTTAAGATCTTATTAATTAATTCATTATCAATCTCACTATCGTTGACGTCTATATAATTTTTTTTATTTGCAGAATATGAAATCATTATTTGAGACTCTTGCTCAGCTTGATTACCTGAAACTGTATTTAATTTTTCAAGAAGTCTTTTTTTTATTTCTAATTTACTTAAGCGGTCATTATTTAACATTTAATTGACTCAGCTTATCAGCTTGTTCACTTGCAGACAAAGCTGATATCATTTCATCCAATGCCTCGCCAGTTAAGAATTGATCTAATTTATAAAGTGTTAAGTTAATTCTATGATCAGAGACTCTTCCCTGTGGAAAATTATAAGTTCTAATTCTTTCAGATCTATCTCCAGAGCCAACTTGATTTTTTCTATTTGATGACTCTTCTTCCTGTTTTTTAATTCTTTCTAACTCATATAATCTCGAACGTAGAATTTTTAACGCTTTAGCTTTATTTTTATGTTGAGATCTCTCATCTTGTTGAGTTACCACTATGTTTGAAGGAAGGTGTGTGATTCTTACTGCACTATCTGTAGTATTGACTGATTGTCCTCCTGCTCCACCTGATCTATAAACGTCTATTCTAAGGTCAGTATCTTTTATATCTAAATCTACATCCTCAGCCTCTGGTAAAACAGCTACCGTAGCAGCTGATGTGTGAATTCTACCACCAGACTCAGTTTCAGGAATACGTTGAACTCTATGAACACCAGACTCATTTTTTAAAAATTTGAATACACCATCTCCCTTAATCTCAATTATTGCCTCTTTAATTCCTTTCAAGCCAGTCTCACTTTTTTCCATTGGCTGGAACTTCCAATTTTTCAATGAGGAATATCTCTCATACATTCTATACAAATCACCTGCAAATAAAGCAGCCTCATCCCCTCCAGTACCAGCCCTAATTTCTAAAATTACATTTTTGTCATCAGCCTCATCTTTAGGTAATAGAGCTATAAGTAATTCTTTGTTTTTAGTTTCTAAATTTTTTTCAAAAACAGGTAATTCTTGTTTTGCTATATCTCTTAAATCTTCGTCACTCTCATTTTCAAGAATTTCTTTGTAATCTTTAATCTCCTTATTTAAATTTTTTATTACATTAGATAAAGTAATAATCGGTTCTAATTTTGATAAGTCTTTATTTATTTGAATGATTTCCTTGTTATCTAAGTTTTGTGAGTTTAAAAGTTTTTCGTTTAAATGATCGAATTTACTTTTTAAGTCATTGATTTGTTTATCTAATTTCATTTTTTAGCTCAAATTTAGAAATTTCAAAAGTTTGTTGACTTTTATTTTTTAAATCTTTTAAGATTATTTTATTAGAATTTATTTCCTCTTCGCCAATAAGAAGAATAAAACTAAAATTATTTTTATCAGCATAGCTAAAAAGTTTTTTGATATTTTTATTTACTCTTACTTCGTGATTATATTTAAAGTTATATATTTGTTTTAAAATTCTATTATTGTTTAAGTAAGTCTCATCTTGAACAGCAAATAATATTTTATTCTTTGACTTTGATTTTTCATCTTCAATCGTTATTAAATCCATTAATCTTTCAACACCAGCTGCCCAGCCTATTCCTGGGATATCCCTAGATGAAATCATACTAATTAACTTGTCATACCTACCACCAGCTAATATTGCATTTTGTCTTTTATGCTCTATAGTTTGGTATTCAAAAGTAGTGTGCGAATAATAATCTAATCCTCTTACTAATTTTGGTTCCTCATAAAATTCTATTTCATTACTATTTAGAAGTTTTTTTACCTGGTCAAAATAATTTTTACTTTCATTAGATAAGTGTTCACCAATTTTTGGTGCATTTTTCAAAATTTCAGTATCTTCTGGGTCTTTGCTGTCCAAAATTCTCAATGGGTTTTTATCTAGTCTTGAAATTGATGTTTCAGATAATTGATTTTTAAAATCGCTTAAATATTTTTTTAATAATATAGAGTAACTGAGCTGATCGTCTTTTGATCCAAGTGAATTTATCAATAGCTTGTATTTATTTTTACTCACCCCCAGTTTATCCAATAATAGCTTTGCAATTAGAATTGGTTCAAAATCAATATAAGGACTTTTTTCCCCGATAGTCTCAATATTTATCTGATGAAACTGTCTATATCTACCCTTCTGGGGCCTTTCTCTTCTAAACATAGGGCCGTGGGTAACTAATTTCATTAAACCAGATTGATAATTTGATGCAGCAAACCTTGCTAGACCACTAGTAGCCTCAGGTCTCAAACATATATTAATTTCACCTTTATCAAGAAATGAATACATTTCTTTAGAGACAATGTCAGTTTGTTCACCAACAGCTCTTGAAAATAACTCCTGTTGTTCAATAATAGGGGTTTGTATAGATTGAAAATTAAATTTTTTACAAACTGAGTAAAAACTTTCAATAATAAATTCAAACTTTTCCATCTCAGCTCCGTAAATATCATGTGTGCCTTTGACTAAATTAATATTATTTTTCATTTTAGATGATGTATCTGTTCCACTTTACCTTCTATAGTTTCAACCAAGTACTCAACTAAATCTTCATTTTGAATTCGATGACTTTTTTCACCATCCACGTAAACCATATGTGTATTATTACCACCTCCTGTAATACCTATATTTGTCATGGTGGCCTCTCCAGGCCCGTTAACAACACATCCAATAATAGAAACTGTAATAGGTTTTTTAATATGAGAAAGTTTTTTTTCAACACTCTTAACTGTCTCAATCACATCGAACTGCTGTCTAGCACAGGACGGACATGATATTATGGTAACACCATAGTCTCTTAAATTTAGTGATTTTAACATTTCAAATCCCACCTTAACTTCTTGTGTTGGATGATCAGAAAGTGAGACTCTCACAGTATCACCGATACCATCATAAAGGAGTAATCCAAGACCAATAGATGACTTAATAGAACCACTAAAATAACTTCCAGCCTCAGTAATACCTAAATGAAGTGGATATTCACAAAAATTAGATAACATTCTATAAGACTCTACAGCAGTGAAAACATTTGAGGCTTTAACACTTATTTTGAAATTATCGAAATTAAGATCCTCCAATAATTTAATATTTAATTTAGCACTTTCAAATAACGCTTCAGCAGTTGGACTTTTATATTTTTCTAAAATTGATTTTTCTAAGCTTCCAGCATTAACACCTATTCTAATAGGTATTTTATTCTGTTTAGCGGCCTCAACAACCTCTTTTACCTTTTCTCTAGAGCCAATGTTACCAGGATTTATTCGTAAGCAATGAGCTCCATTTTCTGCCGCCTCAAGTGCTCTTTTATAATGAAAGTGTATATCAGCTACTAAAGGAATATTTATTTCTGGAATTATTTTTTTTAATGCTTGTGATGATTTTTCATCAGGAACTGAAACTCTGACTATGTCACATCCTTCTTGTTCGATTTGTGATATCTGCTCAAGCGTTGCATCAATGTCATGTGTAAGAGTATTTGTCATTGTTTGAACAGTGATTGGCGAGTCTCCTCCAACATATATATTTCCAATTTGAATTTTTTTTGTTTTTTTTCTCTTTATTGAGTGAGAATATTTCATAATAGAGCTTCTAAATCTTTAATATTAAAGTTTAATAAATAAGAATTTAATCCCTCACTAACTTTAATTTCTATACCTCTGTATATTATCTTTTCGACATTATTTATATTAGATAAATCAATCAAAAAATCATTGTCTAAATCAAGATTAAGTTCACTTGATTGAAATATCTCGCCAAATTGTATGGTTTTTCTATTTTTATTTTGAACCTTATAATAAATAGTCTTATTAGATTTTGAAAAAATTGATACTTTTTGTGAATAACTCACCCTGCTTGATAAAGTAAGATTATTTACAAATTCATCATGACTCAACTCATTTAAATTATACTGAGAGGATAAATTTAAAACATCCATATAAACTTGGTCTTTATCAATATTTCTAATTGAAATTTGATTATTAAATTTATTATAAATATTAAAAGACAGTAAAACTAAAACTGTAAAAACAAGCAGTAACAAGAAGTAAACTATTGAAAGCCTTGTGTAATCAATAGGAATATCACTAATAGAGTTTTTGTATTTAACCTCATATCCTAAGTATCTATATATAGATTTTTTATATGTTGATTGGTAAGCTTTAAATTTATCAGGCAACTGTAAATTTTCCTCTAGCAAACGGATTATTTCAGGGTCTAATTTTAAACCCTTGGATAAATCATTTATAGATAATCCTTTTTTAGTTCTTGCCTCTTTGATTGAAATTAAATTCTCCAAAAATTCTTATTTGTGTAGTTTAAAGGCTTGATGTAACTTTTGTACAGCCAAGTCAGTATGTTCTTCATCTATTAAAATACTTATTTTGATTTCAGAAGTAGTAATAACTTGAATATTTATTTTATTTTTTCCTAAAGTGTCAAATAGAGTCTGGGCTACTCCAGCGTGAGATCTCATCCCCACTCCGACTACTGAAATTTTTGAAATATGATTAGAAGAAATAATCTTTTTGTATCCTATTTTGGATTTCTCTTTTTTTAATATTTTTAATGCTTTTTCTAGATCCGCCCTTGGAAGTGTAAAAGATAAGTTTGCAAACTTTCCATCTTGGGAAATATTTTGAAGTATCATATCCACATTTATGTTTCCTTTGGCTAAAGGTCCAAAGATCTTAGATGAAACACCAGGTTTGTCTAAAACTCTCGAGAGAGTAATCTTCGCTTCGTCTTTAGTATAAGCTATTCCGCTTACAGTATTTTTCTCTAAAACACTTTTCTCATCAGCTATGATTGTGCCAATTTTTTTTGGTTTTAAAGATGACCTAACACTTAATTTAGTATTTTTTCTCATAGCTAATTCGACAGAACGAGTTTGAAGAACCTTAGCCCCTTGAGAGGCTAATTCAAGCATTTCTTCGTATGAAATTTTATTTATTTTTTTTGCGTTAGGCACTATGTTTGGATCAGTAGTGAAAACACCCTCCACATCGGTATAAATAATACACTCAGCGTCCATAGCTGCAGCTACTGCGACAGCACTAGTATCAGAGCCGCCTCTGCCTAAAGTAGTTATTTCTCTCCTCTCATTTATACCTTGAAACCCAGGAACTACTAGAACATCTAAATTCTCTAATTCATTTAACAAAAAGTTTTTATTAACGGACAAAATTCTTGACTTCATATGCTCTGAAGAGGTTATTATAGGTATTTGCCAACTATGAAGAGATTTAGATTTAGTCTTTTGATTATTTAGATAAATAGACATTAAAGCGCAAGAAAGATTTTCTCCTGTGGAAATGGCGTTATCAAAGTCAACTGGATTTGGGTATTTTGAAAAAGATTTAGTTAAATTGATAAGACGATCAGTCTCACCAGACATTGCAGATAGCACAACTATAACTTTTGACTTTTTTGACCAATCACAAATAATATTCGCTGATCTTTTAATGGCCTCAAAGCTTCCGACTGATGTGCCGCCAAATTTTAAAACTTTAATTTTCATGAATTACGGTAATATACATTTAACATTTATGATGTAAAGAACATGGCTAAATATAATAAAGAATATTACGAACCATTGGAGCAAATGATGGCTGTAAGGCATCAGTATATGACCAAAATATTAAGGGATCATACTTATCAGGATATTTATGATTTTTTCCAAAATAAACAAGTTTTAGATCTTGGATGTGGTACAGGTGAGTTCTTAAATAATTATTTCGAAATGGGAGCTAAGTGCACTGGTGTTGATATAGAAAAAAATTTCAAATTAAAAAATAAAAAAAACTTTAATCTCTATAACTTGGATGCCAATACTTTTTTAAAAAATTGTAAAAAAAAATTTGATATTATTTTTTTATTTGAATTTTTAGAACATTTAGAAGAGGGAGATAAACATAAACTCTTTAGAAGTCTTATTAAAATATTAAATAAAAATGCTTTAATTTTTGTATCAACACTTAATAAGAATTTATTATCTAAATATTTAGCAATAGATATTGCTGAAAATATCATGAAGTTACTTCCCAAAAAAACTCATGAATACAATCTTTTTTTGTCACCAACTCAGTTACAGACCCTAAGTCAAAAATATAAGTTAAGTTTGTTAAACGTAGAGGGTCTGCAATACAATCCAATTATTAAGTCCTTTAAATTAAGTAAGGTAGATTTAGTAAATTATATTGGTGTTTTAAAGTATTAATTTTTCTTTTTTTCTTTTTGATTAAAAGGAAGTCTAATTAGTTGTATACCTTCCTCAACTAGTTCTTGACTCTCTTTATCAGTTGCTTCACCATAAATAGGCTTATCTTTAGTTTCTCCATAATAAATTTTTCTTGCCTCCTCTGGAAATTTTTTTCCAACATATGTAAAATTTTTTTCAATCTCAGATTTAATTTTATTTAATTGCTTATTATAGTTTGAAAATAACTTATTTTTTTTACGATTTATTTTTGACGAGCTTGTTGACTTATTAGCTACATTTGGTGCCATTACTGATTTTGATATTTTTGATGAATTACAGAAAGGGCATTCAATTTGATTTTTTTTTCTTTGTTTTTCGAATGACGCTGAGTCATCAAAACTAGCTTCAAAAATATGTTCATTTTCACAAACTAAATCAAATTTAATCATACTTTTTATTTAGTCACTCAATGAGGATTTTCAATATTATTAGTCAAAATTTCTATCATGATTTAAGACTGGTATCGCATTCTGACACTCTTGAACTTTATTTAAGTAAAGTTCGGATGTTATGATCATCTCATTGTCATCAGCCTCAGCTAAAATTTCTCCCCAGGGATCTACGATTAAGCTATGTCCATAAGTTGATCTATTCTCATTATTTACCCCCCATTGATTAGGGGCTAATATAAAAACGCCATTCTCAATTGCCCTTGCCTTAATTAGAGAATGCCAATGAGCTTTTCCTGTTGTATATGTAAAAGCAGATGGGATTACAATAATTCCTGCTCCCTTTTTAGCTAAGGCTCGATACAGTTTTGGGTATCTTAAATCGTAACAAATAGAATGACCAATTGATTGACCTAATACTGTTGTCATTTTCAATTCACTACCAGATGTATAAAAATCACTCTCGTTATAACTTTCACCATTATTTAAAATTACATCAAACATATGGATTTTATCATAAATAGATACTATATGACCTTCAGGGTTAATCAAAATAGATCGATTATATAGTTTATTATTTTCAGTTATAGGTAGTGATCCCAATAATAAATGAAGCTTATTAATCTTTGAAAACTCTTTGAAATATTTAATAGAGAAATGATGCATATCAAGCGAAATTTTGGATTTATTTGATAAAAAAAGAAAACACTCTGGTAGTAAAATAAAATCTGGATTAAAGGTCAAACTATCATTAAGAAATTTTTTTGATTTTTCAAAATTTTCATCAAAATTTGAACCGACAGTGATCTGAATTAAAGCAACCTTCATTTAAGTATTTAATTTATAAATAGTAAAGCTTGAAACATCTTTAATAGCTTTATGAATTTTTATTTTTTCTTGTGGTAAAATTGAAATGCTATGATTAGAGAATAAAATATAGTCTAACTGTTTATCCTCTTTTATTAGAGTTAGCTTTAAGGTCTTATCTTTATTCAGAACTACTATAGGCTCTTCAGCAGAATACATTAATTCATTCTCGTTATTAGAAGTGACTATATCAGCAAATTCCTTATGGAATATTTCAGGATTTTCGTAAAAGGATAATCTTTTTTGATCTAAATTAAATCTCGATATCATGTTACGTTACTTTAACATATTATGAACGAATTTAATTTAAAAAAGAAGAATATGAGAAGAGAGGCTCATTTCGATAAATCTAATTTACTAACAAAAAATGGGTCAGATTTAATAGCAAATAAATTTAAATTTATATCTAAGAAGTTAGATAATTATTTAATTCTTGATGAGGACATTATTTTAGATTTCGTTAATCATAATAATTCAGAAATTACAGATATTAATAATATTAGTTTAGTTGAGGGTAAATTTGATGCTGTTATATCTAATTTTTCATTACAAATACCATTATTTATAAATAGCACAAATGTTTTTACTAAGATTTTATCTAAATTAAATGATAACAGTTTATTTTGCTTCAATGTCATCACTAACAATTCAATGAAAACTCTTCAAAATATCTTCTTAGAAATTGATGAAAAAATTCATGGAGGAGCTTATCGAAGGTTTGGCCCATTTTTAGAGACTTCAGAATTGATAGATGATATGAATAAAAATAAATTTCAAGATGTAGTTGTTGGGATAGATAATCTAGAAATTAACTATAGTTCTTTAAATAAACTGAGAAGTGATTTCAAAAAATTTGGAATTTCTAATTATTTTAATGAAAAATATAAATTTAAAAAAGATTTTTTAAGTTTAACAAACAAAATATTTTCAAAACTAGTCGAAAAACATAAATATATTCCTCTTGAAATAGAGATTGCTACATTTACATCATGGAAATAAAATTAATTTAATATATTGGTAAGCTAATGTTTCAAAAAATTAATAATTTTTTTTCATCAAAAAAAAATACAAATTTAATTAAAGAAGTTTCAAATAAATATTTACATCAAGTAAATGAACTTGAAGAGCAAATTTCTAATTTAACGAAAGAAGAAATGATTACTCAAATTGAAGAATTAAAACAGGATTATATTTCTAATAAAGTGACTGAACTTTCTGATAAGGATATTAGTTTTATCTGTGCTTTAGTTAGAGAGGTCTCTCAACGAACGATCCAACTCAGACACTACGACTCCCAGATTATTGGAGGTATTGCCCTTTATCATGGATTTGTTGCTGAAATGAAAACAGGAGAAGGTAAAACGCTCGTTGCTACTATTCCTATGGTATTAAATTTTGTTTTAGATAAAAAAGTTCACTTAATTACTGTCAATGATTACTTAGCCCAAAGAGACTGTCTTTGGATGGGGCCAATTTTTGAATATTTAAATATTAGTTGTTCATATATTCAGAATAGCCAGACGATTGAAGAAAAAGTTAAAAGCTATCAATCTCATATAGTTTATGGAAATAATAATGAATTTTGTTTTGATTACCTTCGGGATAACCTTAGAGGTATCAACCAACCAAAAATGCAAAAAGGTCATCATATAGCTTTAATAGATGAAGCTGACTCTGTATTAATCGATGAGTCTAGATCGCCTCTAGGTATATCAGGACCTGTAAAGACCCCCATACAGCTATTTAAATTATGCTATGAAATTACCCAAGATCTCTCAAAAGATGATGTGGAGATAAATGAAGAAAGAAAAAATGTTTTACTCATAGATAGCGGTATCAAGAAAATAGAATTTAATTTAAAAAAAATAAATTTTTTGAAAGGGAATAGTTTATTTGATAATGAAAATTTAGAGGCCTATCAAATTATAAATCAGTCATTAAAAGCTAAGTTTATATATGAAAGAGATAAAGATTATGTTGTCAAAAATGGACAAATTATCGTTATTGATGAGTTTTCTGGAAGATTATCAGAGGGACGAAGATTCGGTGAAGGTCTCCATCAATCTTTAGAAGCCAAAGAAAACCTTAAGATACAGGAGGAAAGTATTACTCTTGCTAGCATTACCTTTCAAAATTATTTTAAAAAATATCAAAAAATATCTGGAATGACTGGAACTGCTCTGACTGAGTCAGAAGAGTTTTTAGAAATATATGGTTTAAGCGTAATTGAAATACCTACTCACAAACCAATGATCAGAATTGATCAAAATGATCAAATTTATAAAACCCCTGATGAAAAATATAAAGCAGTACTAGATTTAGTAAAAGATAAGTATGAAAAAGGTCAACCAATCTTAGTAGGTACAACCTCAATCGAAAAATCTAATTATATTTCAGATATTTTAAAGACTAACAAAATTCCTCATAATGTTCTGAATGCAAAAAATCATGAAAATGAAGCCGAAATTATTGCCCTAGCAGGTAAACCATTTCAAGTAACAGTAGCGACTAATATGGCAGGAAGAGGTACTGATATAAAATTAGGCGGAAACCCAGATATTGATACAAATTATAATGAGAGTGATTATCAAAAAGTTATTGATTTAGGTGGATTGTGTATTTTAGGAACTGAAAGACATGAAAGTAGGAGAATAGATAATCAATTAAGAGGAAGATCAGGCAGACAAGGAGACCCTGGGGAAAGTATATTTTTTGTTTCTTTGGAAGATGACCTAATGAGAATTTTTGGATCAGAAAAACTCCAATCTATGCTGTCAACTTTAGGGCTTAAGCAAGGAGAAGTTATAGAACATAAATGGCTGACATCATCAATTGAACGTGCTCAAAAAAGAGTTGAAGGTCATAACTTTGATATTAGAAAGCAATTATTAGAATTTGATAACATAATAGATAAACAAAGAAATATAATATACTCAAAAAGAGAGACTATCATTAAAGAGGATATTATTAGTTTTATACAAGAAACTGAAGACGAGTTTATTACCAATTTACTAGAAAGTGAAAAAGAAGAGATAAAGAATTTCTCAGAGATATTGTCTTTTATTGATGAGCAAAAAAATGATGATAAAGAGCACTATTTATCATCATTTAAAAAAATTAAAGATGAAAACTATAAAAAGCATACCAACGCTTATATTTACATATTAAGACAAGTAAGCCTCTCTATTTTAGATAAAAATTGGCATAATCATATACAAGAACTTACAAATATTCGTATGTCTGTTAGCCTAAGTGGCTACGGTGGTAAAGACCCTGTAAATGAATTTCGCAAGGCATCCTTAGGAGCATTTAATCAATTAATATATGAGATACAAAAGCAAATGGTATTGGTATTGAATAATATACGAGTTGAAAATAAGAACGAAAACAAAAAAGTTGAAACAAAAGAACCTATAAATAAAAAGATTGGTAGAAATGACCCTTGTCCATGTGGATCAGGAAAAAAATATAAACAATGTCATGGTAGTAATAACTCAAACAATATAATTTAAGTATCGATTATTTCTTTTTCTTATCAATTCATCTTTTGTTAGTAGATTAAGATCTTCAATACTCTTAACTAACGCTTTTTTTAGATCAGAGGAAACTTTTTCATGGTGCCTGTGTGCACCACCTACCGGTTCCTCAATAATTTGATCAATTATTTTTAATTCAAGACAATCTTTTGCAGTTATTTTTAGAGAATTAGATGCCGTCTCAGCAAAATCAGATGACTTCCAAAGTATAGACGAACATCCCTCAGGAGAAATTACAGAATATATTGAATTACTAAGCATGATAACTATATCGCTCGTAGCCAGTGCAATTGCTCCTCCAGATCCACCCTCACCTATTACTACAGAAATGCAGGGAGTTTCACAATTTAAGGCAACTTTCATTGATTGAGCTATAGCCTCAGCTTGCCCTCTCTCTTCGGCGTCCTTACCAGGGTAAGCACCAGATGTATCAATAAAACAGATTAAAGGTAAATTCAACTTTGATGCTAGTTTCATAATTCTTTGAGATTTTCTATAGCCCTCAGGTTTAGCCATACCAAAATTATGTTTTATTCTAGTATTCATATCATTTCCCTTTTCAGTGCCTAAAATAATGACAGGTAATTTATCTAAAAATGCAAAACCAGATATAATTGCATTATCCTCTGAATAAAGTCTATCTCCATATAGCGGAGTAAATTGTGTAAAAATGCTATTTATAAAATTTTTTGTTTTAGGTCTATTAGGATGTCTCGCAAGTTTAACTATTTGCCAAGGAGATAAGTTTGAATAAATCCTATTAAGTTCAATTTGTTTTTTTTTCTCAATACTATTAATTTTTCCATCAACATCTATTTTACTATCTTTTGATAGTTTGATTAAAGATTGGATCTCAATATCAAATTTTTCTAGCTTTTCTTCGAAGTCCAAATAAAACATCAAAAGACTATAATTTATTTTTTAGAGGATGATAAGAGTCTAAAACTCTCTTTTTCATTGACTTTGCTACTTTGGTGTAAATTTCAGTTGTAGAGATACTTGAATGGCCTAATAATTTTTGGATATGTCTAATATCAGCATTATTTTCTAACATAGTAGTAGCAAATGAGTGTCTAAATATATGTGAGGATAATTTATTTTTAATTAATGAATTGTTATAACAATTTTGAAGGAATTTATTTACTGATCTTGTTGAAATTTTTTTTTTGTTGATAGTAAAAACGTATTGATTATTTTTTTCTAAATTTTTCAATTGAACCAAATAATCATTTATGATGAAGACTTTTCTTTCTTTTGACCCTTTTCCATAGACATAAATGGAATTATCTTGATGGTTAATATCAGACCACTTCAAGTTTAATGCCTCAGATATTCTCAAGCCTGATAAATAAATTAACTTCAATATTAAAATATACAACCTCGCATTAGTCTGTTTAGATTTTTTTAAGTTCTCAAATATTTGCTCCATTTGTGATTTTGAAATAGCTTTTGGTATTTTTTTTACACTAGATAAACTCTCAAATTCTTGAAAATCAATTTGGTCAATTATTTTTTCAGTGTGAAGAAACTTTAGATAATTTTTTAAAGTTGAAATTTTTCTATTTACACTAGACGTTTTTAGATTTCTATTTCTTAATTGGGCAATATACGTTTTAATCTTGATATTGATATTACTAGAATTTGAGCCTTGATCAAAAAAAAACTGATCAAGATCAACTAAATAATTATTTAGAGAATTTTTCGAAAGATTTTTTTCAGATATCAGAAATTGAGTATATAAGTCTTTGTATTTTTCATATTTCATAAATTAATTAAATGTGTCCTAAAAGCTAATTTTATTAATTCATTATTTAGGAATTGATTGTCTATGATGTAGTTATTTAAAAAGTATAAATCGAACTCATTAATCGAATAAAATTTTTCACTTAAATTGATATAATAAATGTAGGAGTCAATTAAATTCAAATTTTCAGCTAGGCTAGCCAAATACACAGGATTAACTGAAATGGTATCAGTTTGTGTAATTTTTAAATCTTCGCTTTCAATAAAATTGATATTTCTGTTTAAAAATAAAAATTTCATTAGAGGGCTATTTATATATTCATTGTTATCTGCGTAGTATTTATTATCAAAATTTTGAATTAAATAATTCTTTAAAGCAGTTGCTATATCATTGTTTTCTATTAATCCATTCGGCACATCTTTTAATAAGATCAATAAATTTTCTAAGAAACTTGAATTCTCATAAAGTGATAAAAGCATTAAACCATTTATATAATTTAAGTTTCTTGATGTAATTCTCATCTCACTAAATTGTTCGTTAATTAATCGAGATACATCATATAAATCTAATTGCAATGAGGGGATATAACTCTCTAAAATTTCAAGTTTTTTATTATAATTAATTTGTTTTTGCATTTCTTCGTACATCACTAATTCATTTGGCTTATCTTTTAGTTTTTTAAGCATAGATATATATTGAGATTTATTTATTACTCTATTTTTAAAAAGATAATTTACTTGATATAAATCTATTTTATTTGATTTTAGATATATTTCTAATTCAAGAATATTACTTATTTCATCTACATTGACAGTTATTGAATCAGAGATTAGAGCAATATATTTATCAATTAACCCTAATTCACTCAAATTATAATTACTGTCATTTTCACTTTTTGAAAGAAAGTCCAATAAAAATTTTGTATTAAGTTTAGTGAAATCTGTTTGGTCATAAATTTCTATAATAAAGTTTATTTGTTCAAATTGTTTGTCTTTAATTAAACATAAAATATTATAAACTAAAACATCATCAAATTCCTTCTGACTATTATCTAACACAAATAAATACCTACATAATTCTTCAAATTGATTTGAGTCAGATAAATAAGCTAAATAGGATTTATTATTATTTGTATTTTTGAAATTTTCAAAAATAACTTTTTCAAACAAATTTGAATTAATTTGATATCTATAATCTTTGTCATTAAATAAATTTATTTTTTCGAAAAAAAAATCCACTTCATTCGAATATTCCGGATAGATAGTATTATTTGTTAATGGATCAAAAAGAGAATAGAAAAAATTGTTATTATTTTCAGTAGAATTAATTAGTTTTAAAAGAATTTCTTCTGATTTAATAGACGAAATAATATTATTTTGAGAGAATGATTTTTCTTGAAATATTATTTCTTCTTTAATTTCATCTGCTTCAATAGTGGGAGTTATTAGTAAAAAAAATAAGACAAGATATTTCATATGAATTGATTAATAGGAATACTATATTCTTTGTCTTTGGATGGTGAAGGTATGCTTATAGAGTTTAATAAAACGAAACCAGCTATAACTAGTATGATAATCGTTGATAGTAATGCTATTTTTCTCATAAATATATATTTGTTGGTTTTTAATATTATATATTTAAAACATAACAAATAACAATGGTGAATAAAAAATTAGGCAAAATATGTATGATAGGTATGCCTGGCTCGGGTAAATCTACTATTGGAAGAGCTTTATCTGATCATTTAAAATTCAACTTTTATGACACTGACGAGCAAATTGAATTAGAAAGTCAATCTAGAATTAAAGATATATTTATAAATGAAGGTGAGGATTATTTTAGAAAGCTAGAAAGGTCGATATTCAAAAAATTATTATTAAATAGAAATATAGTTATTTCAGCCGGTGGAGGTATAATTTTAAAAAATAAAGATCTTTTAAAGCAGACATTTAATATATACTTGAATTGTGATTTAGGGACTTTAATAAAAAGAACCTCTCGAAATAAGAATAGACCCTTATTAAAAAATAATGTCGAAAAAAATATTAAATTGCTTTTCAATGATAGAAAAGAAACTTACAATAAATTATCCGATTTAACTATTAATGCGACAAGCAATACTCAAAAAACTATAAGAAATATATTAGATCACTTAAAGTAATGAAAATTAAAAAATTAATTGATAGAAAAGCTCACGAAGTTGAATTTTTAAATATAGCTCAATTAGAAAAAAAACTAATCAATGATATTTCAAATCTTGATATTTTAATATTTGATCGAAGTATTATTAAAAATCGATTAGTCAAAAAACTTCTAAGAAAGTTTTCAAGTAGATCATTAATTATTAAGGGTGAAGAAAAAATTAAAAGTATAGAGAATTACTCATCTTTAATTGAAAAAATCATTAAAAAGGGCATTCAACGCAAAAGTATTATTTATTCATTTGGTGGCGGAACGATTGGAGACCTCTCTGGATTTTTAGCTTCTACAATCATGAGAGGCATCGAGCATGTGATGATACCAACCTCTCTTTTGGCCATGGTAGATAGTTCTATAGGCGGTAAAACAGGAATTAACAGCAAATTTGGTAAAAATTTAATTGGGACCTTTAATCTTCCTAAAAAAGTATTTATTTCATCTGATTTTTTGAAAACTTTACCTAAGAGTGAGATCTCATGTGGCTTTGCAGAGATTATAAAATATAGCCTAATTGGCTCAAAGCAATTACATAAACTTCTTATTTCTCAATCTAAAATTGATATTAATAAACTAATTAAACTCTCCATTAATTCAAAATTTAAATATATTGGTGATTATAGGGAAAAATTGAATTCTAAAAATTCGAGATCAATTCTAAACTTTGGCCATACTATTGGTCACGCCATTGAAAATTCTAATTTTTATAAAGGCAATCTTAAGCACGGGGAGGCAATTTCTTTAGGTATGATCATAGAATTGAAAATCTCAAGTTTATTTAATTACTATCCTGAAAAAGTTACAGATCTAATTGAATTATTAAAAAAATATAAATTACCAGTTAACTACGGTAAGTATGTGAATAAAAAAACTATTCCTGCTATAATAAAAAGAATTGCATTTGATAAAAAAATTATAAATAAAGATGTTAATTTTGTTCTAATTGGAAAAAGTGGGGGTTTTATTAAAAAGATTTCAATAAGGGATTTAAAATCTATTCTTTATAAAATTAATTAATGACATTAATCGTTATTATAAAAATTTTAGCAATAATAATTCTACTTTTATTATCTGCTCTATCCTCTGGTTCAGAAACTGCTTTAACAGCAGTATCAAAACAGCGAGCTTTTAGACAAAGAGATAAAGGGGCAAAAAATGCAAATTTCATTTTAAAAATTAAAGATTTTAAAGATGAATTCATTACTGGAATTTTACTTGCTAATAACTTATTTAATATTTTAGCTACAGCATTAATGACAGAATTACTTGTTTCAGAATTTGGTGGTTTAGGTGTAACAGTTGCAACAATTTTTATGACATTAATGATTGTTATATTTTCTGAAGTAACTCCTAAGATATTTGCAATTAATAAGCCAATGACTTTTGCTTTGAGAGTATCTAAGTTTTTTTATTTTTATACAAAATTAATAAAACCAATAGTAAATCTGATTAATAAGATTTCTAACAAAATAATTAAAATTATTGGTTTAAATTTAAATGCAGATCAATCAAAAATCATTGAAGAGGAATTTGAAGGAGCTGTACAATTACAAAAACAATATTCAAAAGATGGGGAATATGAAGCAGATTATATGAGTAATATTCTTGAGTTAAAAAAGTTAAAAGTTGATGAGCTTATGACTCATAGAAATGAAATTTTATATATTAATTTAGATGATCCATATAAACAGAATCTCAAAATAATAAGTACATCCGCATATACAAGAATACCAGTTATTAAGGGTAATTTTAATAACCTCATTGGTATATTCGATATAAGAGATTTGTTGAAAGACTCTAGTATGGAGGAATCAAATGAAAGTATTGAAAGAAATACCTCTCAACCTGTTTACATTCCACAAAACAAACTTGCCATGAAACAGCTTATTGATTTCAAATCTTCAAGAGAACATATGGTTTTAATTGTAGATGAATATGGAGAAATACAAGGTTTAATCACATTAGAGGATATTATAGAAGAAATTATTGGAGAAATTTTTGATGAAACTGATACTGATGAAACTTATCTGGAGAAGATTGATGATAGTAATTATTTGTTTAATGGAAATGCTAGTGTAAGAGAAATTAATAGAAGCTTAGATATTAGTTTACCTGATCAATTTGTAACTTTATCAGGTTTAATACACGATTTGGCTAAAGAAATTCCTAAAGTTGGCAAAGTCTTTTATGTTGAAGATATAAAATTACAAATTATATCTAGGTCTATTAATAAAATTAATAAAGTAAAGTTATCTATTTGATATTTTTATTTCAAGAGAGTGAAGACCAAATTTAAAGACTGATTCAAGTTTTTTATGAATTGTCCTATGAATATCTATTTTATTAAGGTTATTTTTATTTAATATTCTAAGTTCCACATGAGTTAATATATTAGATGAATTTTCAACTCCAGTATGTCCCTTATGTTTTGCACTATTATCAATTATTTCTAAAATTTCGAATTGACTAATATCCTGTAAAAGGATTTTAATATTATCTAAATTCATAATTTAATCTTAAATGAATAAAAAAAATAAAATAGAAAATTTATGTAATCATCCAAATTGTAAGGAGGAGGGTGTTTACAAAGCTCCTTTAGATTATGATAATTTAAGTAATTATCAGTGGTTTTGTATGGAACATATAAAAGAATTTAATAAAAAGTGGAATTACCATAAAAAAATGGATGCTAATGAAATTGAAAATGATATTCGTTTTGACACCATCTGGAGAAGACCAACAAATTCTTTCGGATCAGGAAAAAAGTTCTATAATTTTACAATTAATGGTGAGGATATGGGTTCATTTGATAACCCTGCTGCATATCAACCACAGTCAAATAAATTATTAAAATCACTTACTATTTTAAAATTAGATATAAATACTGACATAAAATTGATAAAAAAAAGCTATAAAGAACTAGTTAAAGAGCATCATCCAGATGTAAAGGGCAATAGTAAAAAAGTTATTGATAAATTTAGAGAAATAGTAGAAGCATATAACTACTTAATTGAAAGATACAAAAAATGAATAAAATTGAGGCTCTCAAAAAAGACTTAATACAAATTACAGAAGTTTCATCAAAAGAAATTTTTGGCATACAAACTGATATAAAAGTTCCAAAATTTAATGAAACATCAGAATATAGCCCAAAAATTGATGTAAATTATGTATTTGACGATAGTACAACAACTGCAATCTTGTTAGGTCTAAAGTTTAATAAAAGGGTTTTCTTACAAGGTCTGCATGGAACTGGGAAGTCATCTCACATTGAACAAGTATGTGCGAGATTAAATTGGCCATGTATTAGAATTAACTTAGACAGTCATGTATCTAGAATCGATCTAATTGGAAAAGATGCGATAGTTTTAAAAGATAATAAACAAGTCACTGAGTTTCAGGAGGGTATTCTTCCTTGGGCTTTTCAAAATAACGTATCTTTAGTTTTTGATGAATATGATGCTGGAAGACCAGATGTTATGTTTGTTATTCAAAGAATACTTGAAGCGGAGGGAAAATTAACACTCCTAGATCAAAGTAAAGTTCTCTCACCACATCCTTATTTTAGATTATTTGCTACTGCTAATACTGTTGGACTTGGAGATACATCCGGTATCTATCATGGAACAAATCAAATCAATCAAGGTCAGATGGATCGATGGAATATAGTTGCAAAGTTAAACTACTTAGAAGAAGAGAAGGAAATAGAAATAATATCAAAAAAAGTTTCAGCTAGTAGTGAAGAAAAAAAAATTATTGGATCGATGGTCCAAATGGCTAATTTGACAAGAAAAGGCTTTGAACAAAAAGATATATCTATAGTCATGAGCCCGAGAACAGTAATAATGTGGGCAGAAAATTATAAAATTATTAAAGATATAAAAAGCTCATTGAACTTTACTTTTTTAAATAAGTGTGATGAAAGTGAAATCGATATTTATAAAGAGTATTTTCAGAGAACTTTTGCAATTGATATTTAATTGGCCGATTTAAAACAATTAAAACTTCCTAAACAAATCTCAAATACACTCAATTCTGTTAATAAGACTCTATCTGAAAACAAAGACTTAAAAATAAATGTTAATTCAAATATTGTTTTAGAAAAAGATGATACTTTAAACCTTCCATCTATTTCAAATATTTTCAACTATGAAGATATGCGAAGTGCAGCAGACTCCTTTGCTCTAAAAAAAAAATACCATAATGAAAAACAATTAAACCAAATAACCTCTCAAAATGTTGATATTAAAGAAGAAATTATTTTTTTAGAACGTTTGCGATATGAAACTTATGGCTCGAGACCTTTTAAAGGCATAGTTAAAAATATTGAGAATAAGTGGCTAAAAAGATTAGAGATTTTAAATCAAAAAAAACAAAAGGACTCTAAAGATTTATTTTACTTTACTTTGACACTTTTTTTTATTGATTTTGTTAATGGTAAAAAGTGGAAACTGAATAATAAATATCTGAAAAATATAACGTCTAAGGACAATGTATCTGAATTTTTTAATATACTTCAAGAATTATCTCAAAATATAAAAGAACAAAAAAAATACTTATCTTTATCTGTAGATCTTCTCAGAAATATCTTTCCGTCACTTGAAGAAGAAAATAAGCCAGATGATAAGAACCTTGATGAAGCAAAAGACGAAGAGGATTTCAATCAGCAAGAAAATCAAGAAGAAAATCAAGCTCAGAAACCTGAAGAAAGCCAGTTAGACGATAGTATGCATACTCCTGAAAGTGACACGGATAATGATCAATCAAGCGTTCAAGGAGAAGAGGTCGATATTGAAATTTCAGACCAACAAATTGATGATATAATTAAATCCATTGATAGTTACAGAAACTTAAGTCAAAATTATAAAACTGCAACAAATCAATACGATGAAATAATTGAAGCTTTTAAACTATGTGACCATGAAGAATTAGTAGCTCTAAGAAAACAGCTCGATGAAAAATGCGATTTGTATCAAAAACAGATATCAAGATTAGCTAATAAATTATATCGTAAACTTCAATCTAAGCAAAATAGATCATGGAATTTTGATTTAGATGAAGGTGTACTAGATACATCTAAGCTCACGCGAGTTATAACTAATTCAAACAATTCACTATCTTTCAAAAAAGAGAAGGAAATTAAATTCGAAGATACAACCGTAACTTTATTAATTGATAACTCTGGATCTATGAGAGGAAAACCAATTATGATTGCTGCTTTAACCACAGATATGATCGCAGCCACTTTGGAAAAATGTAAAATCAAAGTTGAAATACTTGGTTTTACAACAAAGGCTTGGAAAGGTGGGAAGACTCGAGAGCATTGGCTCAAAAACGGGAAGCAGAAAAATCCTGGAAGGCTAAATGATCTTAGACATATCATTTATAAATCAGCAGACCAAAACTCAAAAAAATCTAAGATAAATTTAGGCCTTATGTTAAAAGAAGGACTTTTAAAAGAAAATATTGATGGTGAAGCACTTCTTTGGGCCAGTTCGAGGATTTCAAAGAGACCTGAAAGTAGAAAAATTTTAATTGTAATATCTGATGGGGCACCAGTAGATGACTCTACATTATCTGTGAATAACAGTAATTATTTAGAAAAACATCTAAAAAGCACTATTGTTGCGATAGAGCAGAAATCAAATATTGAATTATTAGCAATTGGTATTGGGCATAATGTTGGTCAGTATTACAGTAAGGCTATTACCATTCATGATGTAGAGGAGTTAGGCGGTATTATGTTTGAGAAAATAGAATCATTATTTAACTAAATTAGATAAAATATTACTCTTATACTCTTCAAACTTATTCTCATTTATTGATATTCTTATTTCCTCAAAAAATTTATTCATAAACCAAATATTATAAATTGATAAAATAATCATCCCTAACATTTCATTAGACTTAAATAAATGGTGTAAATACGATTTTGAGAATTTATTGATTTCCTGTATTTCACAATCCTCATCTAAACTGGAATGATCATCTTTGTATTTTGAATTATTTAAATTAATTCCGTTACTACTTAGTTTTGACATCATTATACCATGTCTTGCAATTCTAGTTGGTGACACACAATCAAACGTATCGTATCCTGAACTTACACCGTGTAAAATATCATCTAATCCTCCAATTCCTAAAATATGTATTGGTTTGGATTTATCCAAATAGTTTTCACAGAAAGAAAAAATATCGTACATTTGGTTTTTTGTACTACCCAAGGAACCCCCTATTGCAAGTCCATCAAAATCTTTTGAGCAAGTCTCTTCACATGCAATCTTTCTTAAATCTTCATAGACACCACCTTGTATTATTCCATACAGAAACTGTTTCCCAGAGGAGCCAAAAGTTGGTTCATAATTTCTAAATTGTAAGTCAAATGAATTTTTACATCTTTCTGCCCAACGATGACTCATATACATAGACTTTTCCGTATATTTCTTTGAAACGTTAAAAGGTGTGCATTCATCTAAAACAAATATTAAATCAGCACCAAAGTCACGTTGTAATTCAATAGACCTTTCAGGTGAGAGAAATACTTTATCACCGTTAATATAATTTCTAAAAAAAGCTCCCTCTTCATTTATTTTTATTAGAGACTTCCTTTTTATACTGTTATTTTTTCCTTTTATTTCTTCTGAAACTGAGCCATATCCTAGTGAAAAAATTTGGTACCCACCACTGTCAGTCATCATGGGTCCATTCCAATGAGTAAAATTCTGTAAACCGCCTTCTTTTGAAATTATCTCTGGCCCCGGTTGAAGCATTAAATGGTAGGTATTAGAGAGGATAATTTGCGTGCTTGCTAATTTTAATTGCGAAGGTAATACAGATTTAACAGTGGCTTTAGTACCACAGAAAATAAAAGCTGGGGTATTTATTTTACCATGTGCAGTAGCAATTAAACCAAGTCGGGCACTAGATAATTGAGATTTTTTTTTTACTTGAAAAAAATTAGTCAAGTTTAGAAGGTAGAAAATTTTTAGCTAAATATATAAAAATTGTATCAAAAAGACTTAATAAAATTCTCAGAAAATAAATACCTAGACCATAAGAAATAATTAGATCAAACAAAGGCACAGGATTTGAAGTTAAAATATTAAATGCAAGAACACTGAATATAATATTATCAATAAATTGAGAAATTAATGTAGATGCATTATTTCTAAACCAGAGATTTGTATTTTTATTTTTTAAATAAGAAAATATAAAAATATCAATTTTCTGGCTGATAAAAAATGCACAAATACTTCCAACTATTATAGGAAATTGTGGAAGAAAAATCGTCTTAATTGATTCATGCATATCATAGCTCCAAGACCATGCAGGATGTGCATCTGGATTAATAGGTGTCATAGATATTGTTAGAAACATCAGCACTGTAGAAAATAAATAAGCTGCAATACCAAGATAAATACACTTAGTTGCAGATTTTTTATCAAAATATTCATTTAGAATGTCAGTACAAAGGAAAATTGAAATAAAAAGTACCGTTCCTAATGCCATAGGCTCAGGGAAGAAAGGAAAATCTACAACTTTTAGAACTTGAATATTTGCTAGTATTATTGCTATTGCTACGTAAACATAGATACCTGTTTTTCCAAAAAATTTTAGTGAAAATAAAATTGAAAAATAACAAAACATAATTTGAAACAGCCAAATCATAACAACTGATGTGTTATTTAAATTATTAGATAAGTTTAAAAATAATTCTTGGAACATCTAGCTAGCTTTTTGGCTAACATTTTTTTCAATTTGTTTTTTTATTTTTAATGCTTTGTCAGTTAAAGATCGAGAACTTGCTTTATTTAGATATTGATCTAAACCACCATGTTTATCAATTGTTCTAAGGGTTGAAGATGCTATTCTCAGTCTAAATTTTCTTTTAAGAGACTCACTGAATAGAGTAACACTATTCAAATTAACCATAAATCGCCTTTTTGATTTGATATTAGAATGACTTACGTTATGACCGGTTTGGTGTTTTTTTCCAGTAATATCGCAAGATCTAGACATGATGTGAGTTTATAATATAAAAGTTACTTTTTTACAATAATAGTTTCTTACAGTTTTAGCTCACTCATTGAGTATTTTGGTGTAAACTTATCTATAAGCTGATTAATATCGTCTTTTTTTGACAACTGAGGTTTATGAACCCCATTTTTAATCCAAAGCGTGTCAAATTTCATTTTTCTGCCTCCGGCTATGTCGTGCCACAATGAGTCTCCAATTACCAATACTTTTTTTTTATTTTTAATACTCATTCGTTTAATAATATCCTCATATATTGGTTCGTATGGTTTTCCATATCTAAAGACAGTTCCACCTAAATCGAAGTATAGCTGAGCTACTGTCCCTCCACACATAGAAAGAGTGTTATTGTTATGCACCAAATAATCTGGATTTGCACATAAAAGAGGAAGTTTATATTTATAGATTTTGTCTAAATATTCAGCAAAATCTAAAATAGATAAACCATCTTTTAAATCTGCAATCATTGCAAAATTAGCTTTCTCAATATTTTTAGTGCAATCAAGATCAAAATATTTGATTTTCTCTTTAGATAGCTCTAAAGGAAAACATTTTCTACCATATTTTTTATAGATATCTTTATTAATATTATCTAAGGCAATTTGTCCACTCGTAACACAATAATCAAATAATTTTTCACTATAGCCTAATCTTTTTAAATTGGCCTCAGATTGAAGCGAGGGATTAGCAGAATTAGAAATAAGAATAATTTTTTTATTTTTGAATTTTAAAAACTCTAAACATTTTTCCGCTTCTAAAAATTTTTTATAGCCATTATGTAGAACACCCCACTGGTCAAATAAGAAATAGTCGTAATTATTAATTACGTTTTTGAAGGATGATATTTTTTTCAAGAGTATTGGCCAATTACCTCAGTAATACTTCTAAAACCTTGTTGTTGTATTAAATTAATTAAATCTAGAGTCATTTTTTTTACATGATAAGGTCCTTCATAGGTAAAACTGCTATAAATTTGAATTAGAGAGGCACCTAATTTCATTTTTGTTAAAATATCATTGGCATCAAAAATACCTCCTACACCAATAATTTTTATTTTTCCAGAGGTAAGAGTATAGAAATCTCTAATTAATTCATTTGATTTAAGGAATAATGGTCGTCCACTGACCCCTCCCTCTAGTTTCTCATTAACCATGGATTTATTTATTGTGGTATTTGTTAATATCAGCCCATCGACATCATTTGCTAAAGAAATTAGTGAAATATCTTTCTTGTCCTGTTCAGAGATATCTGGTGAAATTTTGAATAAAATTGGTATTTTTGAATTATTTTGATCTCTAAATTTGTGAATAGTTGTAACGATCTTCTCAAAATTTTGAGATTTAAGATTATCCCTTAGACCAGGTGTATTAGGAGAAGACAGGTTTACTACAATATAATCTCCTAGTCTATATAGTCTGTCGAAAAGTTTTTTAAGATCATCTAATATTTCGATAGTATCTTTATTATTACCAATATTAATTCCAATAATTTTATCTTGAAAATTTTCTTTTAAATTAGAGTTGTTAATATTTCTTTCAAAAACATCCATGCCTTTATTGTTAAAACCCAGAGAGTTTATGAGTGCTTTTTGTGCTGGGAATCTATGAATTCTTGGTTTTGTGTTTCCCTTTTGAGGCAAAGGTGTCACCGTGCCCAACTCTGTAAAACTAAATCCCAGATTTAATATAGGATTGATTACTTCTGCATTTTTATCAAAACCTGCAGATAGGCCAATTGGGGTTTTAAAAGTTCTCCCCCATATAGTTTGTTCAAGTATTTCAGTATTTTTATAGGTTATCTTTGGGTAAATACCCAATTTTAGAGCTCTAATAGATAGGTTATGAGACAATTCAGGATCGAGTTTTTTTAAGATACGGTGCGCTAAACTATACATTAAGCTTAGAGTTAAATAACTCTAGAGTTTTGTCTTTTGTATATATTTTTGTAAATGAACCTAATCTAGGACCATTTTCTTGACCAAAAACAACTAGATAAATTAGTTTAAAAAATTCTCTTATATTTTCTTTATAAATAGAATTTTTACCTACACTAAAAATTACTGTTTGAAATTCATCTGCATCTGCAGATGGTTCTACCTCTTTTAATTTTTTCACAACTTCTTTAAGTATAATTAATTCTTCTGAATTTGGAATTTTAAACTTTAAATTTGGCTGAATAAAATCTTTAAAATAATTTATACCACAATCAATCATTCTATTTATAAGATCCTCTTCAACTTCGCTAAAATTTTTTTGATAATTTTTAATTAAACCAAATATCACATTAGGATCTTCAGATTTACAAACAGATATGACATTTAAAATTAAACTGTAATTTATTTTTGAACTATAAAGGGGATTGACTGATTTATGAATATGCCATGCAGGATTATCTGCATTTTGGTCGTCACTGTTAAACTTGTTGACATGGGATAAATATTCGTCAGTATTTTTAGGAATAACATCAAAGAAAAGTTTCTTAGCAGTAGTGGGTCTTTGATACATAAACATAGATAGGCTCTCTTCGATGGAGTATTTTAGCCAGTCGTCGATACTTATTCCATTTCCTTTTGATTTACTAATTTTTTCAGCATTTTCATCAAGAAATAATTCATAAATTAAATTTTCTGGAGGTTTTGATCCGATAATCCTGCATATCTTTGAAGATAAGCTATAGCTATCGGTTAAATCTTTTCCGCACATTTCATAGTCTACACCAAAAGCAGCCCATCTCATGGCCCAATCAACTTTCCACTGAAGTTTGCAATTTCCATCAAGAACTGATTTAGATTTTAATTCTCCATCCTCGAAGTAAGAAACAGTAAAATCATCGTAATTTACCTCTTCAATAGGAACTTGCATAATTTTTCCAGTTTTTTCATTGATAGGAAAAAATGGGCTGTAAGATTTTCTTCTTTCTTCACCAAGAGTTGGGAGAACAACATTTTTTATTTCATCATAATTTTTTATAATTTTTTTTATTGTGTCATTAAATAAACCTGATTTGTATGCATCGGTTGAGCTTTGAAATGTAAAGGGCAAATTAAATCTATTAAGAAATTCTTTAAGCTTGGAATTATTGTGCTCACCAAAACTCTTAAACTCATCAAAAGGATCTGGCACAGAGGTTAAGGGATAATCTAGATACTTATATAATTTCTCTTTATTTGGAATATTATCAGGAACTTTTCTAAAACCGTCCATGTCATCAGAAAAAGCAATAAGATCAGTTTGTTTACCAGTTAGTTTTTCATAGCAAAACCGAACCATATTAGTCCTCAAAACTTCACCAAAGGTGCCTATGTGTGGTAAACCTGACGGACCATAGCCCGTTTCAAAAATAATTTTCTCTTTAGTATTATTTTCATCAAATCTTTTAATAATTTTTTTAGCTTCATTAAAAGGCCAAGATTTATATGAGTTATAATCAGTCAAAATTTAGGTGCTAAAGTTAAAGTAATACCATTGAGCTCTTCTGTAAATGGGATTTGACATGAAAGTCTCGAATTTTTTTTAATATCCATTGCCTGGTCAAGCATAGATTCTTCGTCATCATCAGCCTTTGATATCTTCTCTAACCATTTATCTTCAACATAACAATGACAAGTGGCACAAGCACAACAACCACCACATATTGCTTCGATATCTAAACCAGCATCTCTGATAATTTCCATAATTGAAAATCCAATTGTTGCCTCAATTTTATGAGGGGAACCATCATGATCTATAACGTTGATATGGTATGACATATGAAATTTACAGTATTTTAGACTATTAGGTCTATCAGTTCGATAGGCTGAATGCGACTAAAATTAATATATTAAATATATTCTAAAAAATTATAAGTTTAGATTAGATGTATAAAACTGAGAGCTTTCAAATCAAGATATGGTTGGTAAGCCTTATGACAATAATCTTATTAATGATTATTGTGGGAGGGCTTACAAGACTTACAGAATCAGGATTGTCCATGGTCGATTGGAAATTATTTGTGGGAACAATACCTCCACTGTCTGATGGAGATTGGTTAAAAGTTTTTGACGACTACAAACAATATCCAGAATATCAAATTAAAAACGTAAATATGACACTGTCAGAATTTAAATATATCTTTTGGTGGGAATATGGACATAGAGTTCTTGGAAGAATTATAGGTATTATTTTTATAGTTCCTTTTGTTGTCTTCGCTTTAAAAAAATACTTTTCTAAAGACGAGTTGTTATCATATTCGTTTCTTCTTTTTCTTGGAGGTTCTCAAGGTTTAATAGGTTGGTGGATGGTAAAAAGTGGTTTAGATACAAACCCCTATGTAAGTCACATTAGACTGGCAGTTCATTTGATCATTGCCCAAATAATTCTCTCCTATATTGCTTTTTTGTTTATTAAAAGACTTAGTATTGGTAATTACGAAAGTAAGTTTAGTTCCCATAAATCAATTTTTATTTTTTTTAATTTAATAATTTTTTTCACAGTAATTTATGGGGCATTTATGGCAGGTCTAGATGCAGGTAAATCATTTAATACCTGGCCTAAAATGGGAGATAGTTATATACCTGAAAATTTGCTTTTCTTGGATGATCGATTATTTGGTTTTTTTGACAATAGTGTCTTTATACATTTTTTTCATAGAGCTTTAGCTTACATATCCCTCATTACAATACTTTATTTGGGTTTGAGGCATCTCAAAGGAATTAATAATAAATATCAAAAATTACATCTTCTATTAATAATTTTTTTAGTTTTCATTCAGCTATTTATAGGAGTTTTTGTTGTTTTAAGTAATGTTCAAGTTTCTTTAGGCTCTATTCATCAAATAATTGGGACTTTACTATTTGTTTTTACAACATGTTATAGTTTAAAAATCATTAAGAATTAAATCTAATTAGAGCCTGATTTGGTATAAAAAGCTATGAGTAAAATTCTGATAATAGGAGCTAACGGTTCTGTAGGTAAATCATGTGTAAAAAATTTAAAAGATGATAATGAATTAGTCCTTCTATCAAGAAGTGCTTTTGATGGTGACGTCGAAGGTAGTTTTGAAAAAAATGTATTAGATATAAATGATTTTTCTGAGACAGAAAATTTTATTAAAAATATTGATTACCAAATCTCCGGCATTGTTTTTGCAATTGGTTCTATAAGTCTTAAACCTTTTTCTAGTACAAGTTTAGATGATTTCAAAAAAATTATGGATGAAAACTTTTATAATATCGTACATTTTTTAAACCACAGTATCAGTAAAATGTCTGACTCATCCTCCGTCGTGTTTTTTTCTTCAATTGCTGCTGTAAGGGGATTTAAAAATCATACTGCAATAGCATCAGCTAAAAGTGCCTTGATAGGTTTGTCAAATTCTTTAGCTGCTGATTATGCACCCAAGATAAGATTTAATACAATATCTCCTAGTCTATCTGTGTCTAAAATGTCAAATTTTATGGTATCAAATGAAAAAGTTGCTGAGGGAATAGGCAAACTTCATCCAATGTCAAGACTTGGTACAGGAGATGACATAGGAAACTTAGCTTCTTTCCTAATATCTGAAAAATCATCATGGATAACAGGTCAAAATTTTCAAGTTGACGGTGGTAGATCTACCTTAATTACAAGATAATTAATCCTTAATGAAAGATTGCTTTGTAGTTCTTGGAAATCAGTTATTTGAAAAAAAGAATTTAAAAGATTTTAAAAATTCATGCGAATTTTTTATTCAAGAGGATCTTGGTCTTTGTAGCTATTTTAAGCATCACAAACAAAAAATATATTATTTTCTAGCCTCTATGAGAGAATATAGGGACTATTTAAAAAAAAATAATTTCAAAGTAAACTATATTACCCTTGATAAAAATATTTCTAATTTTAAGGACTATTTTGAAGGCTTAAAAAGTTTCTTGGTATCTAAAAATATTTTTAAGATTAATATTTTTGAGATAGAGGACTTAGAATTTAGAATAAAATTTGAACAATTTTGTAAAGTTAATAAAATTGAATTATCATTTCATAAATCACCTATGTTTCTTGTAAGTAGATCTGACTATCAGAGCATGGTTACGACCAAAAAACCTCAGTTAGCTAATTTTTACAGTAATGTTAGAAAAACTTTTGAAATATTTGTCAAAGACAACAAGCCTATTGGAGATAAATGGAGTTTTGATGAAGATAATAGAAAAAGAGTCCCAAAAGAATATGAGAGTCCTAAATCTTATATGTTTGAGTCAAAACATTACGAAGATATTAAGAAATTAATTAATAAGTTTTTTGCAAACCATTTTGGAATTTTAGAAAAAAAAATAATATTTCCTATGAATTTTAAAGACTCATTTAAAGTTCTTGATAATTTCATTAATGAGAAACTAGAAAATTTTGGCCATTACGAAGATTTTATAAGAATTAACGATCCATATATAAACCATAGTTTAATTAGTGCTCCATTAAACATGGGCTTATTAACTCCAAAGGACGTATTAAATCGATTAAATTTAATTTCCTATAGTAAAGTTGGTATCAACAATTATGAAGGATTTATTAGACAAATCTTTGGGTGGAGAGAATTCATGAGGTACTTAAATATCCATTATTATAAAGATTTTAATAAAGGTAATTTTTTTGGAAATTCTAGAAAATTAACAAAGCATTGGTATGAAGGAACAACTAATATTCCAATTTTAAATGACATGATTTCTAATTTAAAAAAAAGTGGATACGTTCATCATATTCCTAGACTAATGGTAATTAGTAATATAATGAACTTATCAGGTCTTAAACCTTCAGAGGTCTATAAATGGTTTATGGAGACATTTATCGACTCCTCAGATTGGGTGATGACACCAAATGTTTATGGAATGGGAATGTTTAGTGATGGAGGAATATTTGCAACAAAACCTTATTTATGTGGATCGAATTACTTGTTGAAAATGAGTAATTATAGTCGAGGTGATTGGACTCAAACATTGGATGGTTTATACTGGAATTTTATATATAAAAATAAAAATTATTTTAAGACTAACCAGAGGCTCTCTATGATGTACTATACTGTAAATAAAATGGACAAATCTAAAATTAGTACTCATATTTCTAATGCAAAAAAATTCATCAGCGAATATACAAGATAGCAAAGTTTTTATAACAGGCGCTAGCAGTGGGATTGGCTATGCGCTTTGCGAGGAATATCTTAAACAGGGCTGGAGTGTTATAGGCTTAGCTAGGGACAATACAAAGATACCTCCCACAACATTAAATAATACTAAATTTGAGTTTATAAAAACAAATTTAGCAGATTTTAACTCAAGTAAATCAATAATAGAAGAAGTATTTAAGAAAAATAGAAATATAAACACATTTATCTTAAACGCAGGAATTTATATACCTGACAGTTTTAATGATTTTAATTTTGAAAATGCCAAACTAACTTTTAATACTAATGTTCTTAGTATTTATTTATCTTTAGAATTGATAAGAAAGAATTTTGAACTCGACTCAAAAAAAACTATAGCATTAATGTCGTCAACTGCAGGATATAAAGGTCTTCCAAAGTCTATTTTATATGGGCCCTCAAAGGCGGCATTAATAAATTTGGCTGAGTCTATGAAATCTGAAATTTATAATGGATTAAATGTAAAATTAATATGCCCAGGATTTATAGAAACTCCTGCCACAAAAGTAAATACATTCAGAATGCCCTATTTAATGTCCCCCAATAAGGCAGCTGAGATAATTTTTAATAAAATATATAAAAAAGGCTTCGAGATTACATTTCCTTTTCCTTTTAATTCTATAATGAAATTTGGTAAACTATTACCATATAAATTTTATTTTAAAATTACTGAGAAAAAATTTTCAAAAAAATGAAACTATCTAATCCTAAAATATCAATCGTAATGGGCAGCCAAAGTGACTGGTCAACTCTTAAACATACAAGCACTGTATTAAAAGAATTAAAGATTAGTCACGAAAAAAAAATAGTTTCTGCGCACCGAACCCCAAAAAGGTTATATGAATATGCAGAAAAAGCTTATGACAAAGGTATTAAGATAATAATTGCTGGTGCTGGCGGCTCGGCTCATTTACCTGGTATGATCGCAGCTATAACTCATATCCCAGTAATTGGTGTTCCCATTGAATCAAAAACATTAAAAGGATTGGATAGTTTACTTTCTATAGCACAAATGCCTTTTGGTGTTCCTGTAGGAACTGTTGCAATTGGTGAAAATGGAGCAAAAAATGCTGCTTTATATGCTGCTTCAATTATTAGTAATTACGACTCTAAAGTTGAAAATCAATTAATTAAATGGAGACTGGCTCAAACAAAAAAAGTCAAAAAGACACCTAAGTAATGATCATTGGAATATTAGGTGGAGGTCAACTTGGTATGATGTTATGTCAAGTAGCTAAAAAATTGAATATCCAAACGTTTATTTACACCGACTCTAATGATTCCCCAGCAATTAAATATGCAAATAATTATGCTATCAAACAATATGATAATTTTGTTGAAATAGACACTTTCATTGAAGGGTGTGATTTTATTACTTATGAGTTTGAGAATATTCCATTTAAGACTTTGTCGTATATAGAAAATAAAATAGCGGTATCTCCTAGTTCCCAAATTAATAAAATTATTCAGGACCGTTTAAATGAAAAAAATTATGTAAATGAAATAAATATTCCCACAGTTCCATATATTGAGATTAAAGATATGGAAGATTTAAAATCAATTAATGCAGATTTCTTTCCCGCAATATTAAAGACTCGCAAGCTTGGATATGATGGTAAAGGACAGTATATAATTAATAGTTTAAAGCAAATACCTGAAATACCTAAAAATGATTATATCTTAGAAAAGAAAATAAATTTACAACAAGAAATTTCTATTATTGCTGTGAGGTATCAAGATGGAACAATTTTTACCTATCAGCCAATAGAAAATGTTCATAAAGATCAAATTCTTTTCAAATCATATTCACCAGCAAATTCAAATCAATCAATTATTGAGGAGGCAAAAAACCACGCAGTTAATTTTGCCAAGAAAATAAGTTATGTTGGTACTTTCTGTTTAGAGTTTTTTATTACAGATAAAAATGAATTATTATTAAATGAAATAGCTCCAAGAGTGCACAACTCAGGACATTTAACTATTGAGTCATATAATGTAAGTCAGTTTGAATCTCACCTAAGATCTGTATGCGATCTTGAAAAAATAAAGCCGTTACTAAGATATAAATCTGAAATGACAAATATTATTGGAGAGGATATTTATAATTATCGTGATAAAGAATTCAAAAAAGATGAATATTTTCATGATTATTATAAAAAAGAGTCAAAAATTGGTAGGAAAATGGGTCATTTTACCAAAATACTGGCTTAATTTTTAATCCAGTAATTTTTAAAGTGGTTATAGTTAATTAAACTATCATTTTTAAATTTTGAATATTTTTGAAATTTAAAATCTTTTTTTCTCACATATGAAATTAGTTTGTTATCGAATTTAAGATTGTAATGCTTGCATCCATTGATTGTTAGAAATTTATTCAAATTATATGTTTTTTTTGAGGAATAAAAAAGTTCCAATATATTGGACACTGAATATTTAGTTGAATAAACCCCCGCACAACAACTTTCAGTAAATTTATAATTTTTAAGATGAGGAGCTGAGTCGGAGCCAAAAAAAAACTTCGAATTACCAGATAGAGCAGCACTAAGTAGTGATTTTTGATGTTTTTTACTTTTAATGATTGGTTTGCAAAATAATTCTGGTTTTAAATAGTCTCCAAGAAAAGTATTTGTATTTTCTAATAAATGATGGGTTGTTATAGAAGCAGCTATGTTATTATTTGATTTTACAAAATCTACTGAGTCTTTAGTAGTTATGTGTTCTAAAGTTATTTTTAGACTTTTAAAATTTTTTACAAGCCAAGATAACTCATACTCAAGAAATCTCCTTTCACGTTCATAAGGATCATCATCTTTGTGGATATGTTCTCCATGTAAACATAATGGAATTTTATTTTTTTCCAGAAATTCAAAGTATTTTGACATTTTTTTAATATCTTTTACTCCTGAAGAGGAATTAGTTGTTGCATGAAGGGGATATAATTTGGCTGCAAAAAATAGATTATTTTTTATCATGTTTTTTAAATCTGTAATTTTGCAGTCTTGATTTAAATAGATAGTAAAAAGTATTTCAGTATTTCGATTATTTTTTAAGACAAATGCTCTGTATTTAGATAAAATTTTTTCATTAGTTATTGGTTTTGCTAAATTTGGCATAACTAAAATTTTTTGAAAATTTTTATTATTTTCTTTTAAAACATGTTTTAAAACTTTTCCTTCTCTTAAGTGAACATGAAAATCGCAAGGCCTAAAAATTTTGAGCATTTAATATATAATTTACTTTATCAATCACCTGATTATAAGACACATCATTCATTAAACAATTATTTAAAGTATAGTTTTGAGTTTTACTCACAAGACTTTCAAAGGTTTCTGTTGACCTAACTAAGTGACAATGATCAAAGATTTTTGGGAAATAGATATTGTCATTAGTTGGACCGAAAAGTCCTAAAGTTGGAGTTTTGCTTAAAGCGGCCATATGCATCATGGAAGAATCATTGCCAATAAACAGTCTAGATTTTTGTAATAAACCATAATCATTGAGAATATGTTGCTTACCACATCTATTAATTACATTATTACCTAGTGCTGACTCAAAATGATGAAATTTCGAACTCTCCTCTTCTGATCCTAAAATAAATATTTTATCTATTCCTGTATCTATTAAATATTTAGCAATGTTAACATATTGTTCCGTAGGCCACTCTTTAGGAGCCCAATTTGTAAAAGGGGCTAAACATGCGTAATTTGAATTTGGGAAAATATTTCGTACTCGATCAGTTAATATTTTAAAGTCTTTTTTTAGATCCGTATCAAATTTATGATGAATCTGTTCATATATATTTTTAGATTTTTTCATACTAAATATATTTCTTTTTTTTACCCTTAAAAAATAACCAATAAGAGAAGATCTAAAATCTACAATTTCATCATATCTGAATGCAGATAGCTCTTTATACAGTTTAAACCAGTGTAAATTATATTTTTTCTTGGTTAATATTACCCTTTTAGAAATCATAGTATAATCATCATAGATTGGCATTGGCAAAGAACCAGAAACCAATGTTACCTCAATATTTTTCTTATTTTTTCGTATATATTTATTTAGGACTTGGAGGTTTATTAGTGAGTCACCTATTCTATTTGAAGAAATAAATAATAAATGCATATATATACATATAGATAATATATTACATGCAAATTGAAACACTTAATCCAATAAAAATTAAAGTATCTGGATCAGAAAGATTTGATTTTTTACAAAATATTATTACAAACGACTTGAATAAATTAGAGGAAGAGTTGTTCAGTTATATACTTACACCTCAAGGAAAGATTCTATATGAAATAATAATTACTAATTCAAAGGAATCTTATGATTTACTTTGTACTAATGATCAAAATGATTTAGCTACTTATTTAAAAAAATATGCATCATTATCTGATGTAGATCTTCATATTGAAAATATTGATGCTAGAGAATACAACGAAAAATATATCTTAAATCAACTATCATCTGGTAATATTGACGCGAACCTCCTTAAACATTCCTCTTTGCTTCCATCAGAAATCAATGATGAATTAGTGGATTATTCAAAGGGATGCTTTGTAGGCCAAGAGGTAGTTTCAAGAATAAAGCATCGACAACTAAATAAAAAAAAAGTAACAGTCAAAGTATTTGAGGAAAAACCGCAAAATCTCCCTAATAATTCTGAAATATTATTTCAATTAAATAATTATTTTGTTTTAAGAGAGCCCGTGGTTCTAAAGAAATAAATTACTTAAAATATTTCAAGTAATAGTTTGCCACTTCAGATAAAGATACTTTTTCTTGTTTCATTGTATCCCTATCACGAATTGTGACTGTCTGATTTTCAAGAGTTTCAAAATCAATCGTAATACATAAAGGCGTTCCTATTTCATCATGTCTACGATAATTTTTGCCAATATTTCCAGTATTTTCAACCATAACTCTTCCTAAACTAAGTAATTGAAGTTCTGATTTAACATTATTAGCAATTTTAACCAAATCAGAGTTATTTCTTTTTAGTGGGATTACAGCTGCTTTTATTGGTGATAAATGATGTTTAAGCTTAAGCAAAGTTCTTTTATTAGCCTCCTCAATAGTATAGGCCTCATTCAAAACAGCCAAAACACCTCTCTCTACTCCTGCAGAAGGTTCAATAACAAAAGGTATAAACCATTCTTTTTTTTCTAAATCTTGAATAGCTAATTTTGTTGTAGAGTTTTTATTTTCTTGAATGTTAGCTTTGATATTAAAATCTTCTTGATTTTTTGAGTGTGATCCTAAGTCAAAATCAGTTCTGTTAGCAATACCCTCAAGTTCCTCGAGACCATGTGGGAAGTCATACATAATATCGAATGTAGCTTTTGAGTAGTGAGATAGATCTTTTTTCTCCACCTCAAGTAATTTTAACTTTTCTGATTTGACTCCTTGTTCAGCCCACCAAGTTAGACGCTTATCTACCCAATATTTATGCCAATCTTCATCAGAGCCGGGTTTAACAAAATACTCAAGCTCCATTTGTTCAAACTCTCTAACCCTAAAAATGAAGTTTCTTGGTGTGATTTCATTTCTGAATGCTTTTCCAATTTGAGCTATACCAAAAGGAGGTACTCTACTTGTTGAGTCAACAACATTTTTGAAGTTTACAAATATCTGTTGAGCAGTCTCAGGTCTTAAATATGCAAATGAACTACCATCATCAACTGGACCTATTGCAGTTTTAAACATTAAATTAAAAGGCCTAGGTTCAGTTAAGTCAGTTGATTTGCAATTAGGACATTTACCATCTTCAAGTTGATCTGCTCTCCATCTTGATTTACATTTCTTACAATCAACCAAAGGATCTGAAAATGTATCCTCATGGCCAGAGTATTTCAAAACAGTAGGTGACGTTAAAATAGTGGAGTCCAGTCCTTCAACGTCGTCTCTTTCATAGACCATTGATTTCCACCATGCTGATTTTAAATTTAGTTTAAGCTCTACACCCATAGGCCCAAAGTCATATAGGCCTTTCATTCCTCCATAAATATCATTTGATGGGAAAATGAAGCCCCTTCTCTTACATAAAGATACTAGGTCTTCCATATTATCTGCAGTCATTTATCAGATACCAAATTTGTTAAAAAGAAGTTCTTCTTTTAATTTAAATAATAAATCATCACTCTTAAAAGAATTAATACCAAGTCCTAATTTTTGTTTTAAAGACTTTGGTTGTTTAATTTTCTTTATTTTTGTTTTTTCACCAAATTTACTTTTGAAAAAAGCTGACTCAGATGTAATTCCATCAATTAAACCTAAATCTTTTGCTTCATTAGCTAACCAAAAAGATCCAGAAAATATTATTTTTTTATTTTTATCATTAAGTTTCTTCTTTCTTCTTGAAGAAACCCAATCAATAAAGTTTTGATGTATTAATTTTTGAAGTTTAATTAATTTATCTTCATCTTTTTTATTAACTTTTTGAAATGGATCTAAAAAACTTTTATTCTCCCCTGCAGTAAATATTCTTCTCTCTACTCCTATTTTTTTTATTAAATCAGTAAATCCAAACCCACCAGAAATAACTCCTATTGAACCAACAATTGAATTAACGTCTGCATAAATTTCATCGGCGGCACATGCAAGCCAATACCCTCCAGAAGCGGCAACATCTTCAACAAAACAGTAGCATTTAACTTTTTTCTTAGCTGAAATTTCTCTTATTTTTTGAGCTATCAATGATGATTGTACAGGCGAACCTCCAGGTGAATTAATAACAATCGAAAGTGCATTAAATTTCATTTTCATTAATTTTGAAAATAGACCGTTTAAATTATCCATATTCAGTGGGGCTCTACTTCCAGATGCAATCATTCCCTTTAGGTCAATTGAAACTATTGTTTTTTGTGGACTAAACATTATTTAAACCAATTTTCTATATCTTTAGAATAATTTGACAAATCATCGTGGATTATAATTGCATTTAATGTTTTCTCTATAAAATAATTACTTTTGGTGATTTTTAAGAGAACATTTTTAGGTTTTGAGTCTTTAAAAGATAATAAAGGGGTTGTTGTCACTTCTAAATTAAAATTTTTGAACATATCTAACATAAAATCAGTATTTTCATATCTATTTATTATAAATGCGGTTCCATCTGTTTTTAAATATAAGATTATATTATTCAACCATTTTTCTAAATCTGACTCAGATATGTACTTTGATGTGTTTATCGAGGGGTCTTTTGACTGAATAACTTTATTTGCAAAATAAAAAGGTGGATTAGATAAAATTAAGTCAAAGTAGTTTTCATAATAAGGATCAAAGATACAATTGTCTTGTATCTTGAATTTTAAATTTTCTAAATTATTTTCTTTATGATTTAAAATTGCAACTTGATGGTGAATTTTATTTTTCTCAAAGCCAATGACTTCAGACTCAGGATTTCTATAGGCAACTAGTAGCGATATTGATCCACATCCTGATCCCATATCTAGTATTTTGTTATATTTTTTTTTGCAGTGGGCAGCTAAAATAATTGGCTCAATTCCACTCCTGTAACCTTTTTTTAATTGATAGTATACAATTTTACCATCTAGTAGATAATCCCTAGAGTATAAATTCATAGCAGATGAAAAAAAATAACTTTGAACAAACTATCAAATTAATTCATAAAGAAATTAATGTAAAGTTAGTTAAGACAAACAATGAACTTGATAAATTTTTATCAAGTAGTGTCACAATTATCCCAAAATTAGGAAATTATTTCTTTAAAAAAAGAGGTAAACAATTACGTCCAGTATTATGTTTATTATCAAGTAAAATGATAAATAAAAATTATTCAAAAATATCAAGTGATATTTATATGTCTACTGCGATTGAATTTATACATGGTGCAACCCTACTTCATGACGATGTAATAGATGAGGGTAAAATAAGACGTGGGCAAAAGAGTATTAATTCAATATGGAATAATAAGTTTAGTGTCTTATTTGGGGATTTTTTATTTTCAAAATCATTTCAATTAATGACGAAAGCTAAATCTTTGGATGCGATGGCTTCTCTTTCGCAAGTAAGTAGTAAAATTTCTGAGGGTGAGTTTATGCAACTCACACATGAAAATAATACTCAAATATCTGAAAAGGAGTATATTAAAATCATATCTCTAAAAACTGCTGAATTATTTGCTGCTGCAATGAAGATACCCGCTATTTTATCTGGTAAAAATTCAAAAATAATTTCAAATTTAAATAAGTTAGGTTTGTATTTTGGAATTATCTTTCAAATCATGGATGATTATCTTGATTATTTTGGTGAAAAGATAACTGGGAAGGAAAATGGTAAAGATTTTTATGAAGGAAAAATTACTTTGCCAATCATTTTACTTTTAAAAAAGACTTCAATGAATGAAATTCGCTTTACAAAAAAAATTTTTAATAAAAGTAAAAGGTCTAAGAGTGAGTATATTGAACTAATGAAATTAATGGAAAAATATAAAATTAAAGATGATGTTAAAAAATTCTCTCACAAATATAATAGTCTATCATTGAAAATATTAACTTCTTTTAAAGGCTATCAAAAAGAGCTTTTTGTAGATTTGTTAAGTAGTTCTATCAATAGAACCCATTAATCATACCTAAACTTTTTATTTGGGAATTTGTTATTGTTCACTTCATTGGAATATTTATTTACAGCAACTCTGATATTTTTAGATAAATCAGCATATTTTTTTACAAATTTAGGATGATTATCTCTAAAGATTCCTAACATATCTTCAGATACGAGTATTTGACCATCACAATACTCAGATGCGCCAATTCCTATTGTGGGTATAGATAATGTCTTGGTGACCTCTTTTGCAATATTCGTTAGCATTCCCTCCAACAATATAGATACAGCTCCCGACTTTTCTAAACACAATGAGTCAGAAATTATATTATCTAAGTCCTTCTTGTCTTTTCCATAAATTTTAAATTTTTTAGAAGAGCTAAATTTCTGTGGCTGTAAACCTAAATGTGCCATTACTGGAACTTTTTTTTTAGTTAAATACTTTATAACATCTTTTAATTCAGTATTTCCCTCGATTTTTACACCATCACAAGATGTCTTTTTCATAATGCTTAAAACCCTTTTAACTGTTGTGGACTCACTAAAATCTCTATTATATGGGAGATCAAAAAACACTAAGGATTTATCTGAACCTTTTTTTACAGCGGTTGCATGATTAACCATTATTTGATCATCTACGGATCTAGTAGTATCCATACCATAAAGAACATTACCCATAGAGTCGCCAACCAGTACCACGTCAACTAAATCATCAATAATTTTTGTAAAATTGTAGCTATATGATGTTAAACAAATAATTTTTTTTTTGTTTTTTTTATTAAATACTGATTTAATTGTTCTTTTCATGACAGGTAGTTTAAAAAGTATTCGAATTATAAAAGACTTTCCAAAAAAAGGTATCGCTTTTTATGATATCTCAACAATCTTATCAAACCCTAAAGTATTTAATAATGTAGTGGACTTAATGTCCAAGGAGGTAGTTAAATTAAATGCAAGTACTGTAGTTGGAATAGACTCAAGAGGGTTTATATTTGCCTCATCTGTAGCTTACAAATTAAAAAAAAAATTAGTCATGATAAGAAAGAAAGGGAAACTTCCAGGAAAAACATATGCTACAAGCTACAAACTTGAATATGGTTCTAATGAGTTAGAAATACAAAGCGATATGATAAAAAGTTCTGACAAAGTTGTAATTATTGATGATATTTTTGCTACAAGCGGAACTATCCAAGCTTCAATGAAATTAATTAATAAAACAAAAGCTAAAATCAAAGGTATCGTAGTTCTACTAGAATTAAGCTTTCTTAACGGAAGATCTAAAATTAAGCCAAAATTGATAAGTTTAAATAAAGTTAATACTTAGAATACTCTTTTTCTTCGGTTATCTTTGAGTCAGATAAGAGATTAATCTCTTTTTTTATAGAAGCTCTAATATCATTTTTAAAGTGAACATCCCTTGAAATTTTAATAAAACTCTCACCAAAGTCTTTATTGGCTTCACACTCTCTTTTAATATTTTCTATGTCCCATAGTTTTTCATTTATTTCCTGTAGTTTTTGAACATTTTTATTTAGAGCCTCTTTATTGTCTAAGATAATTTTATTACTTTGCTCTATTAAAACCTCTAATTCTATTTTAATATTTTTCAATTTTTCAGGATCATTAATTTTTTTTAGTTTAATATTTAATATAGTAATTTTATCAAACAGTTCTCCAACAGAAATTTCAGCTAATATTTTCAATTTTTTCTTCCATAAATATCTGAATATCTTTTAATGTCTGTTTCTAAAAATTTACTTCCTGTTTGAACCTCAATTAAAACTAATTTTTTTTTGGAACTCTCATTTAATACTCTATGTTTTGATTTTTTTGGAATAAATATATTTTCATTTTCTGTCTTATAAAATGTGCGGTTATTGATAATAACAGTTGCTTTACCCTCGATAATAATCCAATGTTCTGATCTAAAATTGTGAGATTGGTAGGATAAAACACCCTCTGGTTTAACTATAATTTTCTTTATTAAAAAAACTTTTGATTTATTTAGGACAACGTATGATCCCCAAGGTTTTTTGATAGATTTTGTCATGAGAACATTCTCTTTTTTTCGTTTATAGACATAAAGTTTAACAATAGTGCACAAATAATTAGATTACTCAACAAAGAACTTCCTCCATAAGACATAAATGGTAAAGCTACTCCAACCACTGGCAAGATCCCTATTGTCATGGATATATTTATTAGAAATTCAAAAAAAATTTTAAAGGATAAAACAAACAAAATTATTTTATTAAATGCTTGAGTCAGTTTGAATGTTTTTAAAACGGGTATTAAAAACATAATAAAAAATAATGAAATCAACAAAATTGATCCTGTGAAACCAAACTGTTCAGAAAAAATTGCGAAAACAAAATCTGTCTCTTTTTCGGGAAGAAAATCTAAGCTACTTTGTGAACCCTCAAGAAAACCATTTCCTTTTAAACCCCCTGAACCTATTGCAATCTTAGACTGAATAATATGATACCCCCTTCCAAGTGGATCCAAATCAGGGTTTAGAAAAATTTGTATTCTATTTTGTTGGTAGGGCTGTAAAAAAGTCCATAAAACTGGGCTTATCGATAAAATGATACCTATTGATATTAAGGGATAAACTAATTTTATTCCTGCATAAAAAATAACTACCAGGCCCAATGCTAAAATAATTACAGCAGTGCCTAAATCAGGTTGAATAGCAACCAAAACAAAAAAAATTACCGATACAATGAGAGGTAATATTGATTTAAAAAGACCTATAGTTTTTTCTGCATTTAATTTATGAAAATATTTAGCCATAAATATAACTAAAGCTATCTTAGTAAATTCTGATACTTGTAAATTAAAACCAGCAATTCTTATCCATCTCGTAGCTCCCATTCCTGTATACCCGAAAATTAATGTAGTTATTAGCCCGACTAATACTAAAATTAAAAATATCTCTGCAAAATTAAAAATAAACTTTGGCTCCAACATTATAACTAGAAAAAACAAAGGCAGAAAAAATAAAAATCTTATTAACTGGTTTGATGCCCATGGATCAAGAGAACCTCCAGCAGCTGAATAAAGATTGATCTCTCCAATCCAAAAAATTATTAAAAGAATAAAAATGTAAATCCAATTTAAGTTAAAAATACTTTTAAATTCTCTAAACATTGTTTTTGAATGCAAAATCAAGGATCTTATGGGCAATGGGAGCAGCTACCGCTGATCCAGATCCACCATTTTCTATAATAACTGATGCTATATATTTTGGTTTATCGTAAGGGGCATATCCTACAAATACTGAATGGTCTTTAAATCTTTCTTCTATTTCCTTTGATTTATACTGATCGTCTTCTCTTTCACTTTCTTTAATTCTTACTACTTGAGAAGTTCCCGTTTTACCTCCTATTTTTACAAATTCTGGATTAGAAATACTCAATTTATGTGCTGTTCCTCTTGGCTCTTGCACAACAGCATTGAGGGAATTAATTATAATTTTTTGATGCTCATTATTTAATAATTTACCTGTAAATCTTGTAGGAATATTTTTATCAAGTTTAGGTATTGGATATTTTCCTCCATTTAATATAGCGGAATAAAAAGTTGCAAGCTGTAATGGAGATGTTTGGTTGTATCCTTGTCCAATACACGTAATTAATGTCTCACCTTGATACCAACTCTCTTCTAAAAAAGCTTTTTTCCATTTCTTACTCGGTACTAGTCCTTTTCCTATGTTTGATAAACCAATATCGTACTCTTTATTTAACCCTAAATTTCTAGATAGGCTCGCAATATCATCAATATTTGTTTTTTTAGCTAATTCATAAAAATATACATCACAAGACTCTTTTATGGCTTTTTTGAGATTTACTTTTCCATGGCCTTTTTTTTTCCAGCAGTAATAATTTTTATCACCAAGTGAGGAGTGCCCTTTGCAAAAGACCTCTTTTTGGGGATCTATTAGATTACGTTGAAGGCCAACTAAAGCAGAAATAGGTTTAAAGACCGAACCTGGAGGATAAAAACCAGAGAAAGCTCGATTAAAAAGTGGTTTTTGGTCATCACTTAGCAAATCTTTAATTTTGTTATTTTCTCTATCTTCAAAGATTTGTGCATCAAAAGTAGGATTGGAATTCATAGACAAGATTGATCCGTCTGAAACACTTATAACAACAATAGATCCTTTTTTGTTTGTTGGGAGTTGAGATTGAGCATAATTTTGAAGACGTAAATCTAATGTTAAGTTTAAATCGTTGCCTTTAATAGATTTTTCAATAGATATTTCCCTTATGGTTTTTCCCTTAGCGTTTACTTCACTAAAAATTTTTCCTGGCGAACCTTTTAAATGTTTTTCATAACTTTTTTCTAAATGAAATACACCTTTAGAGTAAAGTTCAGAAGATTGAGTTGGTTGTCCCATATAGCCAATTATCTGTGAAAAATTTTTATATGGATAATATCTTTTTTTGGACTCAATAATTTTAATAGAATTAAATAGAAATTTATTTTTTTCAAATTCTACTATTTGTTCCCATGAAGCTCTACTTAAACTAAAGCCAGAATATTCGTTATAATTTTTTAAACGTTTTAATATTTCGCCAAGATTTAAATTTAGTTTTATTAGGCTATCAAGTTTTTTAATTTCCTGAAAATGATCTTTACTTAAATTTTTAAACACTACAAATTCATATAATGAAGAGCTTCCAGCTAATAGGTTCTTTTTAGAGTCATAAATGTCTCCCCTTAAAGGAGGAGTTAATTTTATAGAAAGTTTATTTTCAACTGATTTTTTTTTGTAAAAGTTAAAGTTGATAACCTGTAATGAGAATAATCTTAAAGAAACTATAAACGATAAAATAGCACCAACTATAATTATGATAAAAGATCTTCTATTTAATATTTTTATACTATCTTCACTAGTCTTATTCTTTTCCATAATTTGAAAGTCCTAAAAAAATAAAAGTTAAAATTAATATACATATAAAATATTGTAAATTAAGTAATCTAAATACGATAGTTTGGTCAAAAAGTAAAAAAGCAATAAAACTAAGTATAAAAATCATTAATGATTTTATATACATAGAGAGATTATAATTATTAATAAGATAATTTAGTAGAACGATAGGAATGAACAAAACCACAATTCCAATTAATGTCGGCAAACCTACAAAAACCTCTACGACAAAAGTTGATGAAATAAATATAGAGATATCAATAATTTTAATATTTTTTTCCTTAAGTAATGAAAAAAAAGCTATATTTATCAATGAAAGTATAACAATATCATTTGTAACAGAGTTAAAGTTTCCATAAATTAAAAATAAAATTATTACAAAAAAAAGTCTAATCATTAGTAACTGCTCTTAAATTTTCTAAATTAGTTATGTCAGAAGTTAATAATATAGGTTGATTATTTTCAAAAGAAACTATGCCTAGTCTTAAAATTACATTATCAAGATGTACAACAGCGATATCACCTGATTGAAAATCTGGTGTCTCAGTGCTTTCTTTTTGTCTTAAGAAACTTAAATAATTATTATTCGTGCCACTAACTATATAAGATTTTCCATTGATAAAAACCTCATCTCCATAATCAATACTCTTAACAGTAACAACTTCAGAGGTGTTATGATTTATGTTAACAACTCTACCAATTATATTTTTTCCATCAATAACGTAATCACCTATCACAAGACCATTTTTTGAGCCTTTGTTTATTATAAAGTTTTTATTATAAACTAAATTCCTATCACCTAAAACCTGTACACCTATTGAAATTGGTATTGTAATAGCAGACTGATGAAAAATTCTATTTTGCTCCGAATATTTTGAAGTCAAAGTTAATAAATACTTGTTGATTGAACGTAGGTAATTATTATCGTCTTCTAATTTTTTTATAGTGTACATATAATCAAAATTAAGATTGAGAACCTTAAATAAATCTCGCACTTCTTTACCTACATGAATAAATGGAGCTTCTATTTTTTCTTTAACAAAAAATGTAAAAAGCTTGGTTTTAGAGTTGTAATTTGGAAATAATATTAACGTTAAGAATAAAAAAAAACTGATTATGTATATTAAAAAAACTTTTTTGTTATTAATCACTTAAGAACACATCTTGGTGGTTTTGGTTCTCTTCTAAAGCCATGCCAGTTCCTCTAGCTACGCAAGTTAAAGGGTCATCAGCTATAGAAACAGGTAGTCCCGTAGTGACTCTAATTGCTTCGTCTAAACGTTGAAGTAAAGCACCACCTCCTGTAAGCATAATTCCTTTATCGACTATATCTGCAGCTAATTCTGGAGGAACAACCTCAAGTGCTCTTTTTAAAGCTGTAATGATTTGGGATAATGAGTCAGATAGAGCCTCAGCAACTTGTCTTTCTGATATCACAACTTCTCTTGGTAGACCGTTAATTAGGTCCCTTCCTTTGACCGTGAGTGTTTTACCATCTCCATTATCAGGAATTCCAGCGCAGCCTATTTCTGTCTTAATTCTTTCTGCAGTTGACTCACCTATTGCTAATTTATGAACGCTTCTCATAAAATTAACTATCGCATCGTCCATGGTATCTCCACCTACCTTTATACTACTGGCATGAACAACACCCCCGAGTGACAAAACTGCAATTTCAGTGGTGCCTCCACCAATATCAACTACCATAGATCCAGATGGTTCAGAAATTGGTAAACCAGCTCCTATTGCAGCTGCTACAGGCTCCTCAATTAAATAAACTTTTTTTGCACCTGCAGTTTCTGCAGACTCTTTAATAGCTCTTCTTTCGACATTTGTTGCTCCAGATGGGACACAAATGACAATATTTGGATTAGCAAAAAAACTTTTTTTATGAACTTTTTTTATAAAATGTTTGATCATAGCCTCAGCTATATCAAAATCTGCTATTACTCCATCTTTCATTGGTCTAATAGCTTCAATTCTTCCAGGAGTACGACCAAGCATTGATTTTGCATCTCCCCCTACAGCTAAGACTGATTTATTATTCTTGTTATCTGTGGCAATTGCTACAACGGAGGGTTCATTTAGTATAATTCCTTTTCCTTTTACATAAACAAGTGTATTAGCTGTTCCTAGGTCTAAGCCCATATCCTCACTTAAAAAAGAACTGAAAGATTTTAACATTTATATACCTTTAATATTTGAGATGCTAATCTCAGAAACTCCCTCTTGCATAATGGAGTTATTTTCAAAGTTTAATATTTTATTGCATGCATTGATATAAGATTTTGCAGAAGCAACTATAATATCTATATCAGAAGCCTTACCAATAAATTCTTTATTTAAATATTCAAGTTTAACAGTAACTTCTCCCTGTGCATCAGAGTCTGGTGTAATAGCATTAATGTGATAAAGCACCAATTTTGGAGAAAAACCCACTACTTTAGAAATACAACTAAATACAGCATCAACAGGACCATTTCCAGACCCACTGACCTCTATTAGCTTTTCTTTAAAATCTAGTTCTAAAGAAGCTACATGTTTAGAGTTAGTGCCAGACATGATACTTAAATTTTTAAGTTTTAAAGTATTGGATTTGTTAAAATGCGTGTCATCTACAAGAGCAATTAAATCCTCATCATAAACATCTTTTTTCTTGTCTGCCAAAAGCTTAAACTTTTCAAAAATTTCATTAATGTAATTGCTACCTACTTCATATCCTAGAATTTTAAGTTTTTCTTTGAATGCGTGTTTACCTGAGTGTTTACCAAGCACCAAGCTAGATTTTTTTAAACCAATTGTCTCTGGGGACATAATCTCATAAGTTTGAACATTTTTTAGAACACCATCTTGATGTATCCCTGACTCATGAGCAAAAGCATTAGCACCTACAATTGCTTTATTAGGTTGGACAGGAAAACCTGTAATTGAAGATACAAGTTTTGATGTTTTTGATATAGCATTTGTATTAATATTGGACTGAACTTTTAAAAGATCTGATCTAACTTTCATAGCCATTACAACTTCTTCTAAGGCTGCGTTGCCTGCTCTTTCACCCAATCCATTTATTGTACATTCAATTTGCCTTGCACCGTTCTCTACTGCATTTAGAGAATTTGCAACCGCCAAACCTAAATCATTGTGACAATGAACAGAAATTATTGCTTTATCAATATTTGGTACATTATTTTTAACTTTTTTTATAATCTCCCCGAATTCAAATGGTAAAGTATATCCAACAGTATCAGGGATATTTATTGTTGATGCACCACTTTTGATTGCTAATTCTATGCACCTATAGAGAAAATCTATTGAGGATCTTCCACCATCCTCACAGCTCCATTCGATATTTGGGCAAAGGTTTCTTGCAAAAGAAACACTATCTTTAATTTTTTCCAGCACTTGGTCTTCAGTTAGTTTTAATTTGAATTCCATGTGTATAGGGCTAGTGGCTATAAAAGTATGTATTCTTGGATTTTTTGCTTTTTTTACAGCATTCCAAGCAACTTCAATATCTTCATGTTTTGCTCTCGCCAAACCTGCTATCTGACAATCATTGATTTCATTGGCAATAGCTTGAACAGAGTTAAAATCACCTTTTGAGGCTATGGGAAAACCAGCTTCAATAATATCTACTTTTAACTCTTCTAATAATCTGGCAATAGAGAGTTTCTCTTCTTGATTCATAGAAGCACCAGGAGATTGCTCTCCGTCTCTTAGAGTCGTATCAAAAATTAATACTTTATCTGGCAATATTAGATATCCTTTACAAGTTTATTAGATGCAATCCATGGCATCATCGATCTTAATTTGGCTCCTACCTCTTCAATTTGATGCTTTGCACCTTGATCTCTCATTTGTTTAAACTTTATTTGGCCTGCTTTGTGCTCTGACATCCATTCTTTTGTAAAAGTACCATCTTGTATTTCAGTAAGGACTTTTTTCATCTCAGCTTTTGTAGCTTCATTTGGTACAACTCTAGGACCTCTTGTATAATCTCCGTATTCAGCAGTATTAGATATAGAATATCTCATATTGGCCATCCCACCCTCATACATTAAATCAACAATTAATTTTACTTCATGCAAACATTCAAAATAAGCCATTTCAGGTGCATAACCTGCCTCAACAAGTGTTTCAAATCCATTTCTAACTAGAGACATTAAACCACCACAAAGAACTGTTTGCTCACCAAATAAGTCTGTTTCACATTCTTCTTTAAATGTAGTTTCAATTATACCTGATTTACCGCCACCTAAAGCAGAAGCATATGCAAGACCAATTTCTTTTGCATTACCACTGACGTTTTTATCAACTGCTAGTAAACATGGAACACCTCCGCCTTTTAGATATTCCCCTCTAACTGTATGACCTGGTCCTTTTGGAGCCACCATAAAAACATCTAAATCATCTCTAGCTGTTATGAGTTGAAAATGGATATTCAAACCATGAGCAAAAGCTAAAGCAGCACCATTTTTTATATTATCGTGAATTTGACTTTGATAAATATCTTGTTGATTTTCATCAGGGGCAAGAAACATTACAATATCAGCGTCCTTAACAGCTTCAGCAGGTGTCTGAGTCTTCAAACCAACATTTTTTGCTTTTTCGATAGAAGAAGAACCCTCTCTTAATCCAACAACTACATTGGATGCCCCAGAGTCTTTTAAATTTAATGCATGAGCATGACCTTGAGACCCAAAGCCTATAATTACAATTTTTTTATCTTTAATTAAGTTAAAATCTGCATCTTGTTCGTAATAAACCTTCATATTACCCCCTAAAAACGTTATATACCGAGCCCTATAGGCCCGCTTCGAACTAATTCGACTTTTATACCACCGATTGTATTTAAGTCATCTAAAAATTTGTTTATTCGCTCGCTGGTGCCTGAAATTTCATAAACCACGATATTTTGTCTTTTTTGAACAGTTCTTGAACGATAAATATCTGCAAAATTAAGTATTTTTTGATCCTGCTCATTATTATCGAATTCAATTTTAACCAAGCAAATTTCTGCTTCATATGACTCGCTTAAATTTGCTAAATTTGTAGCACTATGAACAGGAACAAGTTTTTCTAGTTGAGCAATAATTTGGCTAATTACTTTTTCTTCTCCCAATGTTTCGATAGTTATACGTGAAAGATTATTTTTAATATCTACTACAGTTACATTTAATGCTTCGATATTATATCCACGTCCAGAAAACAAACCAACAATACGAGCAAGGATACCTGGTTCATTATCTACTATAATAGAAAGTACACTTCGCTTGGACTGTTTAAAAGCGTTAATGGGTGTTGGGTAAACAGATGTAGAGGACATGGTTAAAAAATTTATTAAACTAGTACTTTTCCCTTTTCCTGATTTTCAGGATTTTCTTTATCATATTTTGATAAAAGCATTTCATGGTGCGCAGCCCCAGATGGTATCATTGGAAAACAATTTTCTTTTTTATCAACCCAAATATCAGCAATAACAGGTCTGTCTATAGAAACCATTTCATTAATAGCATCGTCTAACTCAGAAATATTTTTTGCTCTCACTCCAACTGCATTAAAACTTTCAGCAAGTTTTTTAAAATCAGGAAGGGCATCAACATAACTTTCGGAGTATCTACTTCCATGAAGAAGTTCCTGCCATTGTCTAACCATGCCCATATATTCATTATTTAAAATGAAAATCTTAATAGGTAATTTGTATTGAACTGCTGTAGCTATTTCTTGAATGTTCATAAGAAAAGATGCCTCTCCAGCAATATCTATAACTAGCGAGTTAGGATTAGCCATTTGTGCTCCAACTGCAGCGGGCATACCAAAGCCCATTGTACCAAGACCTCCAGAGGTAATCCACCTATTGGGTTTTGAAAATTTATAATACTGCGCTGCCCACATTTGATGTTGTCCAACTTCAGTGGTAATAAAAGTGTCTTTTTGAGTAGTTAGATCATACAACCTAGAAATGGCATGTTGAGGTTTGATAATATCTTCACCTTGCTCATAGTGAAGACATTCTTTTTTTCTCCAGTCATTAATGAGCCCCCACCAATTAGTGTAATCTTTTTTTTCAAGTTCAATATTATTTGACTCTATAAAAGAGTTTATTTCTTTTAATGTCATTGTGATGTCAGTATTTGTATGAAAATCTACCTTTACATTTTTATTAATTGAACTTTGATCTATATCTATGTGAAATTTTACAGAATCTGGAGAAAATGCATCTAGTCTTCCTGTTACTCTATCATCAAACCTTGCACCAACATTGATCATTAAATCACATTTATTCATTGCTAGGTTTGCTTCATAGTTTCCATGCATTCCTAACATCCCTAGTGAACTTTTATCTTCGCCTGGAAAACAACCTAAACCATGAAGTGTTGTTGTAATTGGAATATTAGTTTTATTTACGAGCTTGATTAATTCTTGGCTAGCTTGAGGCCCAGAGTTTAAACAACCACCACCGACGTAAAATATAGGTCTTTCAGATTTTTTAATATGATTTACAAGCTCTTGAACAAAATTTTTATCAACTTTTTTAGAGCCAGCTTTAATTCTGTGCTCTCTAAAAATAATGTCTTTTTTTGGTATATATTTTGACTTTGCAAATTGGACGTCTTTTGGAATATCAATTAACACGGGACCTGGTCTTCCTGAACTAGCTATTTTAAATGCTTCATGAATTGTTTCGGAGAGCTTGCTAACATCTTTGACTAAATAGTTATGTTTAGTGCAAGGTCTTGTAATTCCAGTAGTATCACATTCTTGAAACGCGTCTGTACCTATTAAATGTGAAGGGACTTGTCCACTAATACAAACTATAGGAATGCTATCCATTAGTGCGTCAGTTAAGCCTGTTACCACATTGGTAACCCCAGGGCCAGAAGTCACTAACAAGACTCCTACCTTCCCACTTGATCTTGCATATCCCTCTGCTGCATGAACTGCACCAGCTTCTTGTCTTACCAAAACATGTTTTAAAAAATTTTGGCCAAAAATTGCATCATAAATAGGAAGAACAGCTCCACCTGGATAGCCAAAAATTGTATCTACCTCTTGGTCTTTGAGGGCCTTAAGTAGAATATCTGCTCCCGTAAATTCGTTTTCATTGTCCATTTAGGTATATACTTATATTTTCAATTGAATCTTTAGGGAAGCTTTTTTTATAGTTTATTCTCAGATTAAGTTGGCTAAATTTTTGGTTATTCCACCATGTAAACTGTCTTTTGATATACCTTTTGGTATTTTTTATACCTAGGTAGATAGCCTCGTCTAAACTCATTTTGTTTCTAATACATGATAATAATTCAGGAAGACCATGGGCTTTATATAGAGTTTTAGATATTTTTTTATTTTCATAAAGAGATTTCACCTCATCTAGAGCACCATTATTGATCATTTGTTGAAATCTTAATTCTGCTTTTTCATATAGATCTTTTTTAGGTTTTGTGACTTGTATTACGAGCGGATTAGGAGTGATAGCAACTTTATTGCCATAATTATTTTCCATCGTATCGTTGTGTTCCAAGCAAAAAGCTAAACGACTCAGTAACCTTTGTTTATCTTTTGGGAAGATTTTTTCTTTATAATATTTTTCTAAAATGTTTAAACAATAGTCTGGGCCTTTACTTAAAAATAAATCTTCTGCATCTTTTTTAAATTTTTGACTGATTGATGGCATCTCTGATAATCCCTCTATTAGAGCTTGAATATAAAATCCTGTACCTCCAACAAAAACAGGTGTCTTGTTTCTACTTTG
>CABZMT010000004.1 GCA_902526965.1 uncultured Alphaproteobacteria bacterium
GAGTATGGCGATATTAAAGGAAGTTTTTCAATCAAAGATACAGAAAATTTAAATAAAAATATAATAACTAAAAGTCTGAAAAGTATTAATCAAAAAGTTTCAGGAATGTAACTAGTCCTTCCAAAAAGAGGGAAGAATCAAAACAAATATAGTTAGAAGTTCCAGCCTCCCTAAGAACATTGTTGCAATTAAAATCAACTTCGAATAGCTATCCAACATTCCATAATTACCCTCTGGTCCTATAACTGATCCTAGTCCTGGACCAACATTAGATATAGTAGATGCTGAGGCTGATATGCAAGTTAGAAAATCAAGACCACTAAAAGATAATAATAATGCAGATACAAAAAAAGTTAAGATATATAGAAAGAAAAAACTCATAACAGACTCATAAGTAGTTTCATTTATATTCTTACCATTAAAACGACTTGCAATTACTGAATGAGGTTTGAGCATTTTCTTTAGGTGTAAATTTATATATTTAAACAAAATCTGAAATCTGAAAACTTTCAAACCTCCAGTTGTTGAGCCAGCACAACCACCGATAAACATAAGTATAAGAAATAAAACTGAAGCATAATTACCCCAATTTTCAAAATTTTCACTTATATATCCGGTACCAGAGATAATAGAAATTGTATTAAAAGACACGGATACTATTTTATTTAGGTAACTCCCATCTATATAACTATTTGCAAAATAAAATATTAAAATAATAGCCGTTGACAGAACCAATATGAATACTCTTACTTGATGATCTTTAAATATAGCAAATAAATTCTTACCGGAAGTTTGTACAAGTACCAAAAAAGGTAAACTTCCTAATATCATAAAAAATATTGCTACTATAAGAATTTTATCATTATTAAAAGAAGCAAATGAGTCATCGTATGTAGAAAAACCACCTGTAGAAATAGTAGTAAAACTATGAGAAATAGCATCAAATAGTATCATCCCACATATATAGTAAAGAAAAATTAGAGTGATTGTCAGTGTTAAGTAAATAATAAATATTTTTTTTACAACTGATGAGATCTTTGGCAGAGATTTATCATAAGGATCATCCCCTTCTAAATGAAATAATTGCATTCCTCCAATACGAAGAAATGGCAATATAAACAAAGCAATTACAACTATTCCAATTCCACCAAGCCATTGTAAAAAAGCCCTCCATATTAAAATACCTTTCGGAAGTGACTCTAAGTTAGTAAGTGTTGTTGCTCCAGTTGTTGTTACGCCACTCATAGACTCAAATAAGGCATCGATAATTCCTAAGTTTACCTCAGTGTATAAAAATGGAACTGCACAAAGAAAAGTCATTAAGATCCAAGATAATACAGTTATTATGAAGGCCTCTTTAAGTGATATCTTTAAATCGACATTCCTATTTGTTATAACTAATGAGCCACCCACGATTAAGTAGAGTAATATTGGAACAGCATATGATTGCCATGTTTCTGTCTTATAAATTAATTCAGTTATTAAAGGTATAAATAAAAAGAAACCAACAGCACATACAACTGTTCCACTTACCAGTGCTATAGGTTTAAGATTAAACATTTTGTAGTTTATTTAATGAACGTTTTTTTTGTTATAAGGACTGTCTAATGAAAAAGCAGGTATATCTATTTTAAGTTTTTCACCATTATCCTGAGAAACCAAATAAAAACCTTGCATGATACCGTTATTTGTCTTTAAAGGAGTACCGCTGGTGTATTCAAAAGATTCTCCAGGTTCAATTGTAGGAAATTCTCCCACAACACCCTCGCCTTGAACATTCATTACCTTACCATTTGCATCAATGATTAACCAATTTCTATGATTTAACTTAATAGATGAGTGTCCAGAATTTTTAATATTAACTTGATATGCCCAGACAAAATGACATTCTTGTGGAGATGACTGATCATCTAAAAAATAAGGCGTTACAGTAACTGTGACACCATTGGTTGTCTTAGAGTACATTATTATAATATACCCCATAAATGGGGTATAGAGAATTAAATTGATAAATTAAAATAGTCCTTGAATTAATCCTTTTTCGTCTAACATAATAGAATTAGCACTAGGAACTTTAGGTAAACCTGGCATTGTCATAATCTGACCAGTTACAACAACTATAAAGCCAGCTCCTGCAGATAATCTAACTTCTCTTACAGGGACAGTAAATCCGCTTGGTGCTCCTCTTAAAGAAGGGTTTGTTGAAAAGCTATATTGTGTTTTAGCGATACAAATAGGTAATTTTCCATATCCACTCTCTTCAAAGCCTTTAAGTTGATCACTAACAGATTTGTCAATCACAATATCATCAGCTCTGTAAATTTTTTGGGCAACAGAGCGAATTTTTTCCTCTAAAGATACGTTATCCTCATACATAAACTTAAAATTAGAAGGTTCACTTGAATCACAAATTTTTACAACTTCTTCTGCTAACTCTAAAGTACCATCACCACCATTAGCCCAGTGAGAACAAAGGATCGCTTTTACTCCCAATTTTTCACAACCATCAGAGATAACTTTGCCCTCTGCTTCAGTATCAAGAGTAAAACTATTAATTGCTACTATTGGTTGGAGACCAAAAGATTGAATATTTTCAATATGTCGTTGCAAATTCTCAAAACCCTTTTCAACCGCAGATACATTTTCATTATTAAGATCAGCTTTTTCAACACCACCATGAGATTTTAATGCCCTTACTGTAGCCACAATGACAACAACACTTGGAGTTAATCCAGCTTTACGACATTTGATATCTAAAAATTTTTCTGCTCCGAGATCTGCTCCAAATCCAGCCTCAGTTACAACATAATCAGCAAGCTTCAAGCCAGCTTTAGTTGCAATAACTGTATTACATCCATGTGCGATATTAGCAAAAGGACCACCGTGGATTATGGCAGGATTATTTTCTAATGTTTGAACTAAGTTAGGCATCAATGCATTTTTTAATAAAACTGTCATTGGCCCATCAGCTTTTATATCTCTTGCATATATAGGAGATTTATCTCTCTTATAAGCTATGATTATGTCACCAATTCTTTTTTGAAGATCATTAATATCATTTGCTAAACAAAAAATTGCCATAATCTCACTTGCAACCGTGATATCGAATTTATCCTCACGCGGAAAGCCGTTTGAAACACCTCCAAGATTAACATTTACTTTTCTTAGTGACCTGTCACCTAAATCAACAACTCGACCCCATGTAATTCTTCTTTGATCGATTTGTAATTCATTTCCCCAATATATATGATTGTCAATTAATGAAGACAATAAATTATGCGCAGAAGTTATTGCATGAAAATCACCAGTAAAATGAAGATTAATTTCTTCCATAGGTACTACTTGAGCGTAACCTCCACCTGCAGCTCCACCCTTCATTCCAAAACAAGGTCCAAGACTAGGCTCTCTAAGACAAACTATAGATTTTTTTCCAATTTTATTTAATCCATCATTCAAGCCAACAGAAGTGGTAGTCTTACCTTCTCCTGCAGGTGTGGGATTAATCGCAGTAACTAGTATTAATTTTCCATCAGGATTGGTTTTACTGTTTTCAATAAAATCAAAATTTATTTTTGCTGCATCATGACCATAAGGAATTAAATTTTCTTCTGGAATATTTACTTTAGCAGCAACATCTCTTATGTGAATTTTCTTAGCAGCTCTTGCAATCTCTATATCTGACATCGATCTTTGGATCCTTTCCCGAAAAATGTGGTATACAATATACCAATAACTTCATAAATATTTAAGCTATTTAAGTAAAAAAAAATTAAAATTCTCTATTATTTTTCAGCCTATGTGTCGCATTAAAAATTTAATTTCATAAAAAAGTCATTGTTACATAATATATTTGTAATAGTTTTAAAATGTTGAAAATATTAGTAATAGGACTGGGTTATGTAGGAACAGCAAACGCTGTACTTCTCTCCCAGCACAATGAAGTAACCTGCTTTGATATAGATATATCAAAATCAGAGAGTCTTGTTAATGGTATCTCACCAATAGAAGATAAAGAAGTAACAAAATATTTATCAACAAAAAAATTAAATTTAAAAACAGTAAATAATTATCCAACTGAAATTGATAATTTTGATATTGCACTTATAGCTACTCCAACAAACTATGACATCGAGACAAATAAATTTGATACTTCGTCAATAGAACAATCATTAGAAAATATTCAAAAATCTAATTCTAATCCAACTGTAATTATTCGATCAACAATACCAGTTGGCTATGTAAAAAAAATACAAAAGAATTACTCTAATTTTGAAATAATTTTTGTTCCTGAATTTTTAAGAGAGGGTAGGGCTTTAAAAGATAGTCTTTATCCATCTAGAATAGTAATAGGTTCTCATTCTAATAAAGGCAAAGAGTTTGCAAAACTATTAACTGATGCTTCATTAGATAAAAATGTTCAAACTATTTATACAAATTCTACTGAGGCAGAGTCATCAAAATTATTTTCCAATGCTTACTTAGCAATGAGAGTTACATATTTTAATGAACTAGACACATTTGCAATGACTAGAGGTTTAAATACAAAAGAAATTATAAAATCTGTAAGTCTTGATCCGAGGATAGGTGATTTTTATAACAATCCCTCTTTTGGATATGGAGGATATTGTTTACCAAAGGATACAAAACAATTATTAGCAAACTTTAATAATGTTCCACAAAAAATTATGGAAGCAATCATAGAGTCAAATGCAATGAGAAAAGACTTTATAGGCTTGGAAATAGCAAAACTAAAACCTAAAACAGTAGGTGTTTATAAACTAGTTATGAAAGAAGGCTCTGACAATATAAGAGAGTCTAGTATGCAAGGCATAATGAAAAGAATTAAAGCTAAAGGAATAAAAGTAATTGTCTACGAACCTCTAATAAAAGAAAAACAATTTTTTAACTCAGAGATTTATCAAGATTTAGATTTATTTAAAAAAGATGCTGATTTAATTCTTTGTAATCGAAGTCACCCAGACTTAAAGGACGTACAAGATAAGATCTTCACGAGAGACCTGTTTAATCAAGATTAAGACAAAGATAATTAATTTTCATTTATTTATGCAAAAAATACACGAATTATATAGCATTTTTGTATTTTAGTTTCAGTTCAGATAGGTCTATACTGCCCAAGCTTATAATTATAAGGAGGAAACGATGACAAAAATTAAATCGTTGTTTATTTCTCTTCTATTAACTCTTGGTGTTTCTGCAGCAATAGCTGGAAGTCATGGAAGCACTCATGATTTAGTTAAAGAAAGAGGAAAATTAATGTGTGGTTCCAACACTGGATTAGCGGGCTTTGGTGCTCCTAACGACGCTGGTGTTTGGGAAGGCATTGACGTTGATGTATGTAGAGCTGTAGCAGCTGCTGTTTTTGGTGATGCTTCTAAAGTTGAATACGTACCTACAACTTCAAAAGTACGTTTCACAGTTCTTCAGTCTGGTGAGATTGATATGCTATCAAGAAACACAACTTGGACTTTATCAAGAGACGTTGATCTTGGTTTAGAATTTGTTGGTGTTAACTACTATGATGGTCAAGGCTTTATGGTAAGCAAGGATCTTGGAGTTTCAAGTGCGAGTGAACTAGATGGTGCATCAGTTTGTATCCAAGTTGGTACAACAACTGAAATGAATTTAGCTGATTTCTTTAAAGCTAATGGAATGTCTTACGAGTCAGTTCCAGTTGAAACTAACTCTGAAGCTGACGCTGCTTACCTTGCTGGTAGATGTGATATTTACACTACTGATGCATCAGGATTATATGCAAGTAGAGCTGGTTACCCAGACCCATCTGCACACGTTGTTTTACCAGAAATCATTTCAAAAGAGCCTTTAGGTCCTGCAGTTCGTCACGGTGATAGCGAGTGGGCAGATATCGTAAGATGGTCTCTGAATGCAATGATCATTGGTGAAGAGCTTGGTATTAATTCAGGTAATGTCGATGAAATGAAGGGTTCTAATAATCCAGAGGTTCTAAGACTATTAGGTGTTGATGCAGGTTACGGTGCAATGTTAGGTCTTTCTGATGACTGGGCTTATAATATATTAAGTCAAGTAGGTAACTACTCGGAGAGCTTTGAAAAACATATTGGTCCAAATACACCAATTAATATTCAAAGAGGCTTAAACGCATTATATAAAGATGGTGGTATTCTTTACGCACCTCCATTTAGATAAAAAGATATTGGGTATGGGCTATTTGCCCATACCCTTCTTATCATAAAAAATTTTAAAATTATGCAGACTAGTCTTATTAGAAAAATAATTTTTGATGAAAAGTCTAGATCACTATTAATTCAAACACTTGTTATAGGTCTTTTTGCTATATTCATATATTTAATTGCTCAACAAACAGCATACAATTTAGAAAAAAGAGGTATAAGTTCAGGATTTGATTTTTTAAATATCTCAGCAGGCTATGATATCAGTATAAGATTAATCCCTTTTACTAGTGAAGATACTCATTTAAGAGCATATTTTGTAGGTTTACTAAATACGCTTATGATTGCAGTTTGTGGATGCATACTTGCTACGATACTAGGATTTCTAGTGGGTATTATCAGACTCTCTAGCAATTGGTTGTTTAGAAATATTGCATATGTTTACGTCGAGTTTACTAGAAACGTTCCTGTTCTTCTTCAAATAATTTTGTATTACAGTATTTTGTTGAGTTTACCAAAAATTAAACAGGCTTTTCCTATTTTTAATACATTTTATCTGAGTAACAGAGGATTATTCTCACCATCACCAATCTTCAAAGAAGGTTTTTCTATTGTGTTTTACAGCTTCATAATAGCAATAATTTTTACTATCTTTTTAAAAAGATTTCTCAAGAGGAAACAAGAACAAACCGGAAATCAATATCCAATATTTTTTATAAACAGTGCTATCATAATTTTTACACCAATTTTATTTTATTACATTATGGGAATGCCTTTAGAGTTTGACCATCCTGTTTTGAAAGGATTTAACTTTAAAGGAGGTATGGTTATACGACCTGAATTTCTTGGAATGCTTTTTGGGTTGTCCATTTATACAGCTGCTTTTATTTCTGAAACAGTTAGGTCTGGAATTATTTCTGTATCAAAAGGGCAAAGAGAGGCTTCACAAGCCTTAGGTCTTAAGAGTAGTTTTGTTATGAGATTGATAATTATACCTCAAGCATTAAGAGTTATTATTCCACCTTTAACATCTCAATATCTAAACCTTACCAAAAACTCTTCTCTTGGAATAGCAATAGGATATGCGGATTTAGTTCATGGATTTGGAGGTATCTCATTAAATCAAACCGGAAGAGCCATAGAGATAATGTTAATAGTCATGTTAACTTATCTTTCAATAAGTTTGATAATTTCATTATCTATGAATATCTATAACAAATCTGTTCAATTTAAGGGTAACGCATGAGTGTGATTATTCAAAGTTTATCCAGAAATAAATTTTATAATTGGGTCTATAAAAATCTTTTTTCATCATGGGTAAATACCATTATGACAATCATTGCAGTAATATTCGTTTATGAAATTGGTACTTTTTTTTTAAATTGGGCTATTTTTAATGCAGATTTCAGAACTAATTTTCAAGGAGAACTCATAACAGATAGAACATTTTGTTCAAAAAATATCAGTCCTGGTGAGTATGGTGCTTGTTGGGCTATTATCTATGCAAGATGGGACCAATTCATGTACGGGCTTTATCCAATAGAGGAGACATGGAGAGTAAATATAACATACGCCCTTCTTCCATTAGCAATAATTGGAATACTCTTTGATAAGTTACCTTATAGAAAACTATTTATTTATTTTACCTTTCTTTTCCCATTTATAGCGTACTTCATGTTATACGGTGGTCCTGGATTAAGCACTGTTGGAACAAATAAATGGGGAGGTTTACTAGTAACACTTTTTTTAGGAGTTACTGGAATAGGTCTAGCATTTCCTTTAAGTATTCTTTTAGCTCTCGGAAGAAGGTCAAAAATGCCAATCATAAAATCATTGTGTGTTGTTTTTATTGAGTTCATTAGAGGAGTGCCCCTAATAACTCTTCTTTTTACAGCAAATGTTATGTTACCTCTTTTTTTACCAGATGGTGTAAACCCTGATAATTTATTAAGAGCCTTAGTTGCAGTCACGTTATTTCAATCAGCCTATATGGCTGAGGCAATTAGGGGTGGACTACAAGCCATACCAAAAGGACATATAGAGGCTGCTGACGCATTAGGTTTAACTTACTGGCAAACTACAAGAAAAATTATTTTACCCCAAGCATTAAAAATAGCTATTCCCCCAATTGTAAATACATGTATTGGGCTTTTTAAAGATACTTCGCTTGTATTAATAATTGGTTTATTTGATTTGCTTGGTATAGGTCGTGCGGCACTAGCTGACATGACATGGACGAAACTTTATTACGAGGTTTATGTTTTTATTTCACTCGTATTTTTTATATTTTGCTTTGGTATGTCTCGCTATAGTCTATATTTAGAAAAGAAATTAAAAACAGATAATAGTTAAATATGGAACAAGTTATTCAATTAGAAAAAGTTAACAAATGGTTTGATGATTTTCATGTCCTAAAAGATATAGATTTGACTGTAACCAAAGGTCAAAAAATTGTTGTCTGTGGTCCAAGTGGATCTGGTAAATCTACAATGATCAGATGTATAAATAGATTAGAAGCTCACCAAAAGGGACACATAACAGTACATGGCACTGAGTTAACTAATGATCTTAAAAATATTGATATTATTAGGAAAAATGTTGGTATGGTCTTTCAACAATTTAATCTTTTTCCTCACTTATCTGTTCTTGATAATATCTCACTTGCACCTATCTGGGTTAAAAGGATGCCAAAAAAAGATGCTGAAGAAATAGCGATGTCTTATTTAGAAAAAGTCAAGATACCAGAACAAGCTAAAAAATTCCCAGGACAGTTATCTGGAGGTCAACAACAAAGAGTAGCTATAGCTAGATCTCTTGCGATGAACCCAGATATAATGTTGTTTGATGAGCCTACCTCTGCTCTTGATCCCGAAATGATCAAGGAAGTCTTAGACGTTATGATTCAACTTGCTGAAGAGGGGATGACAATGTTAGTTGTAACACATGAGATGGGTTTTGCTAAAACTGTTGCTGACCAAATGATATTTATGGACGAAGGAAGAATTATAGAGCAAGCAACTCCAGATGAATTCTTTAATAATCCTAAAAGTGATCGTACCAAACTATTTTTAAGTCAAATACTTAATCATTAAAATAAATGAATGAAATTACAATGGCCCTAATATCGGGCTGGATTGTATTTTATTTTGCTGTTTTTTTACCTGGCCCTAATACTTTTTTTGTAGCATCGGTTGGGATAAGTGGTCAGAAAAAACAAATTTGGGGGGCTGCTGTTGGAACTGCTATTGGCTCTTTTACTTGGTGCTTATTAGCTACTACGGGAATATCTTTTCTTATCTCTAATTTGATGGGTTGGGGTTTTATTTTATTAAAAATACTAGCAAGTCTTTATATGATCTATTTAGCATATCAAATTGGTAGTCAGTACTTTAGCTCTGAAAATCAACTTATTAAATTATCAAATGAGAGAGATTTTTTTCACAGCATGAAAAAAGCAGTAATCGTAGCCTATACTAATCCTAAAGCTTTTGCATTTTGGTCCGCTTTAGCAACGTTACAATTTAGTGAAAATTTAACTTTTAGTATTGCTTTAATTTTTGCTACAGGAAGTTTTTTTATATCTGCAATGAATTATTCAATTATTGGCCATTTTTTTGGAATTAAAAAGTTTTCAAACTACTTCAATAGACCTAAAAATATTATCAATTTAATATTTGCTGGTCTTTTCATATTTGTTGCTATTGAAATTTGGGTATTAAGTTAGGCAAAAAGCCCTAAATAGGGCTTTTAAAATTTTCTTATAAATCTTCTATCTAACTCTTTCTGCCTTCTCTCAAGGTCAATCATATCAATTGCTTGAGATAAATAAGAAACTTCTTTGTTAGATTTTGTTTTTTGATCATTTTTTTCGTTAATAATTATATTTCTAATAGATTTAAATAAATTATTCATTACGCAGCCTCTTTCATGTTATTAGGAAAAGATTGATTTCTTTGATATTGAGAGTATGCCCATTGCCAATCGTTGCCATATTCAACTTTGCAAAAATTAATAATACTATCTTCTTTTTTACTAAAAAAAGACAACCAGAAATTTAGAGATCGCTCTGTAAATCCAAAAATTTTATTCATTTTTTATAATTCCTTTCAAACATACATATAGGCCTAAAAAAATATTTTACTTTTGCTAAAAACAGACGGCTGATGTCTTTTTATGAGACTGCCAAAAAAATTTCATTAAAAAATTTTAAATTTGTATGTAGTCAATATTGCAAAAATAATGATAGGTTCGCTGTATGGACTATAAGATTTTTGATGGTCATAACGATGTTTTATTTAGGCTTTTTTTAAAGAAAAACCTAAACTCTCACCTTGATTTTATAGATGGAGATAATGAGGGCCATTTAGATCTTCCACGAATGAACCAAGCTAATTTCAAAGGGGGTTTGTTTGCAATTTACGTCCCAACTCCAGAACATTCTATTTCTGACTCAGATAAATTAGTTAATTACAAAGATATGGAACAAAATGAATATTCATTACCATTACCAGGATCTGTTGATGTGAATGATGCTCTACCTATTGTTTTAAATCAAATATCAATCCTTTCTAAAATTGAGAGAAACTCTGGCAACAGAGTTAAAATTTGTTTATCTAGTGATGATCTAGAGACTTCATTTAATGAGAATAGTAATCAATTATCTGTTTTGATGCACATTGAAGGTGCAGAGTGCATAGATAAAAACTTTTACAATCTTGAAACACTTTACCGAGCTGGTCTTAGATCTGTTGGACCAGTTTGGTCAAGACCTACACTATTCGCAGAGGGCGTTCCCTTCGCATTCCCACAGTCACCTGATATTGGCGAGGGTTTAACTGATATTGGAATAGAACTAATAAAAAATTGTAATTATCTTAAAATGTTAATTGATACTTCTCATTTAAATGAAAAAGGATTTTGGGATATTGCTAAATACTCAACATCACCCTTAGTCGCAACACATAGCAATGCTCATGAAATATGCCCACATTCTAGAAATCTCACAAATAAGCAATTAGATGCGATCAAAGAAACAGAAGGTATGGTTGGGGTTAATTTTGCACCTGCTTTTTTGAGAAGAGATGGAAAAATGGTCTCTGATACAGAATTACAAATAATTGTAGACCATTTTAAATATCTCATTGACTATCTTGGAGAAGACAAAGTAGGTTTTGGATCTGACTTTGATGGAGCTATGATGCCAAAAGATCTTAATAGTGTATTAGGAATGCAGAAATTAATTGAATTATTATCGAAGCAAGATTTTAATGAAAAACTAATGATTAAAATTACCCATTCAAACTGGATAAATCTTTTAAAAAGAGTACTAAATTAAGATCAAATTTATTGAACTGAAACTTTAGTAAAAAAAAAATTCTGATATAATTTCTACATGGGATTACATTTTGACTATAAATCAAAAGCTGGTGAAAGAGCTATGGAGAAAGAACGAAAACGTCAAGAAAAGCTTGCAGCGAAAAAAGCTAAAAGAGAAGCTAAGAAAGAGGCAGAAGAATTAGCTGAATTAGAGCGTCTTACAAATCCAAATGCTCCACATGAGGGAAATCAGGAACAATAATCTGATTAACTTCAATTATATGAATTTTTTCGATCTGTAGTATCGACTTAAATCTCTTTTAACTTATATTTTCTTTGTTCTTCAGACATAGAATTAACTTGTTTCTCATACCAAATTTTAAAATCAGTTGAAGTATCCTCGTAAAGAATAACTTTTTTTCTTATAAGGAAAATGCCAATATCACTTTTAGGAACACCAATGAAAGTTTGTCTTTCAGTATGCATAACTTTAATGTTTTTTTGAAGAGGCTCATGTTCACATAAAAAATATCCATAGTGCTCCCCCCAAACATACCTAATTATAGGTGTTGTGGCCTCAACCATCATTTGCACATATTTATTTTCATTTTTGAGAAAATTTTCCATACCAGGTACAGGTTGATGAATTTGTGCAAAACTAAGACCAATTTTTTCTTTAGGTTTCCAAACAGATGGAAAAGACACGTGTAAAGCTATAAGCTTATTTGATCTGTGAAAAATTGCTATGTCCTCTTGGATAGCATAACCAAGCTCAACAAAATTATTGAAATTAATTGTCTTTGAGGGATATTCACTTTTTAAAATACTTTTTAACTTATTGCATATAGCTTTATCCGTTTCTGCTGAGTAATAATCATCAAAAAAAATATTCTCCTTACATTTTTTTTTCAAATTTAAGTATCTGTTTTGATGCTCATCAAATTCTATAATTGGCAAATCATTTATCTTTTTTATTCCAGGAGCTACAGAATAAATAGGTCCATATGGTTCCCAATCAATCATTTTGTAAAAAAAATCAATATGCCAATTAAAGTGATAGCAATAATTATAAGCCTTTTAAATAGGTTCTCAGGTATTTTTTTGTGAACATAATAACCTATCCAAACACTCAACATTACTAAAAAAGCTATTGGATAATACGTTTTGACAATATTTAAATAACTCCCTCCAAGAAAAACAAAAAATAATGCTCTCAATGAGTTAATAATAAAAAAATATCCAGCCATAGTAGACCTCAGCTCCTGTTTTGAAGAAAAACTATCTTTATAACCCATCAATACAAAAGGTCCTCCAATGGTGTAAATTCCTTGAATAAAACCACCTAAAATTACAAAAAATTTTTTTAAAATTTGAGGAAATATTATATTTGGAAAAAATAGGTTAAAGCATCCATAGACAATTAAAATTAAGGAAAATATTTTTATTAAAACATCTGATGTTAAATAATTAATAAAATATGTTCCAATGAGAGCCCCGGGAATTGTGTAGATCAAAATTTTGATTAGGTGTTTTGTAGAAACATATTTGTATGATTGAATTAAAACTGCCAAACCAGAGGATAGGCCAACAATCATCGCTAGTTTTAATAGGGAGTTAAAATCAAAGAAAAATCCACTAAGTCCTAAAAAAATTATAGTTCCACCAAAACCAAAAATACTCTCAATTGCATAAGCAAAACATGCTATTATCGCAATTATTGAAAAATTTGGCATCTAAATCTATTTAACAATCTAGAATGTTTTATGTTAAAAGTAATCTATGTATTTGAAAATAATATTTTCTTTTTTTGTATTATTATTTTTTAAAACAAATTTATTGTATGCGCTCTCCCAAGATATCTCTTTAACGATAATGGTTCGATCTACACTGGGCACAGAATACATACTTGCTAAAAGCATATGTAAAGTTTTGGCTAGAGAGCTAGAGATATCACATAGTTATGGAGGGTCCAACACTTTAGAATGCGATACACGTCATGACGATAGTGTTGATGAAATCATTAAAAAAATTGAACAAAATCAATTTCAATATGCAATTATAAAAAAATCAGATTTATTTGAGCGACCATCTAACTTATCTCTACGTTCAATTTTAAATTTTCCTGCAGATAATGACTATGTCTTCATTTCAAATCAAAATGTGGATCCTAATGTTATAAAAGATATTAACTTTGGGATCATGAATCATTTGTTAGAGTTTCGCTATCTACACAATTCATTCTTTGAATTTTCAGAGAGTAATTTGATTGTTAAACAAGAGATCCCATTACATTTAGGAACTCTTAAATTTAGTGACGAGTGGAGCAATGGAAAAAGAAGAAGGTTTACAGAGGTAGACTGATCTTAACAAATCCATCAGTTACTACATAAATAAATATTAAGGCAAAAAAAATTCCACCAACAAACACCTTCATGAATCAAACTTACTAAATAGATTTTAGGTGTAAAGTATATAAACTGTGCAAAATTGTCATGAATGAGTTTGTTTTTGGTTTTTCAACAGGTTTAAGTCTAATACTAGCAATAGGAGCACAGAATTTATTTGTAATAGAGCAGGGTATAAAAAAAAATAATATATTATTAGTTTCATCGATCTGCATACTAGGTGATTTTTTATTAATTTTTTTTGGGATTTTTCTATTTCATTTTATTAAAAATTTTATCAATGATCTAATCAATCTATTATTATCTTTATGTCTAGTACTCTTTCTCTTAAATTTTATATGGTTGAAATTAAAAACATTTAAATATGATATTGAATTTTCACAAACTAACTCACAAACATCAAAGTCAAAAATAGCTTTACAAACTCTTGCTTTTACTTTCCTAAATCCTCATGTTTATTCAGATACTGTTTTCATTTTAGGGAATTTATCAAAAAATTTCTTATCTATTTCTGATAAGGTCTTGTTTGGACTAGGTGCTAGTCTAGCATCTTTTATTTTTTTTTACTTGTTAGGCTATGGTGCTCAATCACTAAGAGTATATTTTTTGAACAAAAAAGTGTGGAGAATTATTAATACTATTATTATTTGTTATTTACTAATTCTTACTATATCGATTATTTATACAGAAATAATCTAATTTTCGAAATTTCAAATCAATACTTTCTTTAGAAATATAATAATTGTTAGTTGCATAGTTGTTATGCAATGATAGCACGACATTCTTTTTCAATATTATGTATTATTAAATGAGGAGCAGTTCAAAAAAGTTTCAAACAACTCCGTGTTGATATAGATTCTTAGTTATTCCCTCCTAGTTATAACGGACTGCTCCCTTTAACAAGGCTTGCTTGATTTTTGAATATATAACGCATATGAAAATATACGAAAACTGAGCCTAGTAAATTTGTAAAAAATATTGCCCACCAAATGCCTATTAAGCCTTTTTCGAAAGTCTCTGAAAACAAATATATTACAAATGGTGGTAAAAACACCAATCTAACAAAAGTATAGAAGACATTCACAGAAGGTTTTCTTAAACCAGAAAGCACAGAGTCACATCTATCAATAACTTGATATACAAAAGCCAAAAACGCTACCATAAATAAGTAACTACCAGCAATAATTATTACCTCGCTATCTCTTGAAAAAAAACCAGCTATTCTCTCACCAGCAAATATAAGTACCACTGCTCCAAAAATCATCATTGTCAAAGATAACCTCAGTGAAATTAAAAAAGCTTCATAAATTCTCCCAAAATTCTTCGAACCAAAATTTTGTCCAACCATACTTAATAAAGCACTACTAAATCCTATGGCAGGTAACAAAATAATTTGCTCAATTCTTAGAGCTATACCGTAAGCTGCACTAGCTGATGCACCATAACCTGTCACAAATTTCTGCATTATGAAGAAACCAACGGCTATCATAAACATATTCAAACTAGAAGGAATTGATTGTCTTAAAATTCTTAAGACAAATTTTAATTCTAGCCTAATATAATTGTAGCTGAAATAACTAAATAATGGGCTACGAATAGCATAGTAGCTTAGAAAGAAAAAATGAAATAATTGAGATATGACTGTCGCAAGAGCTATGCCAAGTGTTCCCAAAGCAGGAAAAGGACCATAGCCTAAAGATAAGAATGGACTAAATATTAAATTAATAAAAAAGCTTATAATCAAAGCATTTCTATTTTTTTTGGTATCTCCCTGCGCATATAATAGAGAATTGACAACAAAAGAAACTATAAAGATTGGGGCGCCTATTGATAGAATTTTAATATACTTAAGACCGTTACTTAAAAATATACCTTCCGCTCCAAAATATAAAAATACAGGTTTAGATAATAAAAAGGTTATAAGCCCTATAGTAACAGAAACTAATAAAGTGATAACTAGTGCTTGAATATGTATCTTAATTGCTTCATTAAATTTTTTTTTGCCAATAGCTATAGAAACAAGAGCGGTTGTACCTTGTCCAAAACCTACAGCGAAGGCTAATAAAATAAAATATAAGGGGTAAGAAATAGATAAACCTGCAATAGCCTCTGTGCTTATAAGACCTGCATAAAAAGTATCAACAACATTATAAAGAGTATAAAACAACAGACCAGTTCCTGCTGGAACAGCCATACTAATTAATTGTTTTTTTATATCGCCATTAGTGAGATCCATTTAAAATTTATTAATTCCTAATTTTTTTAAGCAAATTATTTCAATAGCTTTATTGAGATCTTGCGTGAATAAATGACTTAACACAAAGGAAAATAAAAAAAATTCCAGTCAAAAGCATCATTATTTTTGATATATCCGCCCAAAAATTAATAAAAATTGTGTCAATACCTCGTAAAATATCTAAACCTCCTAAAACTACAACTAATCCAATAAAAACTACTATATGCATAAAAAGCTTCTTTCTTCTTGGAACATATAAAGCTAAAAGAGAAAAAAATAATATACAGACTCCAATTAAGGAGGGTATGTAAGATGTAATTGAGCTACTCTGACTAAACAATCTTATAAAAACCCCCCAAATTATTAAAAAAATCCCATAAAAAGAAGATATTTTTTCCATGTTGTAACCTAAAAATTTGAATTCTTGAACCATGCTTTTTCTTACACTAATTAATTGCTCTATTCAAATAACTTATGTAATAAGGCTCAATGAAAAAAATTTTTATCTATTCTTCCTCCAATGGACAATCCTTAAAAATTTGTGAAACTCTTAATGAAGAAAAAGAATCTTTAATATTAAATATAGACAGATTAAATAGTGTTAATTTAGATAATTTTGACCAGATAATTATCGGTGCGTCAGTAAAATATGGAGATCATAATAAGAAAATTTATAATTTTGTTAAAAATAATAAAATTTTACTAAAAAGAAAAAAAACAGTTTTTTTTTCTGTAAATGCTACCGCAAGGAAATCTGAGAAAAATAAACCTAATACAAATCCATATATTACAAAGTTTCTAAAAAAAACAAATTGGAAACCAGATCATATTGGAGTATTTGCTGGAAAGATAGATTTTCCAAATTATAACTTTTTAGAAAAATACATAATTAAGTTTATTATGTGGATAACAAATGGTCCAACGGATACAACAAAAACTTATGAATTTACAGATTGGGATGCAGTTAAAAAATTTTCTAGAGAAATCAATTAATCCCAAATAGCGTTTGGTGGCATTGACATCAGTATAGCATCAATATTTCCATCAGTTTTTAGTCCAAAAAGTGTTCCACGATCATAAAGTAAATTAAATTCCACATAGCGAGACCTTTTTTTCATTAAAAGATGGAGGTCATTTTCATTATATTTTAAATCTTTCTTTCTTTTTACATTTTCAATTACAAAATTTATAAAACACTGACCAATATCTCTCACAAAAGAAAAGTCTTTTTCAAAATTGTCATGCATATAATCAAAAAATATTCCTCCAATACCTCTAGATTCTTTTCTATGTTGTAAGTAAAAATATTCGTCACATTCCTTTTTAAATTTGCTGTAAAAATTAGAATTGTGTTGGTCACAAGTTCTTTTTAAAACTTCATGAAAGTTTTCTGATTCTTCATTTTCAGGAATTGCTGGAGTAAGATCACAACCTCCGCCAAACCATTGACTTTCATTTGTTGTAATATACCGCGTATTAAAATGTGCAGCAGCTATTTTAGGGTTTTTCATATGGGCAACTACAGAAATTCCAGATGCCCAGAATTTTCCATCTTTATCTGTTCCAGGCATACTTTTTCTAATATCTTCACTGAAAACACCGTGAACGGTTGATATATTTACTCCTACTTTTTCAAAAATATCTCCCTTTAATATAGACATTAACCCACCACCTCCACCTGGCCTTTGCCAACTTTTTTCGTTAAATCTTGAACTATCAACTTTTTGAATAGCTCCGATCATTTGATTTCGGAGTTCCTGAAACCACTTTTCTGCTTTAATTTGCTGGTTTTTTATTTGATCACTCATACCCACCCATGTAGTTCGTTTTCCAACAACGAAGTGAGTAGGAGTATATGATCTTCTCGATCATTTAGACAAGGAATATATCCAAATTCCTTTCCACCATTTTCCATAAATATTTCTCTATTTTCTTCATTAAGTTCTTCAATAGTCTCGAGACAGTCTGAGGAAAAAGCTGGACTAATAACATGAATATGGTCCGTGCCATTTTTTGCCAGGCTCTCAATTGTTTTATCAGTATATGGTTGAAGCCACTCTGCTGGTCCAAATCTAGATTGGAATGTTGTCATGTAGCTTTCTTCTGGTAAACCCATGGCCTCGGCTACTAATCTAGTAGTTTTTCTACAAAAACAGTGATACGGATCTCCTTTGTCTAAATATTTTTTTGGGACACCATGATAGCTAAATAAGATTTTTTTAGGTTTATCGTTTTTAGCCCAGAACTCTTCAATACTATTTTTAAGTGCTTTTATGTAAAGCTCATGTTCGTAATAGCCTCCAATAAAACGAAGAGAAGGTACCCAACGCCAATTTTGTAATTCTTCTGCAACTGCATCAAATGTTGATCCTGTAGTAGCCGCGCAATATTGAGGATATAAAGGTAGGACAATAATACGATCACAATTTTGATTACGTAAGTTATTCAAACCTTTAGAAATACTTGGGTTGCCATAGCGCATTCCAATATCAAATACGATATTTTTATATTTTTTACTAATTACATTCTTAATTTTTGTTAACTGTGATTCCGTGTGATGCAAAAGCGGAGATCCTTTTTCAGTCCAAACAGATTTATAATTTTTAGCAGACTTTGCAGGTCGAGTATTTAAAACTATACCGTTAAGTATTGGCCACCAAATAGCTTTTGGCGTTTCTATTACACGTTTATCTGATAGAAATTGTTTTAAGTAAATTTTTAAAGAAGATTTAGTTGGCTTATCTGGTGTTCCTAAATTTGTTAACAGGATACCAGTTTTCAAACCAGATCCATGAACATAGAGTTTATTACCTTTAAAAGAAGCCATTGAAAAACATTACGATTTTAGCGATAATTTAGTTCTTATCTTTTCTATGAATAGGTGAACGTTAGCCTCAGGTGTAGTTTTTTTTACACCATGATCCAGGCTAGCTATCCAACCTGATCTATGGGATATATCATTTTGCATGCATTTTTCTAAATATTCATCGAGGATATGTGAAAAAGCTTTTGTGTCTTCCATGGCTAGTAAATTATTTGAAAAATTTCCTTGTAAAGATAAATGCGTTTTTGGTAATTCATTAAATATTTCTAAATTGGCCCCAAGCACAGTTAGTTTTAAATTTTCTAATCTTTGCAATTTATTAAATTTGTTTTTTGAAATTTCTTTTGTGAAATAACCAATCTTATTGGGATAACTATCTGCAATTTTTTTTATAAAAGGAATCACAAACTTATCAAATTCTTCATCATTAAGATTATTAGCCTCAGTATCAAAAATCATCAATAGATCTATGTTACTTTGAAACTGAATTTGGATATTTTTATGAATTAACTTTTCTAAGATTGGTAGGGTTTGTTGAAATAATGTTTCTGATACAGGATTATGCCTGATTGCAAAATGGTATAAAGTTAAAGGCCCACCAGTAAAACCAATTAAGGACTTATCGTCTGATAATTCATTTCTAATAAGATTGAGTGATTTACTTTGAAATTCCATGAAACTATCAAATTCATCAATATTAAACTCAGATATCATTTTAGAATTTAAATTTCTTTCAAATATAGGGCTGGGTTTAAATTTCAGGCCCATCCCTAAATAATCTAAAGGAAAAAGTATATCGCTAAATAGTATTGCAGCATCAAAGTCAAACTCAGCAATAGGTCCTAGAGTCACTTCACAAGCTAGCTCAGGCTCTTTACATAATTGCTCAAAAGAATATTTTTCTTTTAAATTTCTATAATGTTTATGATACCGACCAGCTTGTCTCATCAGCCAAATAGGGGGAACTTTTTGCTCTACTTTATTTAAAGCATTGTGAAATTTTTTGTTATAAGTATTTTGCAATATCCCTTGCCCCATAAGTAATAATAAAATCTGATTGTGCTCTTTTGAAGACCTCCAAAGACTCTCTTAGTAAATCAATATAGTTGCCAAAATTAGCTTTGCTGAGCATTTGCAAACTAGCAAATTCACCACTTACCTGAAACGTCCCTGTAGGAAGTAGTGTTTCTTTTTTTATATCTCCAATTAAATCAATTGATGTCATTCCTGGTTTAACCATTAAATAATTTGCTCCTTGTGCAGCATTATTGATAGAACTATTGATTGCTTTTTTTTTGTCTACAACTGGCAACTGATATGATGATCGATCAAAACCTTTAGGTGACGATTTTGCTACATTTCTAAACGGACCATAAAAATGACTTTTAAATTTTGTTGAGTAACTCATAATCTGAGAATTAGAAAATCCATTTTGTGCAAAGATTTTTCTTAAATATTTTGTTGTATTTTTCATCATATCACTTGGAGCTATTATATCTGCACCTGCCTCAAGATATGTATTTGCTGCTAATCCTAAAGAGTAATGAGTTTTCCTAAGATCGATAGATTTTTGATGAGTTATTCCACAATGCCCATCATGAGTAATAGAGCACAGGCACGTATCGATGAGCAATACTATATCTTTACCAAAATATTTTTTAATTTTTCTAATTACCTCGTAGTGAAAGCTAAAATCTTCAGGAGTTCTTTGTTTTTGAAGAGGTACAATAAACAAAAGAAAATTATTTATACCTCTTTTAAGATCCTTCTCAATTGCCTTGATGACAGTAGAACACGACCAACTTTTATTATCACCTAATCCTTTAATTTTTTTGGAGTCATTTACTTTCTGATCCACAAAAAAAGGCTGTATGAGCATTTTCTTTTTTATAGTATTTGACCGATCTATAGGGAAATAATTTTTTATCATTTAAGTTCAAATTTTTTAAAATCCTCATATGTAAGATATATGTTTAATTGATTTTTAGGAATAAATTTAGAAATTTGAAGATAAGTTTGTCCAGGACCACATGCATTTCGCTTATTTATTATTTCTGGCCTGAGTTGTATAGCTATTTTGAAAGCCGAAAAGCTCATCCAATAAAAGCTCTCAGCAATAAATAAATTATCAATGGTAGTATCGTTAATAAGAGGGGTTAAACTATAATGTGAAATTTTTGGAAATTTTGTTTTTAGATTATTTTCCTTGTATGTGAGTTTATATGTAGTGTGATTATTGCCTTTGTAAACATTTTCAATCTGTCTGTAATTTTCTCCAAAACCATCAAGAGATGAATTTACAAGAATACCTTTTTTATTTATTTTTTTCCAAGAGGTGACACCAGAAGTAATAAGATTAGATACATTTTTTAAAGACCCAAATTCTTTAAAGCTTGCTCGTGTTGCTAGAACGTTTTTATTCTTTATAGTCTTGCTAAATTCTATCAAATCTCTTCTGAACATTTGATAATTAGAGATGTTTAAAGGAAATATATTCTTAACTTTTTTTACATGCTTATTATTAAGATATTTTTTTTCGTTAAAATATTTTTTTGTCTGAGTGTCTTTACCTCGAGCAAACAGAATTCTTTCGTTTAATATATTTTCAATCGTTACCCCTATATCGAGATTACAACCTCCCCCCCACTTATATAAATACTTCCTCTCCATATAACAATCTTCAGAAGTGGGCAAATGATTTATTTTTTCTAATATTTTTTTAATTTTTTCATCATTTTTTCTGAACTCTAAAGCAATACATCCCTGAGCAGCAGCACTTGGGAATTCAGAAATTGGTAAAATTACCTTTTCAAACTTTTCAAAATTAAATCTAAATTTATTATACTCTTTTTTATCGATTTTTTGCCCGTATTTAAAAATTCTATCAGTAGCAGCTTTTGCAATAAATAATCCATCCTCTTTAGAGGAATTTAAAACTTTTTCTAGTCTTGATGGAACATTACCCCTTATCTGAATTGATTTTAATTCCTGAAACGGAAGAAATTCCTTTAATTTTTTTAAATAATATTTTCTTCTTGGAGAAGAGGTTCCAATTACTAATTTTTTTTTATCTAATGATGATTTCTTTATTAGAATAATATCTCTTGGATCATCTCTTTGAAGACAAACAAACGAAGTTTTATTAAGATTTTTAACAGGTAGATCTTTGAATGAATGAACTACAACATCTGCCTCTTTTAAAACTAATTTCTTTGAGAGAGAATTTGTAAATATACCAAAACCATGCTGTTCCCAGGCTTTTGCCGAAAGATCATTGTCACCGATACTAGATGAGTAATGAGTATCAATTATATTTTTTTTAATCTTATTAATTTCTTTTTTTGCTATATGTGTTTGAATTTTAGCTAGAAAACTTTTTCTTGATAATAAAACTATTTTTTTCATATCTTTTGATGACATTAAGAAATAACAAATAATCAACCTTATTACAATTTAAGCGAGACTTAATGGTCAATATGTACTTAAGTAAAAATATGTTATAGCTAGATAATATTCAAAAGATGAGTCAGAAATCAGTTTTAATTGTAGGTGCAGGTTCAGGTCTAAGTGCCTCATTAGCTAGAATTTTTCATTCTAATGGTATGAAAATTGCTCTAGCTGCAAGAAATATTGAAAAACTTAGCTCTTTAAAACAAGAGACTGATGCTTTGGTTTTTAAGTGTGACTCAACTGATAATAAAAGTGTTCATGATTTATTCTCACAAATTGACTCAACTATTGGCACCCCAGATATCGTCATATACAATCCTTCTCTAAGAATAGTAAAACCTTTTGTAGAATATGAACCAGATGAGATGCTTCAATCAATAAAAGTAAATAGCTATGGGGCATTCTTAGTAGCGCATGAGTCGGCAAAAAGAATGATTAAATCAAGACAAGGAAATATATTTTTTACAGGCTCATCTGCAAGCGTAAAAGGATTCGCCAAATCTGCTTCTTTTGCAATTGGCAAGTTTGGATTAAGAGGCTTAGCTCAATCATTGGCTAGAGAATTACACCCACAAAATATTCATATTGGTCATTTTGTGATTGATGGAGGAATTGGCAAAGAACCAATTGGAAATTATCAAATGATACATCCTGATGAAATTGCAAAACAATACCTCAACTTCTACCAACAAGATAAAAAAGCCTGGTCTTGGGAAATTGAGATTAGATCTAATACTGAAAAATTTTAGAAGAATATTTTGGAAATAGGTATAGACAGTTTTGCTGATAAAAGAGAAGGATCAGATAGTGTCAAAGCGATTAATAACGTCATTGATAGAATTATTTTTGCTGATGAGGTCGGTTTAAATTCATTTGGAATAGGTGAGCACCATCGAAAAGAATTTTTAGACTCTGCTCCATTCATGCTTTTATCTGCAGCTGCAGCAAAAACAAAAAAAATAAAATTGATAAGTGCTGTAACTGTTCTAAGTGCAGCAGATCCTGTTCGGGTATTTCAAAATTTATCTACTCTTGACTTAATATCTGGTGGTAGGGCAGAAATGGTTGCAGGTAGAGGATCATTTTCTGAAGCATTTCCTCTATTTGGTTTAGATTTTAAAGATTACGATGACTTATTTATTGAAAAACTTAATTTGCTTCTGAATATAAGAGAAAACGAATTTGTTAGTTGGTCTGGTAAATTTAGACCTCCAATAAATAATTTACCTGTTTACCCAAGGCCTATTCAAAATCCAGTACCAATCTGGTTGGGTGTAGGCGGGACCCCTCAATCTTTTGCAAGAGCCGGATCAATGGGCATGCCTTTAATGATTGCAATTATCGGTGGTAATACCCATCGTTTCAAACCTTTGGTAGATATTTACAGGCAAGCTGGTAAAGATGCAGGACATCCTCCTGAAAAACTTTCTGTGGGACTTCATTCATTAGGATATGTAGCAAATAGTATGGATGAAGCAATTAGTTTATATTATGAGGGTTACCAAAAAATGTTTACAAAAATTGGAAGAGAAAGAGGTTGGGGCCCTGTTACTAGAGACCAATTTGATAATCAGATAGGCCCATTAGGTGCAATTGTTTTAGGGGATCCAGATCAAGTAGCTGAAAAAATTATTAGGCACAGCAAGGCTCTCGGAGGAGTCGATAGATTCCAATTTCAAATGGATATTGCCGATATCACTCATGAAAATTTAATCAAATCTATTAAACTTATTGGAAAAGAGGTAATTCCAAGGGTAAATAGGACAAAAAGTCCTTAAATATAAGCTTTATGCGTCTTTATTGCAGTATCTTTTAGAATACTAAAATTTAAATTTTAATTGTGAAAAATCACAATTGGAAATCTAATTACTCTAGTACTCTTCAATCAGAAATTGACAAAATTAAGGACGAGGGTCATTACAGAGTTTTTAATAATATTGAGAGAAAAGCTGGCCAGTATCCAAAGGCTACCAGACATACCAATGGTCAAACAGAAGAAATTGATGTCTGGTGTTCAAATGACTATTTAGGCATGAGCCAAAACAAAGAAGTAATATCTGCAATGCAGTCGGCCGCTGAAAAGCTAGGTGCAGGAAGCGGAGGTACAAGAAACATATCCGGTACTACTAATTTTCACATACAACTCGAAAAAGAAATTGCATTACTACATAAAAAGGAAAGAGCTTTAGCATTTAACTCAGGTTATAGTGCCAACGAATCAGCACTAAAATCTATAATATCTGCTTTTGATAATTGTTTAGTTTTAAGTGATGAACTTAATCATGCTTCATTGATTGAGGGAATTCGCACAAGTAAAAAAGAAAAAGCTATTTATCGTCATAATGATGTAAAACATTTAAAAGATATCTTAAAAGGAGTTGATTTTTCTCGACCTAAAATTATTGTTTTAGAATCTGTGTATTCCATGGAAGCTGACTTTGCACCATTAGAGGATATCATTCAAGTTGCACAAGATAATGGTGCATTAATTTACCTTGATGAAGTCCACGCTGTGGGTTTATACGGTCCTAATGCAGCAGGTGTAGCTGATCAAAGAGGCTTAGCTGAACATATTGATATAATTAATGGTACCTTAGCAAAGGCTTTCGGGCTGGCAGGCGGATATATTGCTTCGACAGAGACTATAATTGATTTTGTCAGAAGTTTCTCAAAAGGATTTATTTTTACAACTTCTATGTGCCCTGCGGTCGCCGCTGGAAGTTTAGAAAGTATTAGGCAAGTAAAGAAAAGTAATGAAATTCGGTCTACATTTTTTGAGAATGTTGATTTAGTTAAAAAAGAGCTTCGCTCTGCAGGAATACCTTTTTTAGACTCAGGTTCTCATATAATTCCTGTATTAATTGGAGATAGTAAATTGTGTAAAGAAATTAGTGATTTTCTTTTGAACGAGCACCAAGTTTATGTTCAGCCAATAAATTATCCCACTGTTCCAAAAGGAACTGAAAGAATTCGAATAACTCCAACTCCATGTCACGACCCAGAGTCCACTGAAAAATTTGTGGATGCTTTAAAAGATGCTTGGTTCAAATTTATGCCTCAGTTATCTAAATTTGAAAATCAATTTACTAATAAAGCCAAAGCTATTTAACACCTTATTTGATCGATCGTTATATTTGTTATAAAACATAATAATGCGAGTAATAGCATTTTATAGCTTTATTGATATTTCCAATCCTAAAAAATTAAAAGAAGAAATAAATTTATTCTTTCTTTTGAAAAAAATAAAAGGATCAATTCTTGTAAGCAAAGAAGGGCTCAATGGAACAATTACTATCAACCAAAAAAAAGAAAAAAATACAATTAATTATTTAATCTCATTGGGTGTTTTAAATGAAAATATCAAAATATCTAATTATAGTGGCCAGGAAATATTTAAGGAATTTAAGATAAAACTTAAAAACGAAATTGTCACTTCTGATTTTGGATTAAAAATTTCTGAGATTAAACAAAGTAAATTCATACAACCAAATCATTGGGATAAATTTATTAATAAAAGAGATGTAAAAATTATTGATACAAGAAATAATTATGAGTATAAAATTGGACATTTTAAAAATGCCATAAATCCTAAAATCGATACATTTAAACAATTTAATGAATATATAAAAACAAATAAGGACCAATTTCAAAATAAAAAAGTAGCGATCTATTGCACTGGAGGTATTAGATGTGAAAAAGCTGGGCCCTTAATGGAAAAATACGGAATAGATACTTATCAACTTAAAGGAGGTATTTTAAAATATTTTGAACAAACTAATTCAAAATTATGGAATGGAGAATGTTTTGTTTTTGATTATCGAGTATCTCTGAACAAAGAACTCTCAAAAGGAATAAGTAAGCTTTGTTATGGCTGTAATACGCCCTTGACAATTAAAGAGACAAAATCACCAAAATATGAAAAAGGATTTACTTGCCCTGTTTGTTTTGACAATATGACAGAAAAAAAGAGACGCTCTCTCAAAGACAAGCGAGAACATTGGAAAAAAGTCTTTTAATTTATCTAATATCAATCTTGACCAAATTTAAAATTAGTTTATTTTACGTCAATGGCCAAAAAGTCCACTTATCAGTTAAAACAGTTGATACCTGAAGAAAAACCAGAAACAGGTACAAAATATATTGTACGTAAGCCTACAAAGGGTTTAAAAGTTTCTGATAAACTTCGCCAAAGAAAGTATGACCCTGTCTTGAAACATCATGTTTGGTTTGTTGAAAAGAAAATGCCTCCTCATAGTAAATAATTTTGTTATTCTCTAACTATCGAACATAGAACTTTATACTGGCTGAGAAGAGACTTTAGGATTACCGACAATCCATGTCTTGAATTTATTTCAAACCAAAAATCTGAAGCCCTTCTAGTATATATATATGATGACATAGAAAAAAAAGCTACTGGAGATGCTGGGCACTGGTGGCTTAAAAAGACTCTTAGATTACATGCTAAAAAATTAGAGCAGACCTTCAATTTAAAGTTAATAATACTTAACGGAGAGGCAAAAAATAATATCTTTGATTTAGTTAAAAAATATAAAATTACATCTTTAATTTGGAATAGGCTTTATTCTCAACAATCGATTAGACGAGACACTGAAATTAAAAAATTTTTTAAAGATAGTAGTATCCAAGTAGACACTTTTAATTCACATTTATTAAATGAGCCTTGGGAAGTACAAAATAATTCAGGGCAATATTTTAAAGTCTTTACACCTTTTTGGAGAGCAGCTTATAAAGTTTATCTAAATAAGAAATTTAGTTATAAAAAAAAAATATTTATAAAACCTTTAAGACATAATCAAAAAACTGATCTTAGTTTTTTTGATAACAAAAATTGGTACGAGAAGTTTGATAAGCACTGGAGTCCAGGAGAAGACGCAGCTTTAAAAAAAATTGATACTTATATATCATCCGTTATTGATAAATATGAGTTTAATAGAAATAGACCAGACTTAGATCAAACTTCGAGAATATCACCTCATTTAAGATTTGGAGAAATCTCTCCACGTGTAATAATAGAAAAAATCCGAGACTCAAAAAAAATGAATAATTCAATTAATACATATCTTTCAGAGATTGGTTGGAGAGAATTCTCTTATTCTTTATTGTATTACTCGGAAGATTTATCCAATAAACCCATAAATCCAAAATTTAAAAAATTTCCATGGAGAAACAGTAAAAAGGATTTTACTATTTGGATTAAGGGACAAACAGGTATTCCACTAGTCGACGCTGCGATGAAACAAATTTATGAAGAAGGATGGATGCACAATAGACTAAGAATGGTAGTAGGAAGCTTTTTAGTTAAAAATTTATTGTTAAATTGGACATTGGGTGAAAATTACTTTCATAAAAGTTTATTAGACTATGATGAGGCTAGTAATGCTGCTGGATGGCAATGGATTGCAGGTTGTGGGGCAGATGCATCACCATATTTTCGAGTCTTTAACCCAGTGCTTCAATCTGAAAAGTTTGATCCTCAAGCACATTTTATTCTCAAATATATTCCTCAATTAAAAATTTTTAATTCTACAAAGACAATCTTTGAGCCGTATTTAGACGAAAATTTGTTAAAAAATTTAGTCAAAGATCAAAAATATTTTAACCCTATTGTGGATCTAAAAGACTCTCGAAACAGAGCTCTTGAGGCTTACCAACAAACCAAATCATAATTTGAAACAAAAAGTAGCTATAATTGGATCGGGTATAGCAGGGCTATCATCAGCATATTTTTTACAAGATAAATTTGATGTCACACTTTTTGAAAAAAATAATTATTTAGGTGGTCACGCTAATACAAGAGAAGTTAAAGATAATTCTGGAAATACTATCCCTATAGATACAGGCTTTATTGTTTATAATGAGTTAACATATCCAAATTTAACTAAATTTTTTGATTGTTTAAATGTCGAAACAGTAGATAGCAATATGTCCTTTAGTTTCTTTAATGAGGAGAACAATTTTGAATATGGAGGAGGGAGTTTAAGTGCATTGTTTGCAGACCATAAAAATTTTTATAATTTAAAATTTTATAAAATGCTTAAAGACATAATTATTTTCTATAAAACTTTTCAAAAGAAAAATATAGTTTCTGATATTTCTATTAGAAATTTTCTTAAAACAAAAAATTACTCTAATGAATTTATAAATTTTCATTTACTTCCTTTAATTTCAAGTATTTGGTCAACTCCTGATCAGGACTCTCTTAACCAACCATTCAAAAGTATTATTAATTTTTTTCAAAATCATAAACTATTCAATTTTATTAATAGACCACAATGGAAGACTATAAAAAATGGATCTAAACAATATATTAAATCTCTTATCAGATCTTCAAAATTTAGTATAAAAAAATCTTGTAGGATTCAAAAAATCTCAAGGACTAATAATATTGAAATTTTTTTTGAAGGAAAAAAATCTGTTTTTGATATGATAATTTTTGCTTGTCCCCCAAATCATTTTTTCCCTCTTTTAGATAAAATTCATCAAAAAGAGTATGAGATTTTGAAAGAATTTAATTTCCAAAAAAATTTAGCGCAACTACATCAAAATACCTCTTTAATGCCCAATCATTTAAAAGCTTGGTCAAGTTGGAATTTTCATACCAATATGAATAATAAATGCACACTTAGTTATTGGATGAATAAACTACAACCTCTTAATACAGGTGACGATTTTTTTGTTTCATTAAATCAGGAACAAAAAGACAACCATTATCAGACACTTTATGAACATCCAATATTTTCACAAAAAACTTTAAATGCTCAAAAAAATATTTCACACATACAAGGTTATGAAAAATCATATTATGTCGGAAGTTATCTAGGTTATGGTTTTCACGAAGATGGTATTCAATCAGCTATAAAAGTTTGTAATAAGTTAGGTATCGATTTAAAGGGATTTAATAATGCTGATACATCGAGAGTACAGTGGAGTTAGTTTCTTCTCATAGTCTTGGAATAGGTAAAATTGTTCATAAAAGAACAAGAGATACTAAAAACTTTTTTCAATATAATGCACCTTACTTAAGTATAAATCTTAGCAATACGGCAAAGATACATCCTTTTATATCACTCAATAAATTAAATTTTTTTTCTATATTTTACAAACAGCATGGATTTAGAGATAAAAAAAAGAATTTGCACGATTTTGCAAAAAATATTGCAGATAAGCACAACATAATTTTTAATAATATTCAATTTATATGTATTCCCTCAATAATTGGCTATTCTTTTAATCCAATTAGTTTTTATTTATATCTTGATGATCAAAATAAAGTGAAATCAATTATTTATGAAGTTAAAAATACCTTTGGAGATCAAGTCCATTACTTAACTATAGATAAATTTAAAAATAAAGAGTTTAAAAAAAACATGTATGTGTCACCTTTCATTGAGATGGATTGTGTGTATAAAATTTCATCAAAAAATAAATCTAAAAACCATTTTTTTTGTAGCATTAACCAATTTAACCTTAAAAAAGAGCAAATATTTTATGCATCAATTGATCTCAATTTAAAAGAAATAACGTATTTAAATTGTATTTTATTTTTTATTTTAAATATTTTTGGGAGTATAAAAACGATCACCTTAATTCACTATCAAGCTATAAAGCTTTTACTTAAAAAAAGTAAATTCTTTAATTATTCCAATAGAATTAAAGATAATTTATACTTAGATTAGAAAAGATTATTGAAAATTGTTTATTGATAAATATATACATAAAGTTTGTTCTAAAATAAGACATGGATCTTTGAGCTTAGACGTTAAGGGAAAACCATATGAATTTCATGGTGATTTAGAGGGCCCAACAGTGCATTTAACGATTAAGCATCTTTCCATGATATGGGATTTATATTTTCGTGGATCAGTTGGATTAGGAGATGCTTATATAAAAAAGAAATTTGAAGCAGATGATTTAAGTAAATTTTTAGAATTTGGAGCTTTAAATGAAAAAGCTTTTGGTGGTGAAATGAGTGGATCTAAATTTTATAGACTTTTATCTAAGAAATATATGAACAAAACAAAAAATTCTTTATTTCAAAGTAAAAAAAATATTCATGCCCATTATGACCTTGGTAACGATTTTTACTTGGAGTGGCTTGACGATACCTTAACATATTCCTCAGGTTTTTTTAAAACAGGATCTGAGACATTATCTGAGGCACAAAAAAATAAATTTGAAAGTCTCATCAAAGGTAATGAACCCAAACCGGGTGATCATGTTTTAGAAATAGGATCTGGGTGGGGAAGTTTTGCTTTTTATCTTATTTCCAAGTATCCAGACATAAAAATTGATACTTTAACTATTTCGAAAGAACAATACGAATTTGTGAAATCTAAAATTGAAGAATACCAGCTACAAGATAAGTTAAATGTCATTTATAAAGATTACAGAGAGCATAGAGGGAAATATTCTAGAATATACTCCATCGAAATGTTTGAGGCGGTTGGAATTCAATATTGGCATACCTATTTTGAAAAAGTAAAAGATTTATTAAAACCATCAGGTGTTTTTTCAATGCAAACCATTGTAATTTTTGAGGATTTATTTGATAGATACACACAAAAAATTGATTTTATTCAAAAATATATATTTCCCGGTGGTATGTTGCCTTCAGTGAAAGCTCTTGAGAAAATAGCTACCCAAAAAAAATTTAATTTTCAAATAAAAAATCAAATGGCCGATAGTTATTACCAAACACTTGAAATGTGGAGAAACAACTTTAACAACAAATGGGATAAAATAAAAAATTTAGGTTACTCTGAAGATTTCAAAAGAATGTGGAATTTTTATCTATCATACTGTTCAGGAGGTTTTAAGGCCAAAACAATTGACGTTTATCAAATAGATTTTACCAATAAGTGAAATAATTGTGACTAACATCTACTTTTATAAAAGAGCGTATTGATTGTGTGTATGAGAAATGTATTAATAGCGAGTATTTTATTAATATTTCTTGGTGGATGTAATAATATGAAACTTGAAGATTTTGCAGATAAGAAACCCACACTCAAAATAGAAGAATACTTTTTAGGTAAAACTTCAGCCAGTGGCCTTTTCATTGATAGGCTAGGAAAAGTAAGACGACAATTTACCGTTGAAATGGAGGGCATTCAACAAGATGGCAGCTTCATTCTTAATGAGACTTTTCTTTATGATGATGGTGAAGAAGAATTTAGAAGATGGGAAATTAAAAAAACTGGTGAAAAAACCTATGAGGGTACCTCTGAAGATATTAAAGGTATAGCTCTAGGTGAGAGATCCGGTAATGCATTAAACTGGCACTATACTTTAAAGCTAAAGTATGGGGATGGTTTAATGAACGTTAAGTTTGACGATTGGATGATCATGCAAGATGAAAAAAATGTTTTCAATAAAGCTACAATGAAAAAATTTGGGATCAGGTTGGGAGACGTTTATTTATTTTTCACTAAGTAGTAGTAGACTTTAATTTTTCAGCCTTTTCTTTTGCTTTTCTCTCACGCTCAGCTTTGCGCTGACCTTTCTCAACAAACTCTTCAAGATCTTCGTACCTACATAGCCCAAGATCAGTAGGGTTTCTGAATTCTGTAATTGGTTGAGATTGGTTACCAGCTCTTATATTAGCAACTGTGGGTTTAGTGGAGCTTGTAAGTTTAGCAATTTGGGTATCAGTTAATATTTGACCATACTCTCGAATTAGCCAAGCAATAGCCTTAGGTCTTTCTTGTCTAACTGATAATGGAAGATATTTTTTTGTTTTGACACTAAATTGAATTGATTCAGACTTTTTATTTTGTAATTGCAGCTCTTGTAAGTGATCGACCTCACATCGTTTGATCTCATCCATCGTAAGTTGACCACTTGCGATAGGATTTAATCCTTGCATACGGTATGCATCTTCACCATCAGCAATGCTCTGTACTTCTAGTTCGTGCAGCTGACAAAATTTAGATATTTGAGGAAAACTTAAAGCTGTGTTGTCAACCAACCAAACGGCTGTTGCAAGGGGCATTAAAGGTTTATTGTCAGACATAATTTTTTAAGTTTTAAATATTAAATGACTTATATTTATTTTTAAAACGTGCAACTCTTCCACCAGAGTCTACCATTTTACCAGATCCTTGACTCCATGCTGGGTGAGATAGAGGATCAATTTCAAGCTTCATAGTATCGCCAGCTTTCCCCCAAGTGGATCTGGTCTTATATGTGGATCCATCAGTGCGCTCCACTGTAATCTCATGATAATCTGGATGTATTTTTTGTTTCATGGTTATCAGAAAATAGAGACCAAAGATTAAAAAATCAAGTAAATATTTATAGATTTTTCAGTAATTCGCTACTAATAGCAGCACTTGAGGCTATTAAACTCTCATCTTTTAAAGGGTCAAAATCATTTCCTTTTTCATTAAGGCATATCCCACCGGCCTCTTTTACTAAAATAATGCCTGCTGCAATATCCCAGAGATTTAGTCTTAATGACCAAAAACCATCAAATTTTCCTGATGCGACATTAGCTAAATCTAGTGCTGATGATCCTAGTAATCTGACACTTGTTTTTCTTTGAAGGGCTCCTATTTGTGCAATTCCTTTTTCGAGAATGTCTTTGTGCTTAACTTGAACACCAGATGTAAACATACACCCATCTAACTTATCTCTTTGAGAAACTCTAAGTCTTTGATTATTAATCCAAGATCCAGAACCCATATGAGCCCAAAATAGTTCGTTTAAAATTGGGTTGTATGTAACACCAGCAATAATTTTTCCTTTTTGCATTAAGCCAATAGTCACTGCAAAATATCCATTGCCGTGTATAAAATTTTTTGTACCGTCAAGTGGGTCTATGATAAATACTGGAGTATCACCATTAAGTTTTTCTAAATCCTCAGAACTGAAAGTCTCTTCATCTATTTGAAGAAAATCAGGTCTATCTTTCCCCAAATTATAACCAATTGTTTCAGAAGCCCTTATATCTGCTGAGGATACAAAGTCGTTCTTATCTTTTTTAGAAATTTGAAGTTTTTCAAGTTCACCAAAATCTCTAATCAAAGACTTGGCAGCACTTCTGCATGCTTTTTCCATTACAACAATTACTGGAGGGATAATAGACATAGAAAATTTATTTTGCTTTTTCTATATAAGTTAATTCACTTGTATTTATTTTAACTTTATCACCAATTTCGATGTGGGGAGGAACAGTAACTCTAACACCGTTAGTTAGCAAAGCAGGTTTATAAGAAGAAGATGCAGTTTGTCCTTTAACAACAGCTTCTGTTTCGGCAATTTGCACCACAAGACTTTCAGGGGGGTTAACATTCATTGGTTTTTCATCATAAAACTCAATAGAGACTTCCATTCCATCTTCAAGGAATTTAGCTGTGTTTTCATTAACTTGATTAATATTCATAATTATCTGTTCGTAAGTCTGGTTGTTCATAAATGTAAAATCCTCTCCACTGCGAAATAAAAATTGGTGATTTATCTCTTCAGCTCGAATTTTTTCTAGAGACTCTGAACTTCTAAATCTTTCATTTAATTTTGACTGATTTGAAATATTTTTAAGTTCTGCCTGAATATAAGCACCACCTTTACCAGGTTGTGTATGGGAGAGTTTAGCAACCTTCCACATAGAGTTATTATGCTGGATTATATTTCCAATCTTTAAATCGTTAGCATTGATTTTCATTTAGATTTATAGATAAGTATCATTCGCTCTAATAAAGCTAATGCATCAGCTCTAGATCTTTGAAAACAATTTCTTCCAATAATGGATCCATTACCGTCTCCTTGATGAATTGCGAGAACTTCATCCATTAAAGCTTTATCATCTTTTGCATCTCCACCGGAAAAAACAACTAAGCGCTTTCCATTAAAAGCAACTTTTTTAATGTGGGCTATACGATCTTTTAAAGTGTTTATATTTATATTATTATCTTCAAATGCTTTTTTAGTTGGATCATCCTCTAAAAATTCACTTGGCAGCTTAACTTTAATTATATTAGCTCCCAACAAAGCAGAAATGTGTGCAGCATATGAAATTATATTCATTGCAGTCTCACCTTTTTTAGATATGTTTGAACCTCTGGCATAGGCCCATAATACTACTGCAAGACCTTTTTCTTTAGCCTCAAAACTTAGTTTTTTAAACTCTTCCATCAAATCAAAATTATGTTCAGATCCTGGATATATAGTAAAACCTATCGCTGCACATCCTAGTTTTAATGCATCATCTACACTCCCAGTAACAGCTTGATCTAGAGATGTTGCTAGTGTATTTGAACTATTAATTTTTAAAATTGTTGGAATTTGACCATGAAAGTTTCCAGAACTTGTTTGAAGTAACCCAAGAGGTGCTGCATAAGCTGACAAACCAGCATCTATTGCAAGTTGATGATGATAGTTTGGATCGTATGCAGGAGGATTGACGGCAAAACTTCTATCTGGGCCATGTTCAAAGCCTTGATCGACTGGTAAAATGATCATTCTCCCGGTTCCTCCAAGCTTTCCTTGTCCCAAAATTTTCATAAGATTTGATCTAACACCTACATTTTCATGGGTGTAGTTTGAAATGATTTTTTTGGTAGTATTTGTAACTTTCATAATTGCTCCTATAAATTACATACTTGAGCGGTTGTCTCAAGCATTCTATTTGAAAATCCCCATTCATTGTCATACCAAGTGAGAATTCTTCCAAAATTGTCAGATACTGTAGTCGTTTCACTCAAATCTAAAATTGAACTTCTAGAGTCATGATTATAATCACTTGATACTTTCGGATCTTTATCAACTCCTAAAATATTTTTAAGAGAATTATTGGCATATTTTTGAAATTTATTATTCAAAGACTCAATTGAGATATTTTTTTTTGTATTAAATTTAAAATCTACAAGAGAAACATTGGGTGTTGGAACTCTTATTGCGGTTCCATCTAATTTTCCTTTTAAATGAGGAAGCACAAGGCCAACAGCTTTTGCTGCACCTGTGCTCGTAGGAATAATATTGTTAGCTGCTGCTCTAGCACGTCTAAGATCTTTGTGAAATGTATCAACTGTATTTTGATCTCCAGTATAAGAGTGAATTGTTGTCATGTATCCATTTTCAATTCCAAACTCCTGATCTATTACGAAAGCCACAGGTGCCAAACAATTAGTTGTACACGAAGCATTTGATATAACTTGGTGATCTATATTAATATTTTTGTTATTTACACCTTGAACAACTGTTATATCTGCACCTGAACACGGGGCTGAAACGATGACCTTACTAGCACCACTTTCGACATGTGACATAGCCTTATCTTTAGATGCGAAAACTCCTGTGCACTCTAAAATAATATCTACATTCTTTTCACTCCACTTTAAATCAATTGGGTTTCGCTCAGAAGTGACAGTTACTTTGTTTTCATCTATTGAAAACTGCTCGTTTGAAATTTTATTAATCTTTTTAGAGAGAAGTCCATGAATACTGTCATATTTAAGTAAGTGAATATTTGTATCAATATCAGCTAAATCATTAATATAAGCTATTTCGTATTGATCACTGAATTCTTTTGACCTTTCTAAAAACGCTCGATAAACAAGTCTACCAATTCTACCAAACCCATTAATTGCTACTTTTTTTTTCATTTTGTTTTAATTTTCCTTAATATTTTAGTTGATATAGTTTTTGTTGTTAACCCAAATTTTTTAAATACTTCACTCCCAGGAGCACTTGCACCAAAAATATCTAATCCAAAAATATTTTCTGAATTAGTAAATTTATTCCAATACATGGTTGAGCCAGCTTCAATCACAAAAGTTTCATCTAATTTAGAGTCCAACAAAGTAATTTTAAAAGATCTCGATTGCTTTTCAAAAATTGATGTAGATGGCATAGATATTACTTTTGCAATAATCCCGTTATTTTTCAAAATTTCAGAAATATTTACAGCTAAGGATACCTCTGAACCAGTTGCTATAATTGTAATATGATTATTTTTTTTTGGCCCACTTATTACATAAGCCCCCTTGAAGTCTTTTGAAACTAATTTTTTATTAGAAATTTGAGGTAAATTTTGCCTTGAAAGGCATATAAATGAAGGTGCATTATCAATCTTTAATGCCTCTTTCCAACACACTATTGTTTCTTTAAGGTCACAAGGCCTAAAAACATAACTATTTGGTATAAGTCTTAACATATTAATTTGCTCTATAGGTTGATGAGTAGGTCCATCTTCACCTAAACCAATTGAGTCGTGTGTAAAAACTTGAATAGGATCAATTTTCATTAAAGCAGCAAGACGAAGACTTGGCTTCATGTAATCCGCAAAACTTAAAAAAGTTCCTGAATAGGTTTTATAAATTTTAGTTGCTGCAATTCCATTCATTATAGCAGCCATTCCGTGTTCTCTTACTCCATAATGAATATATTGACCTGACATGTTTTTACTGTTCATGACAGACATCTCTTTACCTTTGGTATTATTAGAACCAGTTAAATCTGCAGAGCCTCCTAGGATTGGATGATCTCCTTTAATATAATTTAAGATTTTTTCAGAGGATTTTCTAGTAGCTTGATCAGCATTAAAATTTTTCAAATCTAATTCTATCTTCTTGAATAACTTATCTATATCTTTTTTAGATAAATTTGAATGAAATAATGATTTAGACTTTTTGTATAACTTTTTATTTTTATCAGCAGATCCTCTCCAAATCTTTAAGAGTTTATAGGGTATTTGAAATGGTTTTTCGCTCCAAGATAATTTACTTCTAGTTAAATTAACTTCATCTGAACCTAAAGGTGAACCATGTGATGATGCTTTAGCAGACTTGTTAGGTGAACCAAAACCAATAGTGGTTTTAAAATTTAGCAAACATGGAGCCTTAGATATTTGTGCTTTTTTAAATAAGTCATAAATTTTTTGATGGTCATGACCTTTACCACTATGCACCTCCCAATTAACTGACTTGAACCTTAGGTTTGTATTATCACTAAAAGCTAAGTCAGTGGACCCATCGATACTAATATTGTTGTTATCGTAAATTAATATCAAATTATTTAACTCTAAGTGTCCAGCTAGACTTATTGCCTCTTGGCTAATTCCCTCCATCAAACAACCATCACCACAAAAGACATATACTTTGGGTGTTTTTGATAATTTTTTTTCTTTTGATAATTTTTTAAGTGCTATGGCCATACCAACTGCGTTTGAAATCCCTTGTCCAAGAGGACCAGTTGTGATTTCAATACCTGCATCTGGTTCATATTCTGGATGCCCCGCAGTGATTGAGTCTAATTGTCTGAAATTTCTAATTTGAGACAATGTCATTTTTTTATAACCCGTGAGATATAAAAGGGAGTATAGTAACATTGAGCCATGACCGTTAGATAAAACGAATCGATCTCTAAGCAACCAACTCGGATCATCTGGGTTATGTACAAGAAAATTATGAAAAAGAACTGTTGCTATGTCTGCCATTCCCATTGGCATACCAGGATGACCAGATTTTGCTTTTTCTACCGCATCGATTGATAAAAATCTGATACAATTTGCTAATTCGTTGTAATTTTTCAATGGAATAACTTTACTTAATAACTAATAATTAAAGTATGAATGAATTTCAACAACAAATACTTCAGAAAATAGACCAAATTGCATCAAAACTTCAAAATTACAAAACTAGCAATCAAGAATTGATGAACGAGAAACAAGAATTAAAAGCCAAAGTAGAATATCTCGAAAGAAGGGAGTCAGAATTAGTCTCTGAAATAGAAAATAATAAACTTGAGTTATCAGAAAAATCTAAAATTATAGATCAAGCAACAAATAAAATTGAGGAACTTTTAGGTTCAATTGATATCGATGCCTAATTTAACTCTAACAATTGGAGGAAGGCCACTAAAAATACAGTGCTCTGATAACAACGTTGAAGCAGTTAAAGAGATCGCTTCTACTATTAGTAAATTAATAGAAGATGAAAAAAAAGAAAATGTTCCCTTTTTAACCTCTACTCTTATTGCTTATTTAAAATCCATGGAGGACGTATTAAAAAAAGAAAAAATATTACAAGACTCTTTGAATAAGAAATTATTTTATGAGAGCCGAATTCAAGAGTTACAAAGTGAAAATCATAATTTAAAATCTGATATTGAACAAATTTTTAAAAAATTAAATGATAATCTAATTGTTGAATAAAAAACAAATACGTAATTACCACCTTGACCTAAGAATGAAACTTAGCATTTCTGACTTAAACACTTATTCTAGTATAATAAATTCAAAAATTTTAGAAATAATAGAAAAAATTAATCCACAAAAATCTGTTGGTTTGTTTTATCCATATAAAAATGAAGTAGAAGTATTAAGAATATCAAATGATTTAATAAATAAAAATATCACATGCTCGCTTCCACGAGTAATATCAAAAGGAGCTGCTTTAAAGTATTTTGAATATAACCCTCATAATCCAAGTTTAGAAAAAGGTTTTGGTGGAATAATGGAACCTACTGGTGAAGTTGCTTTAAATCCTGATATAATTATTGCATCTTGTTCCGCATTCAACGAACAAGGCTATAGAGTAGGTTACGGTGGAGGTTTTTTTGACAGGACAATTTATGAATTAAAAAAAAAAGGAAATTTAAAAACTATTTTAGCTGCTTTTGAAATTCAAAAAACCCACTTTAATTTTCAAGAAAGTTTCGACCAAAAAGTCGATTATATTTGTTCAGAGCAGAGAATCTATTCCTTATGAATTTTTTAGTTATAGGAGATGTTGTTGGAAGATCAGGTAGAACAGCTCTCAAAGAAAATTTAAAAAAAATACAGAAACGATTTAACATTGATTTTACAATAGTGAATGCTGAAAATTCAGCAGGTGGTTACGGGCTTACAGGAAAAATATATGAGGATCTTTTAAGCTGGGGAGCTGATGCTATTACTCTAGGAAATCATGCCTGGAAACAAAAAGAGATCATTGACTATATGGAGAGCAATCCAAATCACAGTATTATAAGACCTTTAAATTTTGAAGCTGGTTCACCAGGTAAAGGATTTAAAATTTTTACTCATGAAAGTGGTAATAGAATATTAGTAAGCCAAATTCATGGACAAACATTTATCGATCTTCCTTTAGATAATCCTTTTGATTCTATTGACACGCAGCTCTTGTCAATAATTAATGACCATAATATTGATTTTTCATTTTTAGAGGTCCACGCGGAAGTTACTTCTGAAAAAAATGGGATAGCTCAAAATTATGATGGAAAATTTACTGCTATATATGGAACGCATGTTCATATCCCAACCTCAGACGCAAGAGTATTGGAAAAGGGTACTTGTTTTCAAACTGATATTGGCATGACAGGTGATTATAATTCTGTTATTGGTATGAAAAAAGAAAATGCTATTAAAAGAATGAGGACCGGATCTAATATTCACAGGCTTGAACCGGCCGAAGGAATTGCAACTATTTCTGGAGCAATAATCACTACAAATGAAGTAAAGAAAAATTCAATTCAATCTATTCAAATAGGTGGTGTTTTGGATAGTAATTTATTATCTTAGATTATGGCAGGGCATTCAAAATTTAAAAATATCCAATATCGTAAAGGTGCTCAGGATAAAAAAAGAGCAAAACAATTTGCAAAAATAGGAAGAGAAATTCAAATAGCTGTTAAAATAGGAGGAACTGACCCAGAGTCTAACCCAAGATTAAGACTAGCTATAACAAATGCTCGAAGTGTAAACATGCCCAAGGACAATGTAGATAGAGCGATTAATAAAAATAATAGTGATTCTGCGGATTACTCAGAAGTACGTTACGAAGGGTATGGTCCTTTTGGAACAGCTTTTATAGTTGAGGCCTTAACAGATAATAAAAATAGAACAGCCTCTGAGATAAGATCTATTTTTTCTAAAAATGGAGGAAATTTAGGGGAGACAGGAAGTGTAAGTTTTAATTTTAATAAAGTCGGAGAAATAAAAGTAAAAAAAGAAATTGATGACGGTGCATTAGAAGACTTACTTGACCATGGATTAGAGGACTACAACACAGAGGAAGAGATAACATATATTTATTGTTCTTATGACACATTAGCATCATTAGAGAAAATAATGCGAGAAAAAAAATTTGAAATCAAAAGTGCCAATATTATTTGGAAGCCAAATTTGATTGTAAATATTGAAAAGGAAGAAGAGCTAACAAAACTAGTCAAATTAAATGATGAATTAGAAGATAACGATGATGTTCAAAATTGCTTTTCAAATCTTGATTTTGACTCTAGTTTGTTAGAAGTTACTAATGCCTGATAAAGCATGGAAGAATAGGGAGAGACTTGTTGCAAAGTTTTTTGGGGGTTTGAGAAACGCTCTAAGTGGGATTAATTCAAAAGTTACTCATGCAGACGTAATCCATGATAATTTATTTATAGAGTGTAAGTTAAGAGCTAAGCATTCGGCAATTAAATTATGGGATGATACAAAATCTTTCGCTGATAAGGAAAAAAAAACCCCAGTTATTGCATTATGTGAAAAAAATAGACCTGGTTTTTGGATAATGTTACATTCAGATGATTTTGATAAGGTTTCTAAAGAGCTTAAAAATAAAAAAATAATTGAAGAAGAATAATTTATGGAAGAAGTAGTTAACTTAGCCGCCCTTGAGGGTTCTGTAGATTTCTCAATGATGGGAATGTTTCTCAAATCTGATTGGGTCGTAAAATTTGTAATCATATTGTTGGTGATTTTTTCAATTCAATCGTGGAAGACAATTATTCAAAAAATTCTCCTAATAAACAAAATTAAGAAAATATCCAAAAAATTTGAAAACCATTTTTGGTCCGGTGTCTCTTTGGATGAGCTTTACCAACAAATTGATGATTTCGATCAAGAGAGCTTTTCAAATATTTTTAGAAATATTATGAATGAGTATGAAAAATCTAGAATGCAAAAAAATAAAGTCGACTCTGCTTTTATTCAAAGACTTTACACATCTCTTGATTTAAGTATCGCTATTGAGGATACAAATTTAAATAAGGGGCTGTCATTTTTGGCTTCTTCTGGATCTGTCGCACCTTTTATAGGGCTATTTGGAACAGTTTGGGGAATCATGAATAGTTTTCAAGCAATAGCAATTGCTCAAAATACTAACCTTGCAGTAGTAGCACCAGGTATTGCAGAAGCTTTATTTGTGACTGCTTTAGGTCTTTTTGTGGCTATTCCTTCAACTGCCTACTACAACCTAATAACTTCAAAAATTGATAACTATTTGTCAGAAGCTGAAAGTTTTGGAAAGGATTTAGTAAATATAATTTCACGCCAATTAAAATAAGGATATGAGAAAAAAACATCGACCTGTTTCAAGTATAAATGTCACTCCTATGGTTGATGTGATGTTGGTTTTATTAATTGTATTTATGGTTACCGCCCCTCTTCTTACTGTAGGGGTTCCTGTTAACCTACCAAAAGTTGAGGCTAATTCTTTAGATGCACAAAAGGATCCTTTAGAAATTTCAATTAATGAAAATAATGATATTTATTTAGGTGAGGAGCTAATATCTTTTGAAGAGTTAATACTAAAAGTAAAAACTATCGCTGGTTCTAACACTGATATAAGAATTTTTTTAAGAGCTGATACCACAATTAACTACGGAGAAGTGATGAAAGTTCTTGGTGCTTTGAACACATCAGGTTTTCTAAAAATTGCTCTCGTTACGAAAAAACCAAGTTAATTGTCTACTGTTACACTATTTAATCCTTTTAGAAATTTAATCTTATTCATTGAAAATTTTAGTTATAAAAAAAGTGATTTTTATTTCCAAATATTCTCTTTTCTATTACATCTTTTAATTTTATTACCGATGATAAATTTTACTTTTGAAAAAAAAATCAGCGATATTCCTATGATTTTACCTATCGAAATGTTCATTATTGAAGATGAGACAGCTTCACCTGAATTTGTTAAGGAGATAAATGAAATTGTCCCAACTTTTCAAGAAGAGGCTCCAAAGCAGAATGAAACTAAGGCTATTGAACCAGAATTAAAAGAAATAACATCACAAGAATCAATTGACCCAATAATTCAGGAAACTAATGAAGAAGTATTGATTGATAACTCTGCAGATAAAACAAATGAATTTATAATTGATGAGAAAGTAAAGCCTGAAATTAAAAAACCAGAAGAGGAAACACCACCGCCGATTGAAAATGATTTTGAGATTAGATTAAAACAAAAACCTGAACCTAAAGAAATACTAGAACCCAAAAAAGATATTGAGATTGTTGTAAAGAAAAAGCCTGTAAAGAAAACTTTCAATGTTAGTACTGTTCTTAAAGACTTAGAAAATCAGAACAAAGAATTCAAAAAAGAACAAGAAGCATCTGAAGTTAAACAAGAAGAAGTTTTCACAGAAAAAGTTGGACCAACGATGACTATTTCAGAAATTGAGTTATTAAGACAACAATTACATGGCTGTCTAAATCTTAATGTTGGTGTCGCTAATTTAAAAGAAATAAAACCTGTCATTTACATTGAAGTTAACCCTGATCGAACAGTAAAAAGTTCTAAAGTTGTAAATAAAGAAAAATTGAATGATCCATCATTTAGAACTGCTGCTGAAGCTGCAATGAGAGCAGTGAATAATCCAGATTGCAGCCCTCTTTTATTACCTGAAGATAAATATGAACAGTGGAAAGAAATTAATTTTACTTTTGATTTCAGCTGGATGTTTGATTAATAAAAATTTAAGATACAGATTGCAAATCGATCAGAAATATTCTCATGATTAAAAAAATCCTATTAATTTTGTTTTTTTCACTAAACGCAAACGCTGCTCTAGAAGTAACAATTGCACAAGGAAAAGTTGAACCCACTCCCATAGCTATTACTAAGATATTTGGTGCAGACTCAGACACTGCTAGATATGGAAACACACTCAGACAAATTATTAACAATAATCTCACAAATTCTGGTCTTTTTTATACAGTTAATGAAGATCTTTATATTCAATCCGATAATTTAGTTGAAAAAGTCCCACGCTTTGAAGACTGGAAATTAATCAAAGCACAGTTTCTGTTAAGCGCAGATGTCAGTAAAACTGATAAAGGGATTAGACTACGAATGAGGCTTTATGATGTCTTCAATGCAAAAGAGATAGAAAAATTGCAACTTACAATACCTGATGAAAATTTAATAAGAAGAGTAGGCCATACTGTAAGTGACATCGTTTACGAAAGAATAACAGGCGAGACTGGTTATTTTGATACAAGAATTGTTTATGTTTCAGAAATTGGTCCACTAGATCAAAGAGTAAAAAGATTAGCAATCATGGATCAAGATGGACATTTGGATAGTCATCAATTTTTAACGGACGGAAAAAATTTGGTTTTAACTCCTCGTTTTGCACCAAATAATCAAACAATAACTTACATGGAGTACAAAAATAATCTTCCAAGAGTTTATATTTACAATCTTAAAACTGGTGAAAGGGAAATTGTTGGAGACTTTCCTGGAATGACTTTTGCACCAAGATTTTCACCAGATAGTCAAAGTGTAGTGATGTCTTTTTCAGACCCTAATAATGCAGCAAATTCTGAGATCTATTCAATGGATTTAAACACTCGATCTCGCTTAAGATTAACAAATGACTCTGGAATTGACACATCTCCCTCTTTTTCTCCCAATGGAGAAAAAATTGTTTTTAACTCTGATCGTGGTGGGAGTCCTCAATTATTTATTATGGATAAGAACGGAGATAATATTAAAAGAATTTCAAAAGGCAGAGGTGTTTATGGTAATCCAGTATGGTCACCTAGGGGGGACTTGATAGCTTTCACAAAGTTAACCCAAGGTAATTTCCACATAGGAGTCATGGATACAAATGGAAACAATGAAAGAGTAATAGTCAGGGATTTTTCTTTAGAGTCTCCAGCATGGTCTCCTAATGGTAGGTATTTAATATTTCACAGACAAAAAAGGTCAAATCTTGATGGAACAGGCGGAGAAGTATCAATACATTTTATAGACATAACCGGATATAACGAAAGGGTTATTCCCACTCCAAGAGATGGAAGTGACCCAGCATGGTCACCTTTATTATAAAAATTCTATAAAAATCAACAAATTTTAGTAAAAATTTAATAAGAATTGTCTTGATTTCCAAAAAATTCAGTGTTTATTTACCTAAACTATAGTAAGAATATATTTACGCGGAGATTTATAATAATGTTAAAAAAATTGTTTATGCTTATTGTTGCGGGTTTTTTCCTTGCTTCATGTGCTGCCACTAAGACAGAAGAAGGTGGAAACGTTGATGCAGCTTCAACTAGCGCAAGTTCATCCTCTGGAGGTGAAATTACAGCTGGCACTCAAGAAGATTTGATTGTTAATGTCGGCGATAGAGTGTTTTTTGAATTTGATAGTTCTGAGCTCACAGTTGATGCTCAAGCAACTCTTGATGCTCAAGCAGCTTGGTTAACGCAGTACCCTGACACTAACATAACTGTTGAAGGTCATGCAGACGAAAGAGGCACCCGTGAGTACAACTTAGCTTTAGGAGATAAAAGAGCATTTTCTGTTTACTCTTATCTTGCTCAGGCAGGAATTGACACCAATAGAATGGAATATGTAAGTTGGGGAAAAGAAAGACCGGAAGTTATTGGGTCTGACGAAACTGCTTACAGTCAAAATAGACGCGGCGTTACAATAGTAAGTAATTAATAAAAATTTCATTAAGGTGCTTTTTTTTTGAAAGAGCACCTAGAACCTTTATGAAAGAAATAAACAAAATTTTGGTTATTTTTTTTCTTCTCTTTTTTACCAATTACGCACAATCTGAAAAACATAATCAAGTATCAGTAGAATTAGACAGAATTAAAAATGATATTATTGATCTTCAAAAGTATGTTTACAAAAATGAATCATCATTAAGTAATTCTAATGACTCAAATGGCAATATAGAATTGGATGAATTAAAAATACTAATTAACGACATTTCAAAAAGTATAATTTCATTGGAGAAACAAATTTTGGATATTAAAGATGATGTAAGTAATTTGTATTCTTTATACACATCATCAAATGTTGATGAAAAAAAAATAATCAGTACATCTGATCAACTAAATATAGAAAAAAGTTCCTCAAATATCGTAGAGAACTCAGAGGATGATCAGTTATTAGGTCAAATTAGTCTTTCTGAACTTGAGAAAGATAAAGTAAAAACCCCTGACAATTCTAGTTTAGAGGTTGAAGAAAAAACTTCTTCGTTAAGTATTGAAAAAGAGGAATTAGACCTAATCGAGATAAAATCTATATCAGAAGTTAATGTTTCTATGCTTAATGATTTGGATCAATTAATAAAAGATAGAGAAATAGAACTAAATAAGCCGTTTATCAACGTCGAAGATGAACTTAAAAATGCTAAAACAAGTTTCGCGACTCTAAACAACAAGTCTGCTATAGAGAGTCTGCTCTTAATAGTTAATTCGAACACAGATCAAAAAGAATATTTGGCTGAAACTTATTATCTTCTTGGTAGAACTTATTTTATGGAGAATGAGATAATTGAAGCTGTAAAATATTTTGGTATTAGACATAGAGATTTCTCCTCATTTCCAAAATTTAAATCTGAAAACTATTTTTGGTTAGGAAAGTCACTATTTAGTATTGGTGATCAAGAAAACGGCTGTTTAATTATGGAAGATCTAATTTTTTCAAATACTTACATTGATAGTAAAGAAGTCATTGATTCAGCAAAATCTCTTCAAACCGACAAAGACTGTGGTTTGATTATTGATTAATGAAACACCACTCTCTCTTGGCGTAAAGGATTACCTTAAAAATAATATATCAACTAACGAAAAAATATTAATTTCAATTTCTTGTGGATTAGATAGTACTGTCCTCTTTGATTTGATTACGAAATCAAAACATTTAAAAAAAAAAAATATATTCTATTTGATCTTTGATCACCAAAAAAGATCTGAGGGAAAATATGAAATTAAACAATTCATAAAGTTTTATAATCTCCCAAATAAAAATCTATTTTTGAAGAGAGTTTCTCTTAAAAATAATAAAAAAGGTTTTCAGGAAAAATCTAGATTTAGAAGATATAATTTTCTATACAACTTTTCAAAAAAAAGAAATATTGAAAATATATTTTTGGGTCATCATCTTGATGATCTCAATGAAACTTTCTTTATGAGGAAAATTCAACAATCTGGTGCAGTTGGCTTATCAAATATCTTTTTAGAAAAGTACAAAGATCTCAAATTACATCGCCCATTAAGTAAATACACAAAAAAACAAATTAAAAATTACGCTAATAGGAATAAACTGATTTGGTTTGAAGATAGAACTAATCTAGAGTTAGAATTTACTAGAAACAAAATAAGACACTTTCTTTATTTAGGCAAACATTCCTCTATAATCAATCAAGAAAGATTTATTTTTTCAAAAGCGTTTTATATAAAATTTTTGTACAAGAATTTCTTCAAATACAAAAAAAATAAAACTTTTGAAATTGAAACAGAAAAATTCAATAATTTAACTGAAAATCTTAAATTCTTAGTAATACAGTCTTTTTATCATGAATATAGATTTTTATTTAAAAAACAAATTCGTGGTGAAAACATTAGAAATTTTATTAAAATATTAAATAGCAACATTCAAAATGGTAAAGAAAGATCAATATTTTCAGGAAAAATAGGTGTCTTAAATAAAAAAATCTATATAAATCTTACTTAGTACTTTAAACGTAGGTAACACTAACTATATTAATATTATGAAAAACTTCTCCAAAAATATATTTGTCTGGATTATTATAAGCCTTATTTTACTTGGCTTATTTAATGTATTTAAGAATTCTCAAAGAGATTACTCCTCTGTCAATTACACATACTCGACTTTATTGGATAAAGCTCAAAATGGTGAGATAAAATCAGTTGAAATTCAAGGAAATAATATTTTTGGCCAAACTATGGATGGTGTTGATTTCACAACCTATGCCCCAAGAGACCCTAATCTTATTGAAACCCTTAGTGATAATGAAATAGCTATAAACGCGAAACCTGAACAATCTGGAATGCATCCTTTATTAAGTATATTTGTTTCTTGGTTTCCCATGTTGTTGCTTATTGGTGTTTGGATATTTTTTATGCGCCAAATGCAATCAGGAAAAGGTGGCGGTGCATTAGGATTTGGAAGATCAAAAGCTAAATTATTAAATGAAAATAAACAAAAAGTTACTTTTAATGATGTTGCTGGAATTGATGAAGCTAAACAAGAACTAGAAGAAGTTGTTTCATTTTTAAAAGATCCTCATAAATTTCAAAGATTGGGTGCTAAAATCCCTAAGGGGGCACTTTTGGTTGGACCTCCTGGTACTGGTAAAACTCTTCTTGCCCGAGCTATTGCTGGTGAGGCTGGTGTTCCATTTTTTTCGATATCTGGGTCAGACTTTGTAGAAATGTTCGTTGGTGTAGGAGCCAGTAGGGTTAGAGATATGTTCGAACAAGGAAAGAAAAATGCACCATGTATTATATTTATTGATGAGATAGACGCAGTTGGAAGACATAGAGGAGCTGGATTAGGCGGTGGTAATGATGAAAGAGAGCAAACTTTAAATCAACTATTGGTTGAAATGGATGGTTTTGAAGCAAATGAGGGTGTTATTATTGTAGCAGCAACCAATAGACCTGATGTACTTGATCCTGCTTTACTTCGACCTGGAAGATTTGATAGGCAAGTTGTGGTTCCTGCTCCAGATATTATTGGAAGAGATAAAATATTAAAAGTTCATACAAGAAAAATTAAAATGGACAAGTCAGTAAAAACAATATCTATCGCTAGATCCACCCCTGGTTTTTCTGGTGCAGATTTAGCTAATATAGTAAATGAAGCTGCACTTATAGCAGCAAGGAAGAATAAAAAAATTGTTACAATGGATGATTTTGAAGATGCCAAAGATAAAGTTATGCTTGGAACTCAAAATAAGTCAAAGATAATTTCAGATAGTGAGAAAGAGGTAATTGCTTACCATGAAGCAGGACATGCTTTAGCTAATCTTCATTGTAAACATGCAGACCCTATATACAAATCATCAATTATTCCAACAGGAAGAGCTCTTGGCTTTGTAATGAGTGTACCAGAACAAGATAAAGTCATTCATCGTAAAGATGAGTATCTTGATAAACTAGTTGTTACAGTCGCTGCAAGAATAGCCGAAGAGATTATATTTGGACCTGAAAAAATTGGTTCAGGGGCTGCCGGAGATATTCAACAAGTTACTAATCTAGCTAGAGCGATGGTTACACAAATGGGTTATAGTGATAAGTTAGGAAGAGTTAGATATACCGGCAATCAAGAGGAAGTATTCTTAGGCCACTCAGTTACACAATCTAAAAATATTTCAGAAGAAACTGCAAGAATTATTGACAAAGAGGTCATAAGACTTGTTGAAGAAGCAGAATCTAAAGCAAGAAAAATTTTAGATGAAAATATTAAAGATCTTCATACTATAGCAAAAGGGCTTTTGGAATATGAAACATTAACTGGTGAGGAGATCAAAAATTTAATAAAAGGCATTAAACCTAAAAGAGACGATGACCTTTCTTCTGATAGTTCTAATGATAGTACAGATAATAAAAAAGAAGCTTCAAATAAGGGTCCTTTACCTTCTTTTACAAAAGATCAAAATTTTCCTCTTCCAAATTAACTTTAAGTCTAATATTAGATAACTCTAATGAGATTATTTGGTACTGATGGTATTAGAGGTGAGGTAGGAAAATATCCCTTAACTGCTGAAAATGTTCTTAAATTAGCTAAAGCTTCATCGCTTGTTTTAAGAAAAAAAAATTCAATTTCAAGAGTTGTTATTAACAAAGACACAAGATTGTCAGGGTACATTTTCGAACCAGCTTTGGCATCAGGTTTTATATCAATGGGGATAGATGTAATTTTAGTAGGGCCTTTACCTACACCTGCTTTAACAGTATTAGGTAAGTCACTTAGATCAGACTTTTCTGTAATGATCACGGCTTCTCATAATCCATATAAAGATAATGGATTGAAATTCTTTTCAGGACAAGGTCTAAAAATTTCTCATGAAGATGAAAATAAAATAGAAGATTTATTTTTTAATTATGACTTTGATAATTTTAAAATAAAACCGTCAAATTATGGTAAAGCAATAAGACTCAAAAATGCTTTAGGGAGATATTCAGAGGCTCTTAAACAGAGTGCTGATAGAAATCTAAATTACAGTAAATTAAAAGTAACTTTAGATTGTGCAAATGGAGCTTCATATAAAGTAGCGCCAGAGGTTTTATTTGAGCTAGGTTTAGACCTTCACACTATTGGAAATAATCCCTCTGGCACAAACATCAATCAAAACTGTGGCTCTTTATTTCCGCTAAAAGCATCAAATTTAGTAAAGAAAAAAAAATGTGATATTGGAATTTGTTTAGATGGAGATGGTGATCGAGTCGTAATTATTGATGAAAAGGGTAAGGTATTAAATGGAGAGGAGCTAATTTATATTCTTGCTAAATTTTATTTATCTGAAAATAAAATCAAAAAAGGATCAATAGTTGTAACAAATGAAATTGCAAATTATGGGCTTGATATTTCTCTAAAAAAATTAGGTTTAAAATTAAAAAGAGTAAAAGTAGGTGATAAAAATATTCTTAAACAAATAATCGATCACAAATACTTTTTTGGAGGTGAGCCATCTGGACATTTTATATTTAGAGATGACATCCTAATAGGAGATGGTATGACGACAGCCATTAGACTTTTAACCCTAATTCTTAAAAAAAACAAAAAGTTATCAGAGCTAAGAAAAGGTATTGATTTGCTTGAGGTTATAAATATAAATCAAAGGATAGATCGAGAAAAATTTTATTTATCTCAAGAAAGTATTTATCAAAAACTAAATAAATTATGTAAAAACTTGAATATTTATTACAATATTCGTCCTTCTGGTACTGAGCCACTTTTAAGAGTGAACTTGCAATATGAGAAAAGAAATATAAAAGTAAGTATTCTGAATAAACTAAAAACACAAATAATTAAAGTAATCTCCGATGCTTGTTAACTCTTTTGACACAAAATATGCTAAAACAGCTTTAAAATATGAAAGTCTAGATAACTCTTTTACTAAAATTCTTGGCTCTAATAGTAAATTTTCAAGAATTTTTACATCTGTAATTGAAAATAAATCTTTAAAATCTCTCTCTGAGGCCACCCTTCGATCAGATATTACAGGTCAAGTAATAAATACAATTTTGACACATGACTCAAATTCTAAACACTACCTTTATTATATGGGAGATGTCTTTAAAAAAAATAAAATGAATAATAATATTAAACAATTTAGACAACATGGTGTTGAAATTATAAACTTACCCAAAAATAAATCTTTCAAAGAAGTTTTAGAGATTTTAGATAAAATTTTGAAAAATATTCTTAAAAAAAACTATACTTACGTTTTTACTGACCCAAAAATTAGTAAGAACATAAATTATCTTTTAGATAATAGTAGTCATAAAAATAATATTTCAAAATTTGTAAATATTTTTAAAAAAAATATTAAAGCTCCATTTGAACTGAATTTGGATAAAGATTTTTTCTCTCAAGATTATCATCAGGATATTTTTTTTTATGTTTATTCAAATATTTCAAAAAAAATAATAGCCCAAGGTGGAGGCTATCAATATAAAAAAAATATAAAAAAAGTAGAGGGATTTGGTTTTTCATGCAATGTTGATTACATTGCCGAATTAATTTAATGAATAAAGCAGTTATTGGACTTCAGTGGGGTGATGAAGGTAAGGGTAAAATAGTTGACTATCTCTCTGAAGCTTTCGATTTAGTAGTAAGATACCAAGGTGGTAACAATGCCGGACATACAGTAATAGTTGATGATACAACATATAAATTAAATCTTATCCCATCAGGTGTCATTCGAGGTAAAATCTGTTTTTTAGGTCAAGGCGTGGTGCTTGATCCTAATCATTTTTCTAATGAGTATGATCAAATCAAAAAAAAAATTAATAATCCCAAGATATACCTTTCATCAAATATTTCTTTAATCTTAGATTATCACAAACAACTTGATAAAATAAATGAGTCAATTTTAAATACAGAAAAAAAAATTGGAACAACTTCAAAGGGTATAGGCCCTGCATATCAAGATAAAGTTGGAAGAAAAAGTATCAAACTTTATGACTTAAAATCTAAAAAAATTATTGAAGAAAAAATGCATTCGATAAAGAAGTTTTATGACCCTATCTTAGAAAGTTTTAATGAGAATAAAATTAATATAGAAAAAACAATACAAGACTTACTTAATTTTTATGATGTAGTCAATGAGCTAATTGTTGATAATTCTCAAATAAAAAAAGAATTTAAAAATAAAAAAATTTTATTTGAGGGTGCTCAAGGTGCATTACTTGACTTAGATCATGGATCATATCCTTTTGTAACTTCATCAAATACTGTTTCATCAAATATTGTCATTGGTTCAGCATTACAAGTTGATTATCAAACAGTTGGAATATTTAAAGCCTACGCAACCAGAGTTGGAAATGGTCCATTTCCATCTGAATTATTTGATGATATTGGTGATTATATAGCTGAAAAAGGTGTTGAGATTGGAACAGTAACAAAAAGAAAAAGAAGGTGTGGTTGGCTTGACCTAGTATCTTTAAAATATAGCTGTGAAATAAACTGTGTAAATGAACTTTGTATGACTAAAGCTGATGTTTTAAATAATCTTTCAGAAATTAAAGTATGCAAAAGCTATAATTCAAAAAAATATGAAAATGTAAATTTTAGTGAAAGCGATATTTTGGAGTCACTGTCCTTAGAAAATAGTGATTTTGAAGTATTCTCAACTTGGGGTGAGATTGAAGATTTAAGTAACTTTGAAACACTCCCTGACAATCTAAAAAAATACATCTCTTATATTGAGAATTATTTGAACATCCCCATTAAAATTATTTCACTGGGACCTGAAAGAAATCAAACAATTATAAGATAATTCAAGTTTCTGGTAAAAGTTTTTGGTCAGAGATTATTTTAATCTCATCTTGAAGTTTTTTTATAGCCTTATTTTCTATTTGCCTGACTCTTTCTCTACTGATTGAGTATTTCTGGCTCAAGTGCTCTAATGTTTTTGGCACTTCATTCAAACGTCTTGCAGTTAATATCTCTATCTCTCTAGGTTCGAGTTTTGTAACTGCTTGTTTATAAAGTGCTTTCCTTTTTTTTAATTCGTCACCTTTTTCAACTTTTGATACAGTGTCTATTGTTTCATCTTCTACTTGATCTATCCACTCTGAGTCATTTTCCTCATTTAGAGGAGTGTTTAATGAGAAATCTTGATTAAAGACCCTGCCTTCCATTTGCCTTACTTCTTCTTGGGTTACCCCAAGATCATCCGATATAGATTTAATTTGATCATTAGTTAGGTAACCTTCTTCATATTTTTTAAGTTGATTTCTAAGACGTCGAAGATTAAAAAAAAGCTTTTTTTGAGCTGCCGTGGTCCCAATTTTAACGAGAGACCAACTGTGCAAAACATACTCTTGAATAGAGGCTCTAATCCACCATATAGCATACGTTGCTAGTCTAAACCCCTTTTCAGGATCAAATTTTCTTATAGCTTGAATAAGACCTAAATTACCCTCTGAAATTAAATCAAATAAAGGTAAGCCATATCCTTTGTAACCCATGGCTATTTTTGCAACTAGTCTCAAATGGCTAGTCACAAGTTTTTGAGCAGCTTTTGTATCACCATTTTTAAGCCAATCTAAAGCAAGTTTTTTTTCCTCTTCATCAGTTAAAATAGGAAACTGATTTATTTTTTTTAAATAAGGATAAACATCATTTTCAGAGGTAATGACAGGCAGTAAATTTTTATTTTCTATATTCATTGCAAATTATTGTTTAAATCTTTCATGTCATTAGGTAAATCACAAGTAATTATAATGTGTTTTTCTAAAATTGGATGATCAAATTCTATCTTGTGTGAGTGTAACGCTTGCCTTGGAAATAATGAAACTAAATTTCTAAGATTATCAGTCATATTATTCAAACGAAATTTTTGCTCTTTATTAAAGCTGTAATCTTTATCCCCAATAATAGGGAGACCTAAGCTTAAAAGGTGAACTCTAATTTGATGGGTTCTACCTGTAATAATTTCACAATCTAAAAGACTTATTGAACCGTGAAATGTCTTAATATTTGAGACTTTAGTAATTGCGTTTTTTCCAAGATTATCAGAAATTTTGAATTTGGTTCTCTGAACTTTGTTCCTTGTAATATTTCTATTTACTTCGATGTTATTTTGGTTAAGAACACCATATGCAAAAGCTAAGTAATTTTTTTTTATATTTCTTTTTTTAAACATTTCTCTAAATTTAATTTTAGAAATAAGATTTTTTGTGATAACTATAATTCCACTTGTATCTTTATCTAGACGATGAACAATACCTTCTTTAAAGTTCTCACCATCATCTATTTTAAATTGATCTTTTAGACTATCTTGCAAGCTAGGGCTCTCATCAAATTCATTTTTTTTGTGCGTAAGAAGTCCTGAGGGTTTATTTAATATTGCTATATCACTATCCTCGTATAATATTTCTATTCTAAAGTCTTTATAGTTATATGATTTATTCATAGGATATATGTTAAAAAAAAAACTTTTATTAAGTCTCGTTATTATTCAAGGTTTATTAATAATTGTAGGAATAATAGCAATTATTTTTGGTGTTTTCTATAAAATGAGCAATAACAATAATTCTAGAATTATAACCAATAAAAATATTGATTTGAATGATGTTTATTTAATAAATGAAAATCAATATCAGCAAAAGTTTATACATGATAACAGAGCAATTTTTCAAATTAAAGACATTGAAACAAATAAAGTTTTGAAAGAAATAGTTATTGAAAAAAATTAAATTTATAATTATCGCAGGGTCATCTGCAGGCCATATTCTACCCGCAATAAAATATCTTAATATTTTAAGTAATATAAAAGCACCAAATGAAATACTTTTTATTACAAATGAAATAGGAGAAAATTATTTAGAAAAAATTAAAAACGATAAAATAAATAAACTTACAGTAAGCTCTAAAAATAAATTTTACTTTATATTAAAGATATTTTTAAATGTATCAATATTATTTCTATTTAATAGAAAGTTAATCTTGATAGGTTTTGGTGGCTTTATTACAACACCTATATTGCTAATTTCAAAATTATTTAATATTATTTTCTTTTCTTCTAATAAAATTTATATTCATGAGCAAAATTTTATTTATGGTTTAGCTAACAAAATAAATTATTTAATTGCAAAAAATGCATTCATTTCTTTTCCAAAAGTAAATATGCGAAGTAAAGAAATATTTGTTGGTAATTTTTTCTTAGATATAAATAAACAAAGAGAAAAACTTGATGGTAAGTTTGTAAATGTTTTATTAATAGGTGGTAGTGCAGGTTCGTTAGAATTAAATAATAAATTGTTAGAGGAAATAAAGCTTTTAGATAGGAAATATTTAGAAAAAATTAAATTTTTTATTCAAATACCAGACTCTCATATAAATATTTATAAAAAAAAATATGAAGATCTTTTAGAAAATGATAATTGCTCATTTTTTATTTTTAAAAAAAATCTTAATTTCAAAAAATATGATCTTATACTTTCTAGATCAGGTTCAGGTGCCATTAATGAAATTTTATATCATACTAATAATGTCTACTTTATGCCTCACTTAATATCTAGAGATCAACACCAAAAATTTAATTTAAGTTATTTTTTTTCTCAAAACATGAGTTTAAAAAAATTTCAGATACCTAATAAAAAAAATATTATAAGCCAGTTTTATTTCAATTCACTTATAAACCCTTATTCGATTGAAAAAATTATTTGTTACACCACTAGATGAAATTTTCAGAATTAACATCAAATAAAGTCCATATTATTGGAATTAACGGTATAGGTATGAGTGCTTTGGCTATTTATTTAAAAAAAAATAAAATAAATGTTACTGGAAGTGATATTGCACATAATGCAAATACTATAATTTTAGAAAAATATAAAATCCCAGTATTTATAGGTCACAAATCTTCAAATATTAAAGATAAAGATATAATATTTTATTCTTCAGCAATTAAAAATAATCCTGAAATAATAGAAGCAAAAAAAAATAAAATTCCCTGTTACAACAGATCTAAACTTCTACAGCTAATATGCAAAGATAAATTCACGATTGTTGTATCTGGTTCACATGGAAAAACTTCAACTACCTCTATTTTGGGACATTTGTTAGTTCGTGCAGGTCTAAACCCTACCATTATATCCGGCGGTATTATGCAAAATTTTGGACAAAATATATATCTTACTGACAGTAATTATGTAGTCGTAGAAGCCGATGAGAGTGATGGGACAGTATTTAAATTAAGTCCAAAATATTTATTATTTTTAAACGTTGATAGAGAACATATTGATTTTTATAAATCCTACTCCAACTTTAAATCCAAAATCAAAAACTATATTCTAAGTCAAATTAAAAAAGACGTAAAAATTTTCATAAATAATGATGATAATTTCCTTTTTTCATTAAAAAAATATTCTAAAAATTTAAAAACATTTGGCTCAAATACAAATGCAAACTATAGTTATAAATTAATAAAGTTATCTGATCAAAAATCTTCGTTTAAAATTTATAAAGGTAAAAAAATTATATCAAAGAATTTAAGTACAAATTTATTAGGTGAACACAATGTACAAAATCTAACTGCAGTTTTATCAATAATAGATGAGTTAGGATATGAAATAAAAAAATCTCATATCCTTGATTTTAAAGGGACTAAAAGAAGAATGAATATTCTTGGTAAATTAAAAAAAACTACTTTTATTGATGATTATGCGCATCATCCAACAGAAATAAATAAATTAATCAATATTATATCATTGTATAAAAAGAAAATTATTATTTTAATAATTGAACCTCATAGATACTCTAGGTTAAATGATTTATATAAAGAATATTTGCATGTATTAAGGAATACCAATAACTTGATTATTTTAAAAACCTATGAGGCAGGCGAGAGTTATAAACAAGGTATGAAAAATTCTAAAAACTTAGTGAATGATTTGAATGTTTTAAATAATCAAAAAACTAGATACATTGATAATTATAGTGATTTATTTAATTTATTAGACCAATTTGTATTAAATAAAAGTGAAAGCATAGTTATAACTGCAGGGGCGGGAGATATTTCAAATCAAATTCGTTTTTTTTATGACTCAAGAAAATAAAAATTTAGTTACTAACTATCCATCAGCTAAATATTCTTGGTTAAAATCCGGTGGAAACATTAGCAATCTATATAAAATTTATAACCAAATCGACTTAAGTAACTTATTTAGTAATATTGATTTCAAAGCTAAATCATTATTAGTGATAGGAAATCTTTCAAATACATTAATCAAAGATGAGGGTTTCAAAGGAATAGGTATAAAACTTTTAGGTGATTTTACTAATATTCAAATTAATTCTGATCATATGTTAGTTGGAGCAGCAGTCTTAGATAATTACCTATCAAAATTTTGCTACCAAAATGCTATTTCAGGTTACGAGTTTCTATATACAATTCCGGGTTCGATTGGAGGAAATATATTCATGAATGCTGGTTGTTATAATCAGGAAATAAAAGATAAACTAATAAGTGTCATTTATTTTGATATCAAGGAAAATAAGATTTATGAAAAAACAATTAGTAAATTAAAATTCGAATACCGAAAGGGGTTTCAAAAAAAAAATACAATAATTTTATATGGAAAATTCAAGATTATTCATAGAAATCAGAGTTATATAAAAGATTTAATGCAGGAATATGAAAGAATTAGAAACCAATCTCAGCCTCAAAAAGTAAATTGTTGTGGTAGTATTTTTAAGAATCCTAAAAATCATAGTGCTTGGAAACTAATCAAGTCGTCTATAGACGATAGCTTTTATAATGGTCCAATAAAATTATCAAAAACACATTCAAATTTTTTTGAAAATGAACCTAATATAAGTGCTAACAGCATAGATTTATTCATTTCTAAAATTCAAAAAAGAGTAAAAGATAAATATAAAATTGTGCTTGAAAAAGAATTAAGAATCATAGATTGAAAGTTAAAAATATTAAATTACTGAAAATACTTGTAGTAGCAGGCGGATGGTCGGATGAAAGAGAAGTTTCTCTTATGTCAGGAAGAAATGTCTTTTCTACTCTCAAAAGAGACAAATTCAATGTAATATTTTTAGATATTAAAAAAAATAATATAGATCAAATTTTAATATTTAAGCCAGATATAATATTCAATTCTCTTCATGGTGAGTTTGGAGAAGATGGGGGAATAAATTCATATGCCCAAAAAAATAATATATTAATAACACATTCTGGGGCCATTTCATCTGCTCTGTGCTTTAACAAAAGACTATTAAAATTTTTTCTTAAAAAAGAACTTAATATTTTATCACCAAAAGAGATTGCATATAAAAACAAAATTAATTTTCCAGTAATTTCTAAGCCAAATTGGGGAGGTTCCTCTAAAGGTATTAAGTTTTTAAATAATATGAAAGAGCTTACAAAGGTAATGAATAATCACCAAAATTTAATTGAAGAAATAATTTATGGAAAAGAATTAACTGTAACAGTTATTGAAAATAATAATAAAATTATGTCACTAGGCGTTACAGAAATAGAATTCAAAAGTCAGCACTATGATTATATAGCCAAATATACAAAAAATAAGAGCTTTCATTTTCTACCAGCCCGAATATCTAAATTGCAATATGATTTTTTAGTAAAAATATCAAAAAAAATATTTCACGTTTGTGGTTGTAAAGGAATAGCAAGATTAGATTTTATAATGAGCCAAAAAAATGGAAAAATATATTTTTTAGAAATGAATACACATCCAGGATTAACAAAATTATCGCTAGCTCCTGAACAAGCTAATTACCAAAGATTATCTTATTTAAACTTATTAAAAAAAATATTACGTTCATCTCTATGAAATTAAAATATAGAGAGGTTGCAATATACTTTTCATCAATCTTAGTTTTAACACTATTAATTAGTTTTTCTGTCAATTATATTACTAAAAAACCATTAGAAATTATCAATTTCATTCAATCAGACATACACGAAGATTTTGAAATAGAAATAACTAATAATTTAAATGACATAAATAATTATTTAAAAGAATATTTATTTATTGATAGTTATTTGATAAAACGCAATATTAATGAAATTAATATTCAAATATATCTTAAAAAACCTTTTGCACTAAATAATTTAACAAAAGATGTAATATTTTATGATAACACCACAGCCTCATCATATTATTTTAAAAAAAATTATTTAGATGCAATCAATCTCATTGATACTTCTAAAACCAATCTTCACATTAATAATTATTTAAAAGAAAATTCTCAAATCCTATTCTCTTTGTTTAATATTAATCAAATAGAATATATCGACGATAGGAGATACAATTTAGTTTTAAATGATGGTAGAATCGTTATGCTTCCTAAAATAATTGACTCCAAATTGATAAATTTTATTAAAAATAATATTAATCTAATTGATAAAAGCACTAATTATCATCAGTTTCTGGATTTAAGAAATTTTCATAATAAAACTATAAGATTAAAATAATTGGATAGTTACAAAACATTAATTGAAATAGGATCTTTTTCTATAAAGACCATTATATACTCCGAACTAAATCATGAATTTGCTATCATTGGAACAGGTAAGACTAGATCGAAAGGTTATAATGGAGAAGAGATAGAAAATTTTGATGATTTTATTGATTGTATCAAAAATTCTATAGTGCAAGCTGAAAAACAAGCTAATTATATTATTAAAGATGCTTTTATTCTTGTTACAAATCAAAGTGTTCAAATTAAGAAAACACAAAAAGATCTTAATCTTAATGGTGCAATAATTGAAAAAAATGATTTAAGAAAAATTTCTAAAATAAAAATACCTAAAGATGAAAATTATCTTTATAATATATATACTTCGCACTATAAGATTGATGATAAATTAATTACAGATAATCCTGTTGGATTAAACTGCAATAAACTATCTATAATTTCATTAGTTTCAATGATTGATATAAAGCAAATTAATCTTTTAAATAATATTTTTCAAAAACTACAAATTAAAATTTTAAATTATTTAGACTCTACGACTTCATATTATTTTTATTTAAAAAATAAACCCAAAACTAAAACCAATGTTGTGCTCATAGATTATGGTTTTAATAACATTAATATTATTGTGATAAAAAATAAAGTTTTACATTTTATAAAAAAAATACCACAAGGTTGTAAAAAAATTTCTGATGATTTAGTGAATATTCATAATATTAGTTTTGATTTTGCCGAAAAACTTAAAATTTCTACAATTGATTTATCTGATACTAGAAATTCAACTGTTGAAATTCCTATTTGGGAAGAATTTGGTGATAATAAGAAAAAAAATGTTGGACACGATAATTTAAAAGAGATTACTTTAGATCGTTTAGATGAGACTTTTGAATTAGTTTTAAAATCTTTACCAAAAGATAAGAGTTTTTATTCGTATGTATTTACAGGAGGGGGCTCAAAGATTAAAAATTTTTACAATTACTTTAGAACAAAACATGGTTATGACATTCAGTTTTTGGAGCCGCCAAAGTCTTGCGGTATCCCCAAGGTTTTAAATGATGCTAGTATAATGTCTCTTTATTCAAGTTTTTGGCTTTTAACAAATAAAAGCTCAAGATGTAATGATTTTATTCAAAAAATTGATTCTTTTTCAAGCAAAATATGGTACAAAAGATTCGTAGACCTACTATAGGTTGATTTGCGGGGAAAAAAATGACACTAGATATAGAACCAGTAGTTGATCAAAAAAACTTAAAACCATCTTTAACGGTCATGGGGATTGGCGGCGCAGGAAGCAATGCTGTAAATAACATGATCCAATCAAATTTAAATAATGTTGACTTCATTGTTGCAAATACTGACGCTCAAGCACTTGAAAATTCTCTTTGTTATAATCGTATCCAACTAGGATTAGAAAAAACTAAAGGTTTAGGTGCAGGTGCAGATCCAATAATTGGAAAAGATGCAGCCGAAGAAAGTATTGATTTAATTTCAGAAGAATTAAGAAATACTAATATGTTATTTTTAACGGCTGGTTTAGGTGGAGGAACAGGAACAGGCGCTCTACCAGTTATTGCAAGTATTGCAAAAAAATTAGGTATTGTAACTGTCGCAATAGTTTCAACCCCATTTAACTTTGAAGGTACAAAAAGAATGAACCTAGCATTACAAGGACTTGAAGAAGTTAAAAATAATGTAGATACATTACTGATAATTCCAAATCAAAATTTATTTAAAGTATCCAATGAACAGACTTCTTTTGCAGAAGCTTTTAAAAAAGCAGATAATGTTCTTTTTGATGGAGTAAAAGGATTAACTGATTTAATTACACAGCCAGGTCTTATTAATTTAGACTTTGCTGATGTAAGAACTGTTATAAAAGAAATGGGATTTGCAATGATGGGAACTGCTGTTGCAGAGGGTGATAATAAAGCTGTAGAGGCATCAAACTTAGCTTTAACCAATCCATTAATTGAGAATATAGACATGAACACTGCTAAAGGAGTAATTGTCAATATTTCTGGAGGAAGCGATATGACTTTACTAGAAGTAGATCATGCTGCTAATATTATTAGACAGAGTGTTAACCCAGAGGCAAATATTATTTTTGGTTCTTTGATTGATGAAACTCTACAAGGTAAATTAAAAATTAGTATTTTTGCTACTGGCATAGAGGCATCAGGAAAAAAAATTCTTTATTACCCTGAGTCTGAAAATAATTCAGGTTTTAGTTCTATTCAAAATAAAATAGATGAAAGTTTGTCTTACGATGGTTCAGACATTAAAACTAATGAAGACATATCTAGTGTAGTTGAAGAAAAACCAGTTACTTCTGAAAATGAAGAATTTAATTTGACTAATAAGATAGATCAAAATATAGAAAATAAAGAAGAAATTATTGAAAAAACCAATGAAAATAGTGTCAATTACGAAAATCTTGAAGAAAAAAAGAAGACAGGTTTTTTTAGTATGCTTTCTAATTTGATGACCTCTGATAAAAAAACAACTGAAGTTAAAGATGAAAATCCTGAAAAAAAAGCAAAAAAAAACAAAAACAGATCCAAATCTATTTTTATTTAGTGATGTTGTAGATGAGGAGGGTAATCAAGCTAAACAAAGCTCTGAAAATAATGAAATTTCTGAAATTTCAGATATTTCTGAATTTAGCGAAGAAAATGATGACATTAATGAAGATATAGACACCCCATCATATCTTCGAAAAGGCTCTAATCAATAAATCTAATAAATACATAGTTTTACAATTATAAAGTAATACTTTTTGGGTATTTTCTTAATATTGTCTATATGAAGTGTATTACCCTTAAAGAACCCATCACATTAGATGGAATTGGTTTACATACTGGAGTTAAAACAAATATAACCCTTAATCCAGCTCCACTAAATTCTGGTATTTTTTTCAATAGAACAGATAAATCTGTTATTATTCCTGCTAAATGGGATAGCGTAACATCTACAAAATTCTCAACCAACATTGCTTCAAATGGAATTGAAGTTAAGACAGTTGAGCACTTATTGAGTGCACTTGCTGGTCTTCATATTAATAATTGTGAAGTTTTAATCGACAACATTGAAGTGCCTATTCTAGATGGTAGTTCTAAAGTCTATGTTGAAAACATTTTAAAAACAGGAGTAAAAGAGCAGGACTCTGAACAAAATATTTTGGAAATAATTAAGCCTGTAAAATTTCTATGTGATTATGGATATGCTGAATTAGCACCAAACTCATCAAGAGACCAAGGATTAAATATAAATTTAGAGTCTAGTTTTGATGGAAAGTATGATGATCAAGATATTAAGATTAGAAATTTAAATGGTAATTATGTCGAGTCTATTTCAAAGGCTAGGACTTTTGGTTTTTTTCAAGAAATAGAATATCTTAAGTCACTAAATCTTATTAAAGGTGGCTCACTTGATAATGCTATAGTTATTAAAGACAAGAAACCACTAAATAAAGATGGATTAAGATATGAGAATGAATTAATGCGCCATAAAGTTTTAGATGTAGTGGGAGATCTCTACTTATCAGGCTATCCTATTATTGGAACATACAAAGGTTTTAAAACAGGTCACTTTATTACAAATAACTTACTTAAAGAGTTATTTAAATCAGAAGAAAATTATAAGATACATAAAATTAACTAAACCATTTTCTTTGGATCAGTATATTTTTTAAAATCTTTTTCAGATAAATCAGTTAACTCTAAGCATGACTGCATTAGTGAAATATTTTTATTGTAAGCGTTTAGTGCAACTTTAGATGCAAGATCATAGCCAATTACTTTTGTTAAGGGAGTCACTAACATTAAAGAACGATTTAATAGCTCATTTATTCTTTTTTTATTTATTTTTAATCCTTTCAAACAATTTGCTCTAAACGAGGCCATTGCTTCACCGATTAAACGAATAGCATCAAGAGTATTATGAATAATTAATGGATTATATACATTCAATTGAAAATGACCTTGAGTACATGCGAATGTTACAGAATTTCGGAGACCAATTACATGTGCGCATACCATTGATAAGGCTTCACACTGAGTAGGATTAATTTTTCCAGGCATAATAGATGAGCCGGGTTCATTAGCTGGTAGGATTATTTCAGAAATCCCACTTCTTGGCCCAGAGGCTAATACTCTGATATCATTTGCCATTTTAAATAACGCACTAGTTAAAATTTCAACACCTGACATAACTTCAATAAACACATCATGAGATGCAAGAGACTCATACTTATTGGGAGCAGATTTGAATGGAAGCTTTGTCTCTTGTTTTAAATATTTAATAAATTTTTTAGAAAAACTATAAGGTGCGTTTATTCCCGAGCCTACAGCTGTACCCCCTTGAGCTAGTTCATAAAGCTTATTCAAACTTTTCTTAATAATATTTTCAGCATAAGAAATTTGATCATAGAAAGCTAAAAATTCATTTGAAATTTTTATTGGTGTTGCATCTTGAGTATGTGTTCTACCAATTTTAATAATTCCTTTGAATTCAGAAATTTTCTTTTTTAAAGATTTTTTAAAAGATACTATTTCTGGAAATAAATGTCTGTGTATTGATAATACTGTAGCAATATGCATTGCAGTAGGAATACTATCATTTGAAGATTGTGATTTATTTATATCATCATTTGGGTGAAGAGGATGGTTAGTTGGAAGTTTTTTTCCTAATAATTGATTGCTTTTATTAGCAATAACTTCATTCAGGTTCATATTGATTTGGGTCCCAGATCCAGTTTGCCATACGACAAGTGGAAAATGTTCATTTAATTTTCCTGAAATAATTAAATCACAAACTTTTCCAACAATTTTTGCATGATTTTTTGATAATAATTTAAATTCTAAATTTGCTAAAGCACACGATTTTTTTTGTAAAGCTAGAGCTTCTATAAAAATATTTTGAAAATGAAATTTACCAATACCTATTTGAAAGTTCTTTATCGACCTTTGTGTTTGTGCCCCCCATAGTTTTGAGCTATCAACTTTGATTTCCCCTAAGCTATCTTTTTCAATACGAAATTTGACCATGTATAATTAATAATATATATCAAATTAAATGAAAAATATTTTATTAATTCGACATGGGCAAAGTGAATGGAATAAATTAAATCTTTTTACTGGCTTCAAAAATATTGATTTATCTAAACAAGGTATAGACGAAGCAAACAAAGCTGGACAAAATTTCAAAAATTTAAATATAAAATTCGATATTGTATTCACTAGTGAGTTAAAAAGAGCGCAAGAAACAGCTAAAATAATTCTCAAAAATCTTGATCAATGGGATCATTTATTCGGAGAAGGAAAAATAATAACAGATATTAAGTTAAATGAGAGAGATTATGGCGATCTTACCGGTCTAAACAAAAAAGAAACAGCTGACAAATTTGGAGAAGAGCAAGTTCACAAATGGAGAAGAGGTTATTCAGATCAACCTCCAAATGGAGAGAGTTTGGAGGACGTAGTCAGAAGAGTAAAAATATATTTTGAAGAGTCAATCAACCCTGCCATCCAGAGCGATGATAACAATAATATATTGATAGCAGCACATGGAAATTCTTTAAGGGCCTTACTAATTGTAATGAATATTTATGACTCCAGTAATATTAATTCTGTTGAGCTTTCAACAGGTGTGCCAATACATGTTATTTTAGAAAATAATAAATTTACAATAAAAAATTAACTTTTTGATCGACGCAGCATTAATCATTGCAATTGTATCTTACTACACAGTTATGTTTATAACCCCTGGGCCTAATAACGCCATGCTTACAATTTCAGGTCTAAAATTTGGTTTTAAAAGATCTTTACCACACATATCTGGTATATCTCTCGGTCATGCATTGCAAGTTTCTTTAATTTGTACAGGATTAGGTTTTATTTTAATTCAAAATCCCCAGTTTCAAATTGTTTTAAAATGGATGTGTTTTATTTATCTCATTTATTTAGCTTATAAAATGATTGGTTCAATTAAGGATTATAAAAAAGAAAAAGGAAGACCATTAAAAATATATGAAGCAGCTTTATTTCAGTGGATTAATCCAAAAGCATGGACAATAGCTATAACTGTTGCATCTGGCTTTATGCCACTAGAGGAAGAATTATGGGTTGCAGTTATATTTACAGGTTTAATGTCTTCGTTAGTAAGTTTTCCTTGCATCAGTTTATGGGCCTTATTTGGAAGCTTAATTAAAAAACTTATATCAAATACTTTGTTAAAAAAAATATTTGAATACTTTTTTGCTATATTACTTATTTCAACTGGTATTTATTTAATTTTAAATTAGGTAGTCAATTAAATTTAAATAACGATAATTTAAAAATCCTTTTTTAGATATAAAGTAACTCTCCACACTATTGCTATTTATCGAATTTAAAATTTTTGGTAATTGTTTTTTTAACTTATTACTAAAATAAGTAGATGACTCTAAAGGTAAAGCACTAGGTAGGTTGTCCACTGCCATAATATCCACTCCCTTGTATTTATAGTAAGGAGATTTCAAAGAGGTTGTTTTTATTGTCGTTGGAATAGATCCATTGATATCACATGTTATGTCCCCTATGATTTTGAAAAAACTATTGTCTATGTCTTTATTAGTGAATAGTTTTGGAAATTTCTTATCCCAATAATGGCAAGAAATCAAAATATCGTATTTTCCAATATACTGCTTAAAATTCGACTTATAAGAACCTTTACGAAGAATAAGATCTCTATGAGAAAATTTTCTATCAATCCTTTGATAGTAATCTTTTGGTTCTAAGACATTAAAATAGGATTTATAAATTTTTTTATTCCCTTTTATTCCAATCCTATTAAGAAAAAATTGAGCCCCTTTTGATACTAATCCATTACCTGTAATAAGAATTCTAGTATTACCAAAATCTTTATTTTTAAAAGACCTAATTATTTCTTTTATCGTTAAGATTACATTTTTATTTTTTTTTATTTTCAAAAATTTACTAAGGGTTAGATAGGCGCCCATAATTCCAGCATGCCATCCAAAACCTATACTTCTTAAACCATGAGTATTTCTTAAAAGTTCATAGTCTATTAGTGAGCAGTTATTTTTGAGTATTTTCTTTAGCAATGGCATATTATGTCTTTGACCTTTTATTGTGTGAGAAAACATCATGTAATTTTGATTCTTTTTTATTTTAGATAAATTAATCTCTTTGATTGATAAAAATAAATCAATCTTTTGTGAATTATATTTTTTACAACCAACAGAAAAATATTGTCTATCTTTTATTACCCTTTGATTAGAAGGTTCTATAAAGAATTTTAATTTAGAATTATTCTTTATGAGTTCTCCAATATCTTTGGGCACTAAGGGTACTCTAAATTCATTCTTCTTTGACTCTTTAAGTATACAAATATTCATGTTTCTTTTATTTTAATACCAAAGTTATTTAGTTTATTTAAAATAAAATCAACCCTGTTAATTTCATTAAATATTCTACTAATACCTGGATTTGTATTAATTTTGATTAAACACTCTATTACAGACACCATTGTTAAAGAGACACATTGAGACATAGCAGAGTTTTCTATATTTCTCGACTCATCAATATAAAGTGTTTTATCATAAATAATTTTATTTTGATATTTAGCAAAAAATCTAACAAATAGTAAAATTCTATCTTTTTCATTAGTTTGATATTTATTTTTGTCCCACAGTTCTGAGGATATTTTTTCTAAATTAGACTTTTCATCTAACTTCAAAAAAATTTTATTCCATTCTTTAGACCATCCTTTTAATCTAATAGTACCTCTTTGAAAGTTTTTAACTTTATCAATATATTCTTTTGATAAATATTCCTCTAAATACGGTGTAGAGTCCCTATTCGGGTAAATTTCAAATTCCTCTCCATTAAAATTCATTTTAGATATTTGTCTAAATGCTTTATCTGATGTCTCTTCTTTATAGTTTTTTATAAATTTACAAGGTGTATTCAATGCTCTTAAAACACCTAGTGGGGACCAACTAAACTTATACTTAAATTTATTAGGGATATGAGGGAACCCACCACACATACTTAATATTGATATTTCATCAACTAATGGAGGTGAGATACTTTTTTTAAATTGATGAAATAGTTTGTGTGATAAAAGATGATCTATCCCTGGATCTAATCCAGTTTCGTTTAAAAACAGGCAATTATTTTTTATGAAATGTGTCTCTAATTCAGCATACTTGTTCTCAAAGTAACTAGATGTGATTAAATGGCATTTCTTATAAATAGCAAGTTTAGCGATATCGTAGTGCATGCTAGCTGGTAACATTGAAACTATAATGTCGTTAGCTTTCAAATTTTTTTTTAAATCATCAAAGTTAAGATGATTAATTTTTAATCTATTATTTAAAAGTTTACAGGCTTTATCAACGGATCGATTCCATACCTGTAGATCATGTCCTTTTTCATGAAGATATAATACCCCTGGTGGAGAAGATAAGCCTATACCAAGCCAATGAATTTTATTAAAGATCATTTTTAAGAATTTAGAATAATTCTGGTTAAATTTGTATAAAATTAAAAGATGAAATTAATTCCTGAGTGGAAGGACCATGAGAAGTGCCTTATTGCTTGGCCATGTAATAAAGATTTATACGGGTCCGTAATTGAAGATGCTAGGTTAGAAATAGCAAATTTTGCTAATCAAATTTCAGATGATGAACAAGTTGAAATTTATTGTAATTCCTCTGACTTCAAGGAGTGCTTACAACTTTTATCAAATTCAAAAATTAATATCACTCAAACCAATTTAGATGACTCTTGGATGAGAGATATTGCACCAATTTTTTTTAAAAATAATGGAAGATTAGAGAGTTATTCATTTAACTTTAATGGTTATGGTAAGTACCCTAATTATAAAAATGATAATAAGTTATCAGAATTTATATCAAGTCAATTAAAGCTCCCAATTAAAAAAATTGATTTAACATTAGAAGGGGGTGCAATAACTTATGATGAAAATGGTAATTTATTTACGACTGAAAGCGTACTTTTGAATCCAAATAGGTCCAACCCTAAAAAAAATATTATTGAGGAAAAACTTACAACATTATTTGATTTGAACTCAATAATTTGGCTTCCAACGGGGTTGGAAGGTGATGACACTGATGGCCATATAGATAATATTTTTTGTCCAATAGGTGATCAGAGATATCTTATTGCAAAAAGTAATGACCAAACGACAATTGATTATAAATCTCTATCTGAAGCTAATTTGATTTTAAATAGTAAGTTATCATTGACAGTAAATAATTTAAAAATTATTGAGATACCACTGCCTTCAAAAAAAATTATAAATAATAAAAAACTAGTAGCATCATATATAAATTTCTATTCTACAAAAAATTCAATATTCATTCCAAAATTTAATGTAAAAGAAGATGAGGAGGTTTATGATATCTTTAAATCATTATTTAATAACAAAAAAATTGAAATGATAGAGTCGGCAAATATCAATTACGGTGGTGGTAATTTACACTGCATTACTATGAATGTTCCAAAATTATGAATGTAAACGTTGCAGTATCCCAATTTCAGTCAATAAAAGAAGACAAAGAAGCTAATATCAATAAAGCACTTTATTTGGCTGGTGAGGCATCAAAACAAAAAGTTAATATTCTTCTACTACAGGAGTTATTTCAAAGTGAGTATTTTTGTTCAACAAAAGATGAAAAGTTTTTCGAATATGCTATTGAATTTCCAAATAATAAATTATTTGAAATATTCTCAAATTTTTGCAAAAGCCACAATATGGTTATACCATTAAGTTTCTTTGAGAAAAAAGATAAAAGTTTTTTTAATTCTTTGGTCGTAATTAACTCCGATGGAAGATTAAGTGAGCTTTACCGTAAGTCACATATACCAGAAGGACCTGGATACAATGAAAAATTTTACTTTGAACCTGGAGATACAGGTTTTAAGGTTTTTAAAACTAAGTTTGGAAATATTGGCTGTGGAATATGTTGGGATCAATGGTTTCCAGAGTGTGCTAGGTCAATGACTTTATCTGGTGCAGATATTTTATTATTTCCTACCGCAATTGGTTCTGAACCTCAGGACCCTTTATTAGACTCAAAAGATCATTGGCAAAATGTTATGAGGGGACACGCAGCTGCAAATCAAATTCCTGTTATTGCATCTAATAGGATTGGTACAGAGGTAGAGGGTTCAATTTCTGTTACCTTTTATGGCAGTTCTTTTATCGCTAATCATTTGGGTAATATTGAAATTGAAATGAACAAAGAAGAGGAAGGTTTTGTATTTAAAAATTTTAATTTTTCTGAGATAACTAAATATCGCCAATCCTGGGGTAATTTTAGAGATCGAAGACCAGACTTGTACAAAAATATTTGTGATTTTTAACTAAAACTATCATATTATTTTATTACTACTTAAATGAAGAGGAGAGGTAATATGAATAAATTTCTAACAACTCTTTTAGTCTTAATGCTTCCTATGAGTTTAAGCGCTAAAGAAGAGTTATTTATATATAATTGGTCAGATTATATAGCAGAAGATACCATAGCAAACTTTGAGGAAGAAACTGGTATTGATGTAACTTACGATGTTTTTGACTCTAATGAAGTTTTAGAAGCTAAGCTTTTAGCTGGAGGAAGTGGCTATGACTTGGTCGTTCCCTCAGGATCTTTTATGGAAAATCAGATTAAAGCTGGAGTTTTTCAAAAACTAGATAAAAGTATGATTCCAAATCTTAAAAATTTAGACCCAAGTGTTTTAGAAAAAACAGATGCTCACGACCCTGGCGGTGATTATTCTGTAAATTATATGTATGGAACAACTGGTATTGGTTATAACGTGGCCGCTGTTGAAGAAAGAGGTGGAGATGTTGAGTCCTGGGATATCATATTTGATGTAAATGAAATTTCTAAATATGAGGACTGCGGTGTTGCTTTTTTAGATGCACCAAGTGAGATTGTAGAAATTGCACTAAATTATCTAGGTCATGATCCAAATACAGAAAACACTAAAGCTAATCAAGAAGCTTTAGACTTATTAAATCAAATTAGACCATATATTAAGTATTTTGACTCATCTCAATATATAGATGATTTAGCTAACGGTGAAATATGTTTAGCAATTGGTTGGTCAGGTGATGTTTTTATAGCAGCATACGAAGAAATTGAAGAAGTTTGGTATTCAATTCCTAACGAGGGGACAGTTATTTGGTTTGATATGATGGGAATACCAGCAGATGCTAAAAATGTAGAAAATGCTCATAAATTCATAGACTATATTTTAAGACCAGAGGTTGTTGCTGAAATTACTAATTATGTTTGGTACTCCAATCCTAATCTAGTAGCCAACACAACCGAAGGACTGATAGACCCTGAAATTCTCTCAGATCCAGCAATTTATCCAACAGAGGAAACTTTAACTAAACTATTTGCAGATACCGCAGACTCACCTCAAAAGTCCAGAATATCTTCAAGAGTATTTAATAGCTTTAAAGCTACTCAATAAATTAATTTTAAGGTGCAACTTGGCGTCAATTTGCACCTTAAACTAACTTTTCATGTCAAATTCTTTCTTAGAAATAATAAATGTAACTAAAAGATTTGGTAATATCTTGGCATTAGATAAAGTTAATCTCAAAATAGAAAAATCTGAAATATTTAGTCTGCTCGGATCATCAGGTTGTGGAAAATCCACCCTTTTAAGAATTATTGCTGGTTTTGAAAAACCCGATCAGGGAAAAATATTACTTGAAGGAAATGACATAACTAACCTTCCTCCATACATAAGACCACTAAATATAATGTTTCAAAATTATGCTTTATTCCCTCATCTTAATGTGACTAATAACATCAAGTTTGGACTAAAAGAGGAAAGTATTCCAATGCAAGAAATCAATAATCGTGTCAATGAAATTTTAAATTTATTAGAGTTAAATGGCCTTGAGGAAAGAAAAGTGAATGAAATATCTGGTGGCCAACAACAACGTGTTGCTTTAGCTAGATGCTTAGTCAAAAAACCAAAATTACTTTTATTGGATGAACCTCTTGCTGCATTAGACAAACAATTAAGAATACAAACACAATTTGAACTAGTCAATCTGCAGAACAAATTAGGAATTACATTTATTATTGTTACCCATGATCAGGAGGAGGCAATTTCATTATCTGACAGAATGGCTATTATGCAAAATGGTAAAATCCTTCAAGTTGGAAATCCTGTTGAAATTTATGAAAAACCTAAGAATAACTATATTGCAAATTTTATAGGAACAGCAAATATATTTCATATTCTAAACAAAAATAATCAAGTAATTATAAAAGAGTTAAATTACGAAATTAAAGATATTAATAATAATAAAAATTTTAATAAATGTTTAATAAGGCCTGAAAAAATTAATATTAAAAAAATTGAAAATCAATCTGATAACTCAAATGTTGGTATTGTAAAAGAGGTAGCCTATTTAGGTAGTTATACTAAATACTTGATTGAAGTAAATGGAATTCAATTTTACTCATTTATGCAAAATAGTTTAGTTTCAGATAATCTACAAATTAAGTGGGATGATAAAGTTGAATTTAAATTTAATGATTCATCAATATTTTTGTTTAATGATTAGGTACTTAAAAAAACAAAATTTTTGGTTTGTATTTACTCCATATTTTTGGCTAGTTTTATTCTTCTTTATCCCCTTAGCTTTAATTTTTAAAATTTCAATATCTGTATCTGAATGGGGCATGCCACCTTATAGGGATCTTTTTTCCTTATCCGAAGAGGGATTTAAATTTGACTCAACACTTAGTAATTACCTTTTTATTTTTTCAGATCCTTTTTATATCAGATCTTACTTAAATTCATTGTCCTTAGCTTTTACATCAACAATATTATGTTTAGTAATTGGCTATCCGATAGCTTTTTATGTCGCTAAATCTCAAGCTAATATAAGGATCATTCTTTTAGTTTTGCTTATTATTCCATTTTGGACTTCATTTCTTTTAAGAGTATATGCTTGGAAAGTTTTGCTACAAGGTTCTGGTATTATAAATTCTATTCTCATACATTTAGGTTTTTTAACTGAGCCTATATCAATGCTACATAACCACTATGCAGTAATTTTAGGAGTAGTTTACACGTATTTACCATTCATGATTTTGCCACTATATGGATATTTAGTTAAGTTTGATTTAAACTTGATTGATGCAGCCAATGACTTAGGAGCAAAGCCTGTAAATACATTTTTAAAAGTTATCCTACCTTTATCATTACCAGGTATCATTGCGGGTAGTATGTTAGTTTTTATACCAGTGGTTGGAGAATTTGTAATTCCAGAGATGCTAGGGGGCAGTGATAAACTTTATTTTGGAAAAATAATTTGGGATGAATTTTTTGTTAATAGAGATTGGCCAGTTGCTAGCGCACTCGCAATGTCAGGAATTGTAATTCTAGTTTTTCCAATAGTTATATTTCAATTAATGTATGCAAAATACAATTTTAAGAATGAATAAAATTTTTTTCAAAATCTTTACTTTAACTATAGGTTTCTCTTTTCTCTACTTCCCCATTTTAACTCTTATTGCTTATTCATTTAATGACAATAAAAGGGTAATGGTTTGGAAGGGGTTTTCATTTAGATGGTATAAAGAACTATTCCAAAATGAACAAATATTAGAGGCTTTTTATACAAGTATAAAAATAGCTTCTTTATCTGCAACTTTTGCAACAATTATGGGGGTGATGATAGGTTTTTCATTAACAAGAATATCAAAAATACCAGCTAGGCCCTTTTTTATTTTCTTAAGTTCTTCTCCTTTAGTTATGCCAGAGATAATCTTAGGTCTATCTTTATTATTATTTTTTATATCATCTAATCACATAATTGGCTTTCCTTCTTCAAAAGGACAGCTCACAGTCTTAATTTCACATATAACGTTCTCAGTAGCTTTTGTAGCAGTCATAATTCAATCTAGATTAAGTAGTTACGATAAAAATATTGAAGAGGCCGCTCAAGATTTAGGAACAATTCCTAATATGATTTTTTGGAAAATTACAGCACCTGTTATATTACCATCTATTATATCTGGCTGGCTGCTTGCATTTACACTTTCCTTGGATGATTTAGTTGTTGCTAGTTTTACTACTGGACCTGGTGCTAATACTTTACCTATTGTGGTTTTCTCTAAAGTCAGATTAGGTTTAAGCCCTGAGGTGAATGCTCTATCAGCAATTATAATGTTGATTGTTGTATTAGCTGCAATTAGTGTTTATTTTATAAATCGATCAAACATTAAGTAGTAAATATTCTCTCTCCCAAGCTGTAATTATTTTATTATATGCATTAACTTCTAAGTCTTTAATTGAACAAAATAATTCTATGAAAGTTTCACCAAATATTTCTTTAGCTTCTTTAGATCTAGAAAAAGTATCAATTGATTGATAGATACTTTCTGTTAATGATACATTGACATTATAAGCTGCTTTTTTTGTCTCTGGTGTAGCTTTTAATTTTTTCTTAATACCCAAGTATCCTGCAGATAAAGTAGCAGCTATTGCTAAATATGGATTAACGTCTGATCCACATAATCTATTTTCAATCCTTGCTTGATTAGCAGAATTATAATTTGGAACTCTAAAGCCACAAGTACGGTTCTCAAAACCCCAATTTAAATTAAAAGGAGTTCCTTCTTCCCAAAAACCTCTTAATCTCTTAAATGAATTAACGTTAGGAGCAAAGAGAGGTAAAAAAGACTTAGAATATTTTTGTAATCCTCCTAAATAGTTATCAAAAAGTTTTGTTGTTTTGAGATTTTTATCAACGAATATTGGTTTGCCTTTTTTTAAAATTGATTGGTGTATATGCATGGAGTTACCAGGGCTGTCTTCCATTGGTTTAGCCATAAAAGTTGCATATAAATTATGTTTTAAAGCAGTTTGTCTTAGAGTTCTTTTAAATAGAAAAACCTGATCTGCTAAATCAAGAGGATTTCCATGCTTGAAGTTAATTTCCATCTGCGCAGGTCCATCTTCATGATTAATATTTTCAACATCTAATTCCTGAGCTTCGCAATAATCATATAAGTCCTCAAAAATATGGTCAAACTCATTAACTGCATCGATCCCATAAGACTGGTTTCCTTTTTCTATTCTTCCTGATTGCCCACTTGGTGTCTCCAATGGGTTATCAGGGTCATTATTTTTTTTTACTAAATAAAATTCAATTTCAGGAGCAACAATGGGCTTTAGTCCCATTTTTTCATAAAGACTTATAACTTTTTTTAAAATACCTCTCGAATGAACTTCTATAACATTATCATTATTATCAACAGCATCACATATTACTTGAGCAGTTGGTTCATCGTACCATGGCACAGTTCTAAGAGTGCTAAAATCAGGTTTTAAAATAAAATCACCATCAGTAGGATTAAGAATTTGATCATCTATTGAATAAGTTACATCTCTTGATACCGCTAATTTAAATAGGGCAAGAGGTAACCTCAAGCCACCAGAGTCAATTGAACTTAAAAATTTTTTTGTAGGTAGTATCTTACCTCTTGGAATACCAGAATTATCAGGGATCATACACTCAACCTCAGTAATTTTATTTTTCTTAAACCAATCAACATAATCATTCATAGCTATAACTAACCTTTAAAATTTGATACTTATGTATCTGATGGATTACTCAGATAATTATTATGTAAGAACAAAAGCATTCAATCTTAATACTAACAAATTAAGTGAGAGCTTACAATGTGATGTTTGTATCATTGGTGCAGGATTATCAGGGATTTCATCAGCATTGTATCTATCTAAGATTAACCCCAGTTTGAATATAGTCATTTTAGAAAAAAATAAAGTAGGTTGGGGGGCATCTGGAAGAAATGGTGGACAATTATTACATAGCTTTTCAGGTGAAAATTATTCTGGTCAAAAACATACGCAAGAGGAAATTAAGACATTATGGCAATTCACATTAGAGGCCGTTAGAGAAGTAAAAAAAAATATTAAAGATTTAAATATACAGTGTGATCTAATTGAAGGTTATATGCAAGCTGCAGTCAATAAATCTCATGACGAAGAGCTAAAAAAATATGTTGATCAGTTGCAAACCGAATACAATTATGAGTCAGCGACATATCTCTCTAAATCTCAAATGGAGCAGTACTTTGAGAGTCCATACTATAAATCTGCAATGTATGACTCAGAATGTGGCCAAATTCATCCTCTAAACTATTGTTTAGGATTAGCAAAAGAGCTATTAAAAAATAAAAATTGTAAAATATTTGAAGATACAGGAGTGATCTCATATAACTCTCAAAATAAAGTAACAATAAATACTGAAAAAAATATTGATATAAAAGCAGATAAGTTAATTATCTGTTGTAATGCCTATATTGGTGACTTGAATAAGAGTTTAAGAAGAAAGATAATGCCTGTCAAAACTTATGTATCTGCATTTACACAAATTCCAAAAAAAGAATTAGATAAGTATTTTCGAAAATCTATAACAGTTGGCGATATGTTATTTGTATTAAATTATTTTAGATTAGACTCGAATAATAATTTGATCTTTGGTGGAGGTGTAAGCTACTCAAATATAGATCCAATTAATTTAGAACTATCTTTAAAAAAAAGTATTAGAAAAATCTTACCTGGATTAGAAAAATTTAAAGCCTGGTGTACTTGGAGTGGACATGTTGCAATTACTGTAAATAGATTTCCTCACATTGGAAGTATTGATAATAATATCTTTTTTGCTCAAGGGTATTCAGGTCATGGTTTAGCTATAACAACTATGGTTGGAAAAATGCTTGCCGAAGTTATCTCTAATCAAAATAACAATTTGAGTTTATTTGAAAAATTTAAACATAAAAATTTTCCAGGATTTGGAATCATAGATAAACCTTTGCTAGTTTTAGCGATGAGCTATTTTAAATTAAAAGACCATTTAAGCCTTAAATAGCTTATTTTTTCCTAATTTTAAATCAGGATCCAAATGTTTCTTTAAATTTTTTAAAAATATGTAATTTTTAGTTGGTTTATATTTTTTTAAAAGATTATTCTTTTTTAAACCTAGTCCATGTTCTGCAGCAACACTTCCTTGATTTTTTATTGTTAGTTCGTAAATAAATTTCGATAAATTAGAACAGTTTTTTTTTGTAAAGGGATTGACTTTGAAATTACAGTGTAAATTACCATCACCTAAATGCCCAAAAAAGTAAGGTGTGAACTCTTTATTATCTTTGGTAAATGTTTTTATTTTATTTATAAATGTTGACCACTTATCTAAAGGTAAGGAAATATCAAATTTTTCTGTAAAATTATATTTTATTTGATTGTATACTAATATTTCTCTTTTTTTCCATATCCATGATTTTGTTTTATTATCCTCTCTCTTGTTAATAACTAAATTCATTGAACTAAAATATTTTTTTAATTCATTTTTATAATTTTTATTATCATTTGATTGTATTTCTATAATTAAATTATAATTATTTTTATTTTTATTAAACAATAATGAACTTGGTAGTGGAAAGATTATTTCAAAACTTGTTAGATTATCAAAATACTTATTTCTTAAATATTTTAATAATCGAATAGATTTATTTAGACTATTAATTTGAATTAGATAAGTAGATTTATAATCTTTTTTAGGAACTAGCTTTAAGCTTGCTCTAGTAATAATTCCAAAAACTCCCTCGGAACCACAAAATAATTTCCATAATTTAGGTCCAAAATTATCTTTTTTTAGTTTATTTAAAAAATTTAAAATTGTCCCATCACTTAGAACTACTTCTAGACCATTTACATGATCCTCTATGTTTCCATACCTTAGAGTTTGAAGTCCTCCAACATTAGTTGAAATATTTCCCCCAATTGTGCATTTATCATTTGGAGCAATATTAACAGGAAATAGTAGCTTCTTACTATTTGCAGACTTTTGTATAGTTTTTAACAAAGTACCACTTTGAGCAGTTATTATAAAATTATTTGTATCTACTTCTTCAATACGATTCATTTTTTTAAAATCTATCAAAATTGTTTTCTCGAATTGTGGTTTTGTTCCATCGACCCTATTTGTTTCCCCACCAATGGGCAAAATATTATATTTAATTTTCTTGGCAAATTTTACTAGTTTTGATACTTCCAATGTATTTTTAGGTAAGGCAACAATTTGATTATCTCTTTTAATAGTTTTTATTGGAAATTTCATTTAGACGCTCTTAGTAACCTATCATTTATAGCCAATCCTATTTTTTTATATGGAATAGGTGCAATGCTTATGTTTTTGTACAAATCATTATTATCTGCCAAATAGATAAAATGATAGAGATTTTGGGCTGCTTCATTAAGGTTTCCTATTCTACTTAAATTTTTAAATTGGCCTTTTTTATCCATTCCAAAGTTAATAAAAGCTGATTTTTTCTTTAACTGTTTAACATTTAAATATATTTTTTTCTTTGGAGAATAATGTTTTTTTGAAGTCCCAGAAAAATTTAAATTTTTGCCTTTCTTGCTAATAAGCATATAGGGTAAAATTTTTTTTATATTCTCTAATGAAATTAGTCCTGGTCTGATAATTTTAAGTTTATGATTAGATATTTTGATCAAAGTTGACTCTATACCAACTTTACATTTTCCATCATCAATAATTAATAAATTCGTATCAATAAATTGTTTAAAAACCATTTCACTATTTATGGGGCTTAATTGTTTAAATTTATTTGCAGACGGCATTACAAGTGGCTTACCTAATTTATCTATCAAATTAAGTGTAAATTTATTATTAGGAATTCTTACAGCACATTCATTATTTAAGGTCAATGATAAGGGTATTTCTTTCGATCTTCTTTTTAAGACAAGTGTCAGTGGCCCAGGCCAAAATTTTTTACCTAAAATTAAATTTTCATCATCCAACTTGAAGAATTTATTAACCATCTTTAAATTTGAACAATGAAATATTAGTTTTTTATTAAAGGGTCTCTTTTTTAATAAATAAATCTTTTTGGCAGATTTTACACTAGTTCCTAAACCAGCTAATCCATATACAGTCTCTGTAGGCAAAACAACTAAATCATATCTTAGTAGTTTAGTCTTTATGAAACGAGTAAGTCCCTCTGATAAGTCTCTTTTTATTACTATGGGCATAATTTACATAATTAGATATATTTTTAGTATTCTGTTAAGATTAATTAATATTATTTTACAACTTTATGAATATTTGCGCCATTATTCTTTCTGCTGGAAAAAGTAAAAGGTTTAAATCATCTTTACCAAAATTTTTACATAAAATCTCTGGTAAAGAGTTAATACAATTTAATATAGATGCACTCAAAAAAATCAAACAAGTAAAAAAAACATTTATAGTATCAAGTAAAGCTAATAAACAATATTTTAATAATAATATATTTATTCAAAATCCTATTGATGGCACAGGTGGAGCTTTAAAGCAGTTTTACAAGCATAACAACAAATTTGATTTCTATTTATTAACATTAGCTGACACACCTATTTTTGATTATAAGATACTTTCGAAATTTCTCTCCAAAGGAGTAAAGTCAAATGTCGATTTATCAGTTCTAACACAAAATGTAGACAATCCAAAAGGATACGGAAGGATCATTAGAGAAAATAAATCATTTATTAAAATTACCGAAGAAAATGATTGTTCAAAAGATGAGAAATTAATCAATGAAATAAATACTGGTATATTTCTTATTTCAAAAAAAGCTTTAATAAATTTAGAATCAATAAAAAAAAATAAAATTAAGAATGAATTTTATATAACAGATTTAGTAAATATTTGTGTAAACGAAAATCTCAAAATAAGTGCTTTTTTGAATGAAGCTAATGAGATACTAGGGGCCAACACATTAAAAGAATTAAATCAACTAGAAATACAATCTCAAAATTTTATAAAGAAAAATTTAATAGATAGCGGTGTAAGAATTATTCATCCTGAGACGGTTTATATAGAGAGTAATGTAAACATATCCCCAGGAGTAGTAATTGAACCGAATGTAGTCATTAAAAAAAATGTAAATATCAAAAGTGAAACTATTATCAAATCATTCTCCTATATTGAAAACTCATCAATAGGTAGAAATTGTTCCATTGGACCTTATGCAAGAATAAGACCCGAAGCAGACATAGCAGATAACGTAAAACTAGGTAATTTTGTTGAGATTAAGAAATCAAAATTATCCAAAGGGGTAAAAGTAAATCACTTAAGCTATATAGGAGACACATCTGTAGGAGTAAATAGTAATATTGGAGCAGGTACTATTACATGTAACTATGATGGAAAAAATAAACTTAAATGCAAAATAGGAGATAACACATTTGTTGGTTCAAATACCACTATTATTGCCCCAGTCAAAATAGGAAGTGAAGCCTACATCGCAGCAGGCTCTGTAATAACTAAAACTATACCAAGTAATCACTTTTCTATAGCAAGATCAAAACAGAAAAATAAAATCAAAATAAATAAATAATGTGTGGTATAGTCGGTATCTTAAATTCAACTTCTTTAAAGAATAATTCAATAGATATTTTAAAAAAGTTGGAATATAGAGGATATGACTCTGCTGGTATTTCTTTATTCTCAAAAGATCGAATTAAAACAATAAAAAGTGTTGGAAAAATATCTTCACTAAAAAATAAATCTCAAAATATATCAGATAAAAATTTCTATGGGGTCATAGGCCATACCAGATGGGCAACACACGGCGTTGTTAGCAAAAATAATGCCCATCCATTTGCAAATGACGATCTTACTTTAGTTTGTAATGGTATAATTGAAAATTACAGAAAAATTCAAAATAGATTTGTTGAAATTCCAAAAAATCTTCAATCAGATACTGAAATCAGTTTTTATTTTCTTACATATTTGGTAAATAAATACAAAAATCCAGATGAGGCAATTAGAGTTTTTAGATCTGTGATTAAAGGAAATTTTGCTTTTGTTATTTTTATAAAAAAAAATAATTGTTTTTACTTATTAAAAAATGGAAGTCCAATTGCTCTTTCTCATAATAAAGGCTCATCTTTTATCTGTTCAGACTCTTCAATTTTGACAGAATATAGTAACAAAATTTACCATCTTAAAGATGGAGACATTATTAAAATACAACAGTCTAAAATATCGAGCTTAAATAAAGCTAAAATTATTTTTGAAAAAAATGAAATTAAACAAAATCCTTATGATAAAGGAAAATACCAACATTACATGCTTAAAGAGATACACGAGCAACCAGATGTTTTAAAAACAACACAAAAAAATTATTCAGAGGAATTCTTTCATGACTTTGAAAGTAAATATAAAAATTTATTTTTAAATAAAAAGATCATTTTTGTTGGTTGTGGTACAGCATATCACGCATGCCTAGTTGGAGAGTATTATTTCAATAAATTTACTAATTTAGATACTTCATCAGAATTAGCCTCTGAACTTCGATATAAAAAAATTAATAAAGAAGATAAAATATTATTTATTTTTATATCTCAATCTGGAGAAACTATGGATACTTTGATGTCTTTGAAATATGTAAAAAAAAATAAACACTCTTCTATAGTAATTACTAATTCCTTACAAAGCAGCATGGTAAGAGAGGCCGATGTAACTATTCCTACATATGCCTTGAAAGAAGTTGGTGTAGCCTCTACAAAGGCATTTACTTGTCAAATTTTAAGCTTAGCTAACTTATCTATTGAAATTGGAAAAATGACTAATGCTATTACTATTAGAGATTACAATAAAAATATAAAAATTTTAAAATCACTACCCTCTAAACTTAAGAAATTAGTAAGAGATTTTACAACTGACGCAAAAAAAATTTCAAAAAAATTGAGTCAATCTGATACATGCTACTTTATAGGTAGGAATATTGTATATCCTATTGCATTAGAGGGATCTTTAAAATTGAAAGAAATATCTTATATGCACAGCGAGGGCTTTCCTGGAGGGGAGATGAAACATGGTCCAATCGCGTTAATTGATAAAAAATCATTAACGATATGTTTATCACCAGACAATGAACTATATGAAAAATCTATTTCTAATGCTGAGGAAATAGTTGCAAGAAATGGAAAAGTTATAATTTTATCGAGTGTAGATAATTCTGATAAATCAACAAATACCCATCATGTGATACTTCCAAAAGAAAACTTTATTGACACACCTTTCATTTATACTATTCCTCTTCAACTCATTTCATACTATTTTGCTCTTAATGAAGGTACTGATATTGATCAACCTAGGAATTTGGCTAAATCAGTTACTGTTGAGTAATCAAAAAAAATATTAATTATGCAAATTGAAGTTGATAATGAAATATTAGCAGCTGTTATAGACGCACACTTTGGTGTTAAACATAAAATTTCATTAAATTCAGAAAAAAAAAGTATCACTGAGGGTATTTTTATACCTCAGGATAAGTGCAATTCAAAAATATTTAACTCAGTAACTTTAGATACATACGGCATTATTAATAAATCAAAGTTATTTACTAGAGAACCCATAACTGGGGAGCAAATACTATATCTAATTAATGATATTAGTTACCCCTCGAAAAGTAACAATCCTGATATAAAAATTGAAACAACAGATTACAGAAACTTTTATAAATTTGAAATTAATGATATTAAACATAAATACTGCTCATCTATTTTTACAAATTTAAAATATAAAAAAATTAATATTGTTTTTCCTAATGATAATACAATACATTTTTTTTCTGAAAATTTATCACTTATAAAAAAATATGTTAAGAAGATTGCTAATAAAAAAATTCAAGAGAGTGATCTTATTAAAATCAAAGTTCCAATTAATTTATTAATACTTTATGCAGATAAGAATTCTAAAAATATTTCTATTAAAAATAAATCCTATTTAGGTATATGTTTTGAACTTGTTAATCTTTTAAGCTTAAATATGTTAGATGAAAAGTCTATATACAATTCTAGTAATAACAATAATTATTATATTAATATTCTTTACTTTAATTTTTATAACTTTTTTCCTAAATTTATATCCTTATTAATATTTAAATTTTTATTAAGATTTAATAAATGTTACATATTTTCAAATCAAGTATTAGAAATTAATAATAAATTTAATAAAAAAAATAATTATTTTTCTAATATTATAGATGACAATCAATACCTGAGTTATTTATCAAAAGGTTCTTTTTTTCCAAATATTAAAGTAAATAATAAAAAGCATATTCATGATTTTCTTAAGAAAGATGATACTTATATTCTCTCTGATAAATACAAGCTTAAAAACTCAATAAATGTCATTTTACTTTCAAAGATTTCAAACAAAAATACATATCAAATTAGCAAAAGTTCATATGATTATTTAAATTTAGATAAATGTTATTATATCGTTGATAATCACGGTCTTATTACAACTGTTGATATAGTTGACAATATTGGAATAACTAATGTTTCTGATACTAAATTAAAGTACTCAGATAATAAACAATCAAGTATTGATAATTTTTATGCCACTGGTTATGAGCCATCATTGCCTAAACTAAAGTTACCCAAAATTTGGCCTTTTAAATCGAAAATCTAATAATCTCTTTTATTTGATATATATAACAATATAATCTCTGCCTCATGAAATGGACCAAAGATAGTTGGAAGAAATTTGAAGCTAAGCAAATGCCTGCTTATGCTGACCAAAACAAATTAGACTCCGTGATAAATGAATTATCATCTATGCCTCCATTAATATTTGCTGGTGAGACTAGATCTTTAAAATCTCAAATACATCAAGTTCAAAAAGGTGAGTCTTTTTATTTACAAGGTGGTGACTGTGCTGAAAGTTTCCAAGAATTAAATCCTAATACAATTAGAGATAATTTTAAATTACTTTTACAAATGTCTGTTGTTTTAACTTTTGCAACTAATAAACCAGTTGTTAAATTAGGAAGAATGGGTGGTCAATTCGCAAAGCCTAGAAGTTCGGATTTTGAAGAAAAAAATGGCCAGAAATTGCCTAGCTATAGAGGAGATATCATCAATTCATTTGAGTTTAATGAGTTCTCAAGAGAACCAGACCCTACGAGAATGATTAGAGCTTATAATCACTCTGCATCAACTTTAAATTTATTAAGAGCTTTTGCTCAAGGTGGTTTTGCAAGCTTAACACAATTAAATAAATGGAATTTAGACTTTGCTGATAATTTTGACACAACAAAAAAATTTAAAGAATTATCTGAAAAAATTGCAGATAGTATTAAATTCATGAACGCATGTGGTGTAAATGAAAAAAATACAAGAGAATTAAGAGAAACAGATTTTTACACCAGTCATGAGGCTCTTCTTTTGCCCTATGAACAGGCTTTTACCAGAATAGATAGTACATCAGGGGAATGGTACAATGTTAATTCTCATTTTTTGTGGGTAGGAGACAGAACTAGAGATCCTGATGGGGCACACATACATTATTTAAGTGGTATCAAGAACCCTCTGGGTTTAAAAGTAGGACCATCCACGACGGTTGATGATTTAAAAAGAAATATTGAAATACTTAACCCTGAAAACGAAGGCGGTAGATTAACACTTATTATTAGAATGGGAGCAGAAAAAATTAACGCAAACTTCCCTAATTTATTGAAAGAAATTAATAAACTTGGAGTGAACCTTACTTGGATATGCGATCCTATGCATGGCAATACATCTACAAGCAAATCTGGTTATAAGACAAGAACCACTGAGAATATATTTAAAGAAATTCAATCTTTTTTTGAAATTCATAAATCAGAGGGCACAGTCGCAGGGGGTGTACACTTAGAATTAACTGGTTTAAATGTAACTGAATGTGTTGGAGGACCTGATGATATTAAAGATGAAAACTTAGGGGATAGATACCATACTTTTTGCGACCCAAGGTTAAATGTAAATCAATCATTAGAACTCTCATTTTTACTTGCTGACTTATTATCAAACGGTGAAATGAATTAGTTTTCTTGTTCATTATGAATGAAAAAACAAATTCAGACTTAATTAATAATTATACCGATAATTATTTTTTAAAAACAAAAAAAATTATCCAAAAGTATGGAGACATAAACGTTACTTATGCTATCTTTATTCGTAGACCGGGTATCATAGCATTAAAATTAGCTATCAATTGGATAAAACAAATTTCCAAAGATAGAGGTATAAAAGTTAAAACTTCAAGTCCCTTTAAAGAGGGAGATCACTTTGGAGCTGGCGAACCAATACTTTACATAAGAGGTTCGTTTAAACATATTGTGGATCTAGAGACTTTACTCCTCCAAAAAATTGGTCCTGCTTGTATAGCAGCTGCAAACGCATATCAAATGTGTTTTGACTTACCTAAAACCTCTTTTATAGCAATGGATGCAAGACATTGCGCAGGCTCAGAGATGTCAGAATTAATGTCCTATGCAGCATCAGTTGGCTCTAAATCAGCAAAAAAAAAGTTAGCAAAAGGTTTTATTGGAACTTCTATAGAAGCAACTTCACATTTTTTTCAATCTAACAAAGCATTAGGGACAATGCCTCACGCACTAATAGGATATGCCGGATCTACTCTTGAGGCAGTAAAAATGTTTCATCAAACATTTCCCAAAAATGACTTAGTTGTTTTACCAGATTATTTTGGCAAAGAAATTACTGACTCAATACAAGTGTGTAATTACTTTGATAAGTTGTCTAAAGCAGGAAAAGTAATGATTAGATTGGATACACCAAGTGGAAGATTTATTGAGAATCTAGATACTTCAAAATCTTATGAGGTCCTAGAAAAATATGCTCCTGGATCAATAAAAGATTATAGATCTGATAAAGAGTTAAGACACTTAGTTGGCCCAGGAGTTTCAGCTGCTTCATTATGGTATTTAAGAGCTCAACTTGATAATTTTGGTTTTAAAAAGGTAAAAATTATTGCCTCTAGTGGATTTACTAACGAAAAATGTAAAGCAATGTCGCTAGCAAAGGCCCCAATTGATATAATAGGAACTGGCAGTTACCTGCCAGAAAAATGGTCAGAAACTTATGCAACAGCTGATATTATAAAATACGGTAATACCTCTAGAGTAAAAGTTTCAAGAGAATACCTACTTAAAAAAAGTTAAATGATAGTTACGCGTTTTGCACCAAGCCCAACAGGTCACTTACACCTTGGAAATATGAGATCTTGTTTCTTAAATTGGGCATATTCAAAAAAAAATAATGGTAAATTTATTTTAAGATATGATGACACTGACCAAGAGAGAAGTAAAGATGAGTATGTAAAATCTATTGCATCTGATTTAGAGTGGTTAAAAATCAACTATGATGAAATTTTTTATCAAAGTAAAAGAATTGATAGATACAATAAACTTTTTGAACAGTTAATTTCTTTGAAATTAGTTTACCAATGTTTTGAGTCTTCGGAAGATTTAGATATTAAAAAAAAGTTATTATTAAAGGCTGGTAAACCCCCAATCTATGATAGATCCTCTTTGAATTTATCTAAAGATGAAATAGAAAATAAAATTGCAAATGGATATCAGCCTTATTGGAGATTTAAGCTCTCACAAAGTAAAATTATATGGAATGATTTGGTCAAAGGAGAAACAGAAGTAGACTTAGCTTCGCAATCTGATCCTGTTTTAAGGAGGGCAGACGGTAGTTACCTTTACCACTTCCCTAGTGTAGTTGATGATATTGATATGAATATATCTCATATTATAAGAGGCGAAGACCATCTTACTAATTCAGCTATTCATCTAGAATTATTCAAAAGTTTAAATTCTGATTTACCTTCACTTGGACATAATCCATTAATGCTTAATCAAGATGGAACAAAGCTAAGTAAAAGAAATTTAGACTCAATTTCACTAAATCAATTTAGAAAAAAAGGTTACACGGTTAATAGCATACTATCTTATTTGTACTCTCTTGGTCTTAACTCTGATTATGATTTTGAAAGCATACTAAATGATAATTTTAAAGATTTTAACTTAGAAAATATTTCTAAAAATTTACCAAAAATTGATATTCATAAAATCGATTTTTTCCAAAAAAATTCATTAAGAGCAATGAGCCTTAAAAACTTAAATAAAGAATTTCCTGAACTTAAAAAGATAGCTTTAACAGATATAGAGTGGGAGCTAATTAAACATAATGTTGATAAATATGAGGATATTGTAAATTTGTGGAATATTATTAATAGAAGAGAAATCAAAACTCAACCATCAGAAGATTTTATAAAACTTTTAATTAAGAATTTAAATGGAATTTCAAATTTAAGCTTTGACGACTATGTAAATCACATAATAAATATCGACAAAACCCTGTCAAAAAAAGAAATTTTTACTAATACACGTTATATATTAACAGGTAACCAAAATGGCCCATCTGTAAAAGATTTATATAATTATTTCGGGCTTGAAGGACTAAGAAAAATTCTAGATGAATATTAACCTATATAATACCTTAACTAAAAAAAAAGAAAAATTTATACCTATCAATTCATCATCGGTTAAGATGTATGCTTGTGGACCTACACTTTATAGTAATCCACATATAGGTAACTTTAGACCTATTATAATTTTTGATGTCTTATTTAGAGTTTTAAGACTTACTTTTGGAGAAGAAAGAGTAAATTATGTCAGAAATATCACAGACATAGATGATAAAATTATAGATAAAGCGAACGAGCTTAATATATCGACAGATCAGTTGGTTGAGCTTACTCAAAAAACATATCATCAAAATCTAAATTCTTTATCAATTTTACCTCCTACTCATGAACCAAAAGCTACAAATCATATTTCAAAAATGATCGAAATGATTACATCACTTATTGACAAAAAATTTGCTTATATTTCTAATGGGCATGTATTATTTGAAGCTAAAAAATATAAAGATTATGGTTCTCTCTCTAAGTTTTCATTAAAAGACATTATTAGTGGAGCAAGAGTAGAAGTTGCTGAATACAAAAAAAATCCTGAAGATTTTGTTCTTTGGAAACCATCAAAGACAAATGAACCCTCTTGGGATAGCCCTTGGGGGAGTGGAAGGCCAGGATGGCATATAGAGTGTTCAGCTATGATTTCCGAATTACTTGGAGAAACTATTGATATTCACGCTGGAGGTATTGATTTAATATTCCCCCACCACGAAAATGAAATAGCTCAGTCAACATGTTGTCATGATAAAAAAATGTCAAACTTTTGGCTCCATAATGGTTTTATTAATTTTAAGGGAGAAAAAATGTCTAAATCTTTAGGTAATACAACAATTGTCAATGATTTGTTAGTTAAACATGACCCAACTGTTTTAAAATATTCTCTCTTAACTACCCACTATCGGCAACCAATAGATTTTTCAAATGATCTATTAAGTTATAGTCAAAACATTATAAATAAGTGGGAAAACTATATACAAGAGGTTAAAAGCTCAGAATTAGATGCTGAATTTGTCAGTACACTTTTAGATGATTTAAATACCCCAAAAGCACTAATGAGATTGCAGCAAATTATAGCTAATTTGAAAAAAGATAGTAATAATGAGGTTTTATTGGCTCATTTTAATAATGGCTTGAGTCTATTGGGTTTAAATCCTAGTTTTCAAAAAAAAGATTTAGACCTTGATAAAGAATATATTGAAAATATGATATCTCGCCGACAGATAGCTAAAAACAATAAAAACTTTGAACTTGCAGATAAAATCAGAGATGAGTTATTTAAACAAGGAATTGTTTTAGAAGACACAAAAAACGATACGACATGGAAGAAAAACTAGAAAATAAAATTTACTTTTTTGATACGACATTAAGAGATGGGCAGCAAACAACTGGCGTTGACTTTAGTGTTGATGATAAAATCAAATTTTCTAAAGCCCTTGATGATCTTGGTTTAGATTATATCGAAGGTGGTTGGCCAGGTTCTAATCCAACTGACGATAGTTTTTTCAATTCTTCGAATAAATTCAAAAGATCAAATTTAGTTGCTTTTGGAATGACTAGAAGACCTACTACTAGTGTTTCAAACGATCCTGGTCTCAATACTTTAACTAATACTAATGTAAAACATATATGCATTGTAGGAAAATCATCCTCTTACCAAGTTGAAAGAGCTTTGGGTATTTCAAAATTAGATAATTTAAAAATGATTGGTGAGAGCATAGCTTATATTAATGACAAAGGTATTGAGGCTATGTATGATGCTGAACATTTTTTTGACGGTTACAAATCAGATCCAAAATTTGCTATAGATTGTTTAATTGAAGCTCTAAGAAATGGAGCAAGGTGGATCATTTTATGTGATACAAATGGTGGAACCCTTCCTAATGAGGTAGAAACTATAGTCAAAGAGGTTACAAAAAGCATACCCGGTGAAAAATTAGGTATTCACGCCCATAATGATACAGAAAATGCAGTTGCTAATTCACTTGCTGCTGTTCGAGCAGGTGTTAGACAAATTCAGGGCACAATTAATGGACTGGGAGAAAGGTGTGGAAATGCTAATTTAGTATCCCTAATCCCTTCAATAATTTTGAAAACTGACTTTGATACTAGTATCTCCAAGAAAAAACTATCGGCCTTGAAGAAAACCTCATTGCTTTTAGATGAAATTTTAAACCGCATGCCAAATACTCAGCAAGCCTATGTTGGTGAAAATGCTTTTTCACATAAAGGTGGTTTACATGTTTCTGCGATTAACAAAGATCCTAAAACTTATGAACATGTAGATCCAGAAATAGTAGGTAACACCAGAAAGATTGTTATATCTGATCAATCTGGTCGATCTAATATCATTTCTCTGTTGAATACTGTTGGTATTAACCCAGATGATCATTCTGACAAACTAGACTTTCTTCTACAGAAAGTTAAAGAGAGAGAATTTAAAGGTTATGCATATGATCAGGCGATTGCTAGCTTTGAAATTCTTGCAAGAAAGACTCTTTTTGGTATTCCAGAATATTTTGAGTTGAAAAGATTTAAAGTCATAGATGATAGAAGGTGGAATGCAAAAGGGGAATTAGTAACTGAGTCTGAAGCAACTGTAAGAATAGAAGTTGATAAAAAGGAATATATGAATGTGGAGGTTGGTAATGGACCTGTAAATGCTTTAGACAAAGCATTAAGAAAATCCTTAATGGATTTTTATCCCTCTTTAGAAGATTTAGAACTGACAGATTTTAAGGTAAGAATTTTATCATCAGAAAAAGGAACAGATGCAATAGTTCGTGTTCTCATCGAGACTAAAGATCAAAAAGGTTCAATTTGGACAACAGTAGGTGTTTCCACTAACATAATTGATGCTTCTTATAATGCATTAAGAGAGAGTTTAATTTATAAATTAATTAAGTCCCCTTGAAAAAAAAAATTCAATTTATACTGAATAAACCACAATTATCTGAAAATGTTGGAATGTCTTTGAGATCTATAGGATGCTTTGGTTTTGAAAACTTATCATTAATAAATCCCAGAAAAATTTGGCCTAATGAAAAAGGTCTAAAATCTGCTAAACACTTTTCATCTTTATCAAAAAAAATAAAAACTTATAAATCAATACCGGAAGCAATGAAAGACAGTGATATTTTAATAGCAACTACTGTTAGAAAAAGAGACTTCCATATACCTTCAATAAAATTGCAAGACATATCTAAATTAAATCATAACAAAATATCAATTTTGTTTGGGCAAGAAAATAATGGTCTGACGAATAAAGAGATATCTCATGCTAATTACATCTTATCTATTCCTACAAAAAGCAATAATTCTCTAAATTTATCCCATACAGTGGCTTTAATTGCTTATGAAATGAGACAAATGTCTTTTTCTAAAATTAGTTCATCAAAGATTGTAAAATCAGCTAATGCAAAAGATATTGAAAAGTTTTTATCATTTCTTATGAAAATACTTGAGAAAAGAAAATTTACCTCAATATTATCAAAAAGAGAAAATTTAGAAATATCTATAAGAAATTTTTTAAAAACATCAAAAATTGACCAAAAACAAATTAAAACGGCATATGGGGTATTGAAATTTATAACAAAATAAATTGACTTAAAATGCTAAAACTATATAAATCACCAATTCATGACTAAAAGACTATCGTCAAAACATAAAATTGATAGAAGACTTGGCTTAAACTTATGGGGTAGGCCAAAAAGTCCATTTAATAGAAGGCCTTATGGTCCTGGCCAACATGGACAATCTAGAAGGAGAAAGCCCTCAGACTTTGGAATTCAATTAGCGGCTAAACAAAAGCTAAAAAAATATTACGGCGATATTACTGAAAAACAATTCTTAAAAATATATCAAGCAGCATCTAGAAAAAAAGGAGATACCAGTCAAATCTTGATTGAGTTGTTAGAGCGAAGACTTGACGCTGTTGTATTTAGATTAAAATTCGCCCCAACAATATTTTCGGCAAGACAACTTGTAAACCATGGACATGTTTTAGTTAATGGAAAAGTTGTAAATAAAAAATCTTATCGGGTTATGGATGGTGATGAAATATCTCTTCAGCAAACTAGCCAAAATATTCCAATGATTATTCAAACATTAAGCTCTAATGAAAGAGATGTACCTGAGTATTTACAGTTAGAAATTTCAAAATGCCTAGGTAAGTTTGTAAGAGGGCCCCAATTGACAGATGTTCCTTACCCTGTACAAATGGAACCAAACTTAGTTGTTGAATTTTACTCAAGGTAATTTTTTTTTAAATCAGACTAATCCATTTTTTTCTTAAATTCGAACAATCTTATTATGAATTTAAAAATTTTAATTACTCTATTTTCGTTATTTTTTTCAAGTCTTTACGCCGCTGGTTCAAGCTCAAGTTCTAGTTCAAGCTCAAATGAAAGTGCACCTTCTACAAATGAAAGTGCAAGTAAGCCTAACCATTTAAAAGAATATAAAATGGCAATTAATTTAATAAGAAAGAAAGAATACAAAAGCGCTATTAGAAATCTTAAAATGTTAGTCCCCGTCGTATCTAAAGACTTCTCAAGGGCAGATGTTTTTAATGAAATAGGTTTTGCTTATAGAAAAAGTGATGACTTTGATAATGCTGCAAAATATTACAAAAAAGCTCTTGATCTAGATCCAGAACACTTGGGTGCTATTGAGTACCAAGGTGAAATGTATGTAGATCTTGGTCAAAAAGAAAATGCCCAAAATAATTTAGCTTTACTTAAAAAGCTAGTTGGGGAAAATAATTCTTATTATAAAGAATTAAATAATTATATTTCAAATAACTAATGAGAGGGGCTAGAATTACTTGCCCCTTTTTTAACTTACTTCAGTTTTTATTCCTTTGGTGTTAAGCAGTTCTAATAATTCCCCAGACTCAGCCATTTCTTTCATGATATCACAACCTCCAACAAACTCATTTTTAATGTATAGCTGAGGTATCGTAGGCCAATTTGAAAAAGTTTTAATACCTTCCCTAATATTATTATCATCAAGCACATTACAATGACCAAATTCAACTCCAGTTTTTTTTAAAATTGCACTTGCAACAGATGAGAAACCGCACATCGGGAAATCGGGGTTTCCTTTCATAAATAAGAATACCTCATTATCACCAATCATTTTTTCAATTTGTTCTTTTGTACTACTTTCTAATTCCATTACTTAGTTCCTTTCGTTTTTAATTGCATAGCGTGAAGCTCTTTATCCATCAACCCATCTAATGATTTGTAGACTAATTGATGTTGTTGTATACGAGATAACCCATTAAATATATCACTTTCAATTTGAACTGAATAATGATCGTTATCACCAGCAAGATCTTCTATTGTAATTGTAGAATTAGGAAATTTATCTTTGATAAGATCTTCAAGTTTTTTTTGTTCTATAGGCATCTAATTAATAATATTTTCAAAATTACTATGATAATTATTTATAATATCAAAATAGTCAAATTTTTTAGAGTTTATTACTATATTTTCTTTAATTATCTCTCCGATTTCAAAGTGTCCGACAGCATTTTTGCTTAGAAATGAAGTTACATTGTCTAGATCTTCGTTCCTAATTTCAATCACATACCCTGCACTGTACTCACAAAAAAGATTAATTGGATCAGGAATATTAACTTTAAAGCCCATATCCTTGTATTGCATTTTTAATAAAGATAAAAAGACACCGCCTCTTGAAATATCATTACAGGACATAATGTATTTCAAATCTGACATCTCCAAAACACAATTAGCTATTTTTTTCTCATAATCCAAATCTAATTCCTCTAAATCATTATATTCATTTATATTTGAGGCAAGATTTTGATCCTGTAAAAGATAAGGACTAAATTTTTTTTCTAATTGTTTTCCTAAAACAAGGATCTTATTGCCAATATTACAAAATTTATTTGAATTTATTTTTTTCAAATCTTGATTAAAGCCTACCATTCCGATCACAGGTGTAGGCTTAATAGGTATTTCATTTGTCTGGTTATATAAAGACACATTACCTGAAACGATAGGGGTATTGAATTTGACTGCTGCTGTTTTTAAACCATCAATAGATAGGACTAATTCTCCCATGATATTTGGGTCTAAGGGACTAGCAAAATTTAGATTATTTGTAATAGCTAAAGGATTTATGTTACATGCAATTAAATTCCTGTAAGACTCAGCAACTGTATACTTCATACCCTCGTAAGGATTAATTCTTATATATAAAGGATTACAGTCTGTGGTAGCACCAATAACTTTTTGTGTTCCATGAATTTTAACTATACCAGATGATTGACCGGGTTCTTTGACAGTATCTCCCATTACGGTTGAGTCATATTGATTAAAAACCCAACTTTTATCCAAATAATTTAAATTTGATAGTAAAGTGTTAATTATATCTTCCAATTTAATGTTGGAAAAATCAAAATCTTTGCCTTTTCTTTTTCTTGGCATATAAAATTCTCTGTCGTATTCCGGTGCATCATCAACAATTATATCTACGGGTAGGTCTACCACTTTCTTATTATTTGACTCAAACACAACTCGTTTATTATTAGTTATTTCTCCAATAATTTCATAATCTATTTGCCACTTTTGAAGAATTTCTTTTACCTTAAGATTATTTTTTTCATCTATGACTGCCAGCATTCTTTCTTGGCTTTCGGATAGAAGTATCTCATATGCGCTTAATGGTTGTCTCAATGGGACTTTATCAAGATTAATAAATACACCTACATTACCCTTTGAAGCCATTTCTACGCTCGAGGAGGTAATTCCTGCAGCACCCATATCTTGCATAGACTCTATTAATCCTGATGACATTAATTCTAAACAACCCTCCATTAAAAGCTTCTCCATAAAAGGATCACCGACTTGTACAGAGGGTCTTTTATCATCCTCATCATCTTCTGAAAAAACATCTGAAGCCATACTGGCGCCATGAATTCCATCTTTTCCAGTCTTCGAACCAATATAGACAATGAGACCTCCAATAGACTTAGGTTTTGAGTAAAAAATTTTATCTTTTTGAACATGACCTACAGCCATAGCATTAACCAAATTATTAAAATCATACGTCGACTCAAACTCGCACTCACCACCGATATTAGGAATTCCTATACAGTTGCCGTAGTGGCCAATTCCATGAACAACTCCGTTCAATAAATATTTTGTTTTTTCGCTTTCTATTAAACCAAATCTAATTGAGTCAAGAGTAGCTATTGGTCTTGCTCCCATCGTAAAAATATCTCTTAGTATGCCGCCAACACCAGTTGCTGATCCATTAAAAGGTTCGATGTAACTAGGATGGTTGTGACTTTCTATTTTAAAAGCAATTCCATCATTATCTTGTATATCTATTATTCCAGCATTTTCTCCAGGACCTTGAATAACAATTTCGTTTTCTGTAGGAAGTTTTTTTAACCATTTTTTTGATGTCTTATAACAACAGTGTTCATTCCACATTGCTGAAAAAATTCCTAACTCTTCAATAGTTAAGTCTCTATTTAAATAGTTCTTGATGATCTTGAATTCATCTAAAGTTAAGCCGTGCTGAAGTATTAACTCTTCGTTCATGATATTAATGACTCTATGATTAGCTTACCATCCTGTGATTGATGAAAGTCAGAATAGGCTCTTTCAGGGTGAGGCATCATACCAAGAATATTTTTCTTTTTGTTTGTGATGCCCGCAATAGCTTCTATTGAGCCATTAATGTTTTCTTCACTATTTGAGAATTCACCTTTGCAGTATTCAAATGCAATTTGTTCATTATTATTAAGTGATTTTAAAGTTTCATTATCACAATAAAAATTTCCCTCATTGTGAGCCACAGGGATTTGAAGCACTTGATCTTCTTTAATGGATGAATTAAAGTTATTTTTAAATTTTTTTTTAATAAAACAGTTTTTGCCTAAAAATTTAAGGTTTTTGTTTTGTATCAAGGCCCCTTCAAGGAGCCCAATTTCAGTTAAAATTTGAAAACCGTTACAAATACCTAATAAATATCTGTCATTATTTGCATGTTTTATAACATCATTGATTATTTTACTCTTTGATGCCATGGCCCCCGATCTTAAATAGTCACCAAAACTAAAACCTCCAGGTAATATTACCAAATCAACTTGTGGCAAAGATGCTTCTTCATGCCAAATATTATAAACAAAACCTTTTGTTAAATCCTGTAAGTAACATAAAGCGTCTCTGTCACAATTAGATCCCGGAAATGTAATGACAGCAGACTTAAAACTCATCCAAGTACTTCGTACTCTTCAATAATATTATTAACTAAAAGCTTTTTGCATGCAGAGTCTATTTTTTGGTCTTTTTCTTCTTTACTCAAATTATCTGGTAAGTCTAACTCAATGAGCTTTCCTTGCCTGATATTATTAAATTCATTAAATCCTAAATTATTTAGCGATTGTTCAATAACCTTTCCTTGAGGCTCTAAAATTTGATTCTTTAGTCTTATTAAAATTTTTATACGCATTAAATCTTTAAGTTTAATCTATTTAGCACATCTGTATATGCCTCTTCAACATTTCCTAAATCTCTTCGAAAGCGATCTTTATCAAGTTTTTTATTTGTTTTTATGTCCCATAATCGACAAGTATCTGGTGATATTTCATCAGCTAAAACAAGTTCATTGGTTTTCTTACAAATTCCATATTCTAACTTAAAATCAATTAAATTAATTCCGATAGAAAAAAATGTAGATCTTAAGATATCGTTAATTCTCAAAGAATATGCATCTATTAATTCTAATTCATCAAAGTCGCATAACCCTAAATTAAGAATATGCTCAGAACTTATATGTGGATCCCCAAGTTCATCTGATTTTAAACAGTACTCTATGAGTGTATCGGATAATGGAGTACCCTCTTTAATGCCAAATTTCTTTGACAAAGATCCAGCAAAGAGATTTCTAACCAAGACTTCAATTGGAATAATATCTACTTTTTTTAAAAGCTGCGATTTTTTGTCAATTTTTTTGATAAAGTGTGTTGGGATATCACAGTGATTCAAAATCTGAAATAAATAACTCGAGATAGCATTATTAATAGCACCCTTATTTTTTATAGAACCTTTTTTTAAATTATTAAATGCAGTAGCGTCATTTTTATAAGTAGCTATTACTTGGTTGCTATTTTTTGCATGAATAATTTTTGCTTTTCCTTCATATAATTTTTTTAATTTTGTTGCCATCAGATGACTCTTTTAAATATCTTATCTACATTTGTAAAAAGACTTTTATTATTGAAAATATTATCGATTTTACTCGATATCTTAAACTTGGTTAAACTTGGATGTTTTAAGAGATTATCTTTAAAAGACAAATTACCCTCCCACGTTTTTAAAGCACAATCTTGGACAATTTTATAAGCATCTTCTCTCAGAACTTTATTATCAATTAGAAAAATTAAAACGTTTTGTGAATAGGGTAAGCCTTTTAAAAGGTTTAAGTTTTTTACCATATTATTTTTATGTATTATTAGATTATTGAGTACGAAAATCATTCTTTGAACTGCAAAGTCAAGAGTAATGGTTGCGTTAGGAGCGTTTATTCTCTCAACACTAGAGTGACTAATATCTCTTTCATGCCATGATGTTATATTTTCTAAAGCGGGAATGGTTAAAGACCTTACTACTCTTGCTAATCCTGTTAAATTTTCTGATAAAATTGGATTTTTTTTATGAGGCATTGCCGAACTACCTTTTTGACCTTTTCCAAATCCCTCTTCAACTTCCAAGACTTCAGTTCTCTGTAAATGTCTAATTTCTGTTGATAAACGTTCAAGAGAACTTGCTATTATTGCAAAGGAGCAAAAAAGATCTGCATGCCTATCTCTTGGTATAATTTGTGTGGAAACTGGCTCGATTGAGAATTTTAATTTTTTAGCAATCATTTGTTCAACCCTTGTATCAATATTAGAATATGTTCCAACAGGACCAGACATTTGGATTGTCTGTATTTGTTTAATTGAATTTTTAAGACGATTTATGTTTCTATTGTTTTCAACTAGATAACCAAGAATTTTTAATCCAAAAGTTGTTGTCTCAGCGTGAATACCATGGCTTCTGCCAATACATAAAGTGTATTTATGTTTTTTTGCAATACGAAGAAGAGATTTGCTTAATTTTTCTAAACCCCCAAGGATTATATTACTTGATTGGTTGAGTTGAATTGAAAAAGAAGTATCTAAAATATCACTAGATGTAAGTCCTTTATGAATATACCTAGACTCAGCACCTACATACTTTGCTACATTAGTCAGAAAAGCAATTACATCGTGCTTGGTTTTTTCTTCAATTTTTTCTATTTCATTTACTTTAAACTTTGCTTTTTTTTTTATTCTATTTGAGGTTCCTTTGGGTATTTGGCCTAATTTTTCCATTGCCTCGCAAGCAAGTATTTCGAGATCAAGCCATATTTGAAATTTATTATTATCTTCCCAGATTTCTTTAAGAATTTTTCTAGAGTATCTCGGTATCAATTATAAAAAGCCTTATTTGGAGACTCTGTTAGAATCTCAACATTATCACCATTAATATATATCGTATGTTCGTACTGAGCGCTAAGTGTTTTATCTTTAGTTACAGCTGTCCAACCATCACTTAGTATTTTAGACTGATATTTTCCAGCATTGATCATAGGTTCAATCGTAAAAATCATTCCATCTATAAATTTAATATTATCATATTCGCTATCGTAGTAATGCAAAATACTTGGATTTTCATGAAATTTCAAACCAACACCATGTCCACAAAAATCTCTAACAACACTAAAATTATTTGATGTGGCGATATCTTCAATTTTTTTTCCAATAAGACTTATCGGTTCACCAACTTTTATTTCATCAATACTTTCCATCAAACAATCATGAGTAACTTTACACAGGTTGTCTGCTTTTATAGAAATATCACCAACCTTATACATTCTTGATGAGTCTCCATGCCAACCATTAATTATTGTTGTAACATCAACATTCAAAATATCTCCGTCTTGAAGATTTCGATTATAATTTGGAATTCCATGACAAATCACATGATTTAAAGAGGTACATGTAGATTTTGGAAATCCTCTATAAAATAAAGGGGCAGGAGTGCCACCTAATTCTTGAATTCTAGTTAAACAAAATTCATCAATCTCAGAAGTTGAAATACCCTCTTTAATTATACTATTGAGCTCGTCTAAAATAGTTGCAGTTATTTTACCTGCCTTTCTACAAGAGTCTATTTCAGCATTTGAATATGATTTAATCTTCATCAACTTTTATCTCATCAATAATATTTATACCTTTTATAGAAACATTACATTTAAATGCTCTAAATTTTACACCACTTTTTTTGGCAATAAGAGAATTTTTATAATACTCATTATCTAAATCTTTAGCTATCGAAAATCTATTTACATCATTTCGTTGAATTAGATATATCAGAAAACAGTTACCACCTTTTTTTGATATATTACTTAATTCTATTAAATGTTTTGATCCTCTTGAGGTAACAGCATCTGGAAATTCTGCTAAATTTTTTTCTCTTAATAATGTGACCGATTTAACTTCAATATAACTATCACCTTTTGGGTGACTAGCATAAATATCAACTCTAGAATTTTTTCCATATTTTACTTCTTTTTTTAAATCACCTTTAATTTCATGAAGAATTTTATTTTCTTTTATGGCATTAAAAACAATATCGTTTGGCAGCGATGTGTTTATACCAACAAATGTTTTGAAGTCTTTGATTGCTTCTAATCTATATTTTAATTTAGCATTTGGATTTTCTACTTTAGAAACCAAGACTTTTGAACCCTCGTTCAATAGACCTAACAGAGAACCTGTGTTTGGACAGTAAGCCGTGACAACTTTAGCACCAATCTTTATATCAACAAAAAATCGTTTATAGCGTTTTATAAAAAAACCCTCTAAAATTTCCTCTTTATAATTCATCTATGGCAACTAAAAAAAATATACAATCAGCTTGTCTTATAATCATCGGCAATGAGATATTATCAGGTAGGACACAAGATAAAAATATAAATCATATAGCCAAAGAATTATTTTTATGTGGTGTATCTTTACAGTTGGTTATCGTAATACCTGACTCAAAAAAAATTATTATTACTCAGATCAGAAAATTAAAAACTAGATATGACTACATCATTACTACTGGCGGTATAGGCCCAACACATGATGATATAACATCTGAGTCAATTAGTTTAGCAGTTAGAAAAAAATACAAATTACATAAAGGTGCATTTAGTGAATTGAAAAAATATTATAGGAAAGTTAAATCTGAATTAACTGATGCTAGAAAAAAAATGGCATACATGCCCGAGGGATCTAAATTAATTTTAAATAAAGTTAGTGGCGCACCAGGTTTTAAAATTGAGAATATTTATGTTTTTGCAGGAATACCATCGATAGTACAAGCAATGATGAAAGAATTTAAAAAAATGATTAAAATTAAAAATAAATTTTATTCAACATCTATAACTACAAAACTTTATGAGAGTAAAATAGCTCAGATTCTTGTTGATGCAGAAAAAAAATATCAATTTATATCCATAGGTAGCTATCCAATTTTTGATGGAAAGCCAAGAGGTGTAGAGATTGTCATAAATTCACAAGTTAGCAAGCAAGGCGTTAACAATGTAAAAAAATTCATTCTTAAAGAGATAAACAAAATTATTTAAGAATAGGTTAATTTAATATAAAACAATATTTCCTTTTGGCGGAGTAGCTCAGTTGGTTAGAGCGGTGGAATCATAATCCATGTGTCGGGGGTTCAAATCCCTCCTCCGCTACCAAGAATAATCATTGTAATTGTTGATATTTTAACATATCTTTCGTTTTCTGATCGCGGGGTAGAGCAGCTTGGTAGCTCGTCAGGCTCATAACCTGAAGGTCGTAGGTTCAAATCCTACCCCCGCAACCATTACCTAAATAAACTCTTCTTTTCAATGGTTTTTTTTATTTTTTTTATTGAAATGCATTTGACAATGCTTCGATAAAGTGTAGATATATTCTACTTTTTATTCGATTCATTGGGCCATTTATTGTGCACCACTGATTCTTGCTCTTTATTTTTAGTTAATATGAAATGAATAGACGGTGGGTTTAAACGTCAAGTTTCGATCAAGCTTACACTCGATAAGAATGTTAGCTCGTTATTTTGGCGTCTAACCTACGTCAATTTAAAACTTTGTTTTTTATGAGTAGGTAATTCAACTTAAGAGTTTGATTATGGCTCAGAACGAACGCTTGCTGCATGCTTTATACATGCAAGTCGAACGAAGGCCCTAGCTTGCTAGGTGTCCTTAGTGGCGCACGGGTGAGTAACACGTGGGAACATACCTTATAGTACGGAATAACTGCGGGAAACTGTAGCTAATACCGTATATTCCAGTAATGGGAAAGATTTATCGCTATAAGATTGGCCCGCGCAAGATTAGCTTGTTGGTGAGGTAAGAGCTCACCAAGGCTTCGATCTTTAGCTGGTTTGAGAGGATGATCAGCCACACTGGGACTGAGACACGGCCCAGACTCCTACGGGAGGCAGCAGTAGGGAATATTGGACAATGGGGGCAACCCTGATCCAGCAATGCAGCGTGAGTGACGAAGGCCTTAGGGTTGTAAAACTCTTTCATCGGTGAGGATAATGACAGTAGCCGAAGAAGAAGGACCGGCTAATTCCGTGCCAGCAGCCGCGGTAATACGGAAGGTCCTAGCGTTGTTCGGAATTACTGGGCGTAAAGCGCATGTAGGCGGAACAGAAAGTTAGAAGTGAAATCCCTGGGCTCAACCTAGGAATTGCTTTTAAAACTTCTGTTCTGGAATTCAGGAGAGGAAAATGGAATTTCCAGTGTAGAGGTGAAATTCGTAGATATTGGAAGGAACACCAGTGGCGAAGGCGATTTTCTGGACTGATATTGACGCTGAGATGCGAAGGCATGGGTAGCAAACGGGATTAGATACCCCGGTAGTCCATGCAGTAAACGATGGGTGCTAGTCGTCGGACTCTTGTTCGGTGTCGTAGCTAACGCGTTAAGCACCCCGCCTGGGGAGTACGGTCGCAAGATTAAAACTCAAATAAATTGACGGGGACCCGCACAAGCAGTGGAGCATGTGGTTTAATTCGACGCAACGCGAAGAACCTTACCAGCGTTTGACATGGAAAGTACCGGTTACAGAATGGTAACCTTCAGTTCGGCTGGCTTTCGCACAGGTGCTGCATGGCTGTCGTCAGCTCGTGTCGTGAGATGTTGGGTTAAGTCCCGCAACGAGCGCAACCCTTATCGTTAGTTACTAACAGTTCGGCTGAGGACTCTAGCGAAACTGCCGGTGATAAGCCGGAGGAAGGTGGGGATGACGTCAAGTCCTCATGGCCCTTACACGCTGGGCTACACACGTGCTACAATGGTAACTACAACGGGACGCAATACCGCAAGGTGGAGCAAATCCCCAAAAGTTATCTCAGTTCGGATTGCACTCTGCAACTCGAGTGCATGAAGTTGGAATTGCTAGTAATCGCGGATCAGCATGCCGCGGTGAATACGTTCCCGGGTCTTGTACACACCGCCCGTCACACCATGAGAGTTGGTTTTATCTTAAGTCAGTGCGCTAACCTTCGGGAGGCAGCTGCCCACGGTACGGCCAGCGATTGGGGTGAAGTCGTAACAAGGTAGCCGTAGGGGAACCTGCGGCTGGATCACCTCCTTTCTAAAGGAAAAAAAACTTTGAACTAAGTGTACGTTTAAAGTAACCACCGTCTATTTGTTTTGCTTTTTTCAACTAACGTTGATAAAGGGCATTGATTGGGCGTGTAGCTCAGTTGGTTAGAGCGCGCGCTTGATAAGCGTGAGGTCGGAGGTTCAAGTCCTCCCTCGCCCACCAACACTGTTGGGGGATTAGCTCAGCTGGGAGAGCGCCTGATTTGCATTCAGGAGGTCAGCGGTTCGATCCCGCTATCCTCCACCAACTTTTTAACATCGTAAATATGTAAGCTGATAACACAGACGAATAACTTGCACGAGTTGTTCGTCAATTAAACAACTAATATAACAACAAATAACTACAAAAAGTTATTAACAACAAACTTTTCACTGTGTGTTAATAATTCAAGCGCGTAAGAGCATTTGGTGGATGCCTTGGCATAAAGAGGCGACGAAGGACGTGACAGACTGCGATAAGCTCGGACTTGCTGTCAATAAGCTTAATCCGAGATCTCCGAATGGGGAAACCCAATAACTTATAAGTGAATTCATAGCTTATAAGGGCGAACCTAGGGAACTGAAACATCTAAGTACCTAGAGGAAAAGATATTCCGTTAGTAGTGGCGAGCGAAAGCGGATCAGGCCAGTGCTACTTTTTACTAAACCAGAACTGTATGGAAAGGCAGGCCATAGTGAGTGATAGCCTCGTATGGGTAGATAGTAAAAAATAGACATGAGTAGGGCGGGACACGTGAAATCCTGTCTGAATATAGGAAGACCACTTCCTAAGCCTAAATACTACTTTATGACCGATAGTGAACCAGTACCGTGAGGGAAAGGCGAAAAGAACCCCTAGCAGGGGAGTGAAATAGACCCTGAAACCGGATGCTTACAAGCAGTTGGAGCCTCTTTATGAGGTGACAGCGTACCTTTTGTATAATGGGTCAGCGACTTAATCTCATTAGCAAGCTTAAGCCATATAGGTGTAGGCGAAGCGAAAGCGAGTCTGAATAGGGCGATTTAGTTAATGGGATTAGACTCGAAACCGAGTGATCTAGTCATGAGCAGGTTGAAAGTGAAGTAAAATTCACCGGAGGACCGAACC